>JAJDCS010000038.1 GCA_029260715.1 Phycisphaeraceae bacterium | reverse complement strand
GGGCGGCGAGAAGCTACCGCTCGAAGAGGTCGCCTTCAACTACAGCAAGATCACCTGGACCTACACCGAGACCGACCACAAGACCGGTGCGGCCAAGGGCGACGTCGAGACTCACTGGAACCAGGACGACAACACCGGCGGCTAATGCCGCCCGGCTTGTCGTGGTTCACAGGTTGTTTTTAATCACACAGCAAGCCGGTGCCTTGAAAAGCGCCGGCTTGCTTGGGGTATAAGCCGATGGCTGAATCAGTGATGGCTCAAGCGGAGGCTTTGGTCAAAGAGGGCAACCTTTCCGAAGCGTTGCAGAAACTACAAGAGCAGATCAGAGCGGACGCCTCGAACGCCGATCTGCGTGTGTTCCTGTTCCAGTTGCTTTCCGTCATGGGTCAGTGGGACAGGGCGTTGACCCAGCTCAACGTCTCAGCCGACATGGACCCCGTGAACCTGCTCATGGCCCAGATGTGTCGCCAGGCGCTGCAGTGCGAAGCACTGCGAGCGGATATCTTCGCCGGCAAGCGGTCGCCCCTGCTCTTCGGCGAGCCCGAAGAGTGGGTCGGTTGGCTGCTGCAAGCCAACCAGATGATGTGCCAAGGCAAGGCCGAGCAGGCACAGCAACTCCGAGAAAAAGCCTTCGAAGCCGCCCCGGCCGTATCGGGCAAGATCAACGACACCCCCTTCGAGTGGGTCGCAGACGCCGACCCGCGCCTGGGGCCGATCATCGAAGCGATCATCAACGGCAACTACTACTGGGTACCGCTGTGCCACGTCCATGAACTGGAGATCGAAGCGCCCACGGACCTGCGTGACCTGGTCTGGCTGCCCGCACAGTTCACCTGGACCAACGGGGGCCAAGCCGTGGCCCTGATCCCCACGCGGTACCCGGGATCGGAAACCAGCGACGACCACAAGGTCCAGATGGCCCGAAAGACCGAGTGGGTTGAACAAAGCAAAGACTTTTATGTCGGGTTGGGCCAGCGGATGCTGGCCACGGACGCGGACGAATACCCGCTGCTGGAAGTCCGGAAAATCACCTTTGACAATGCCGTCGAGGGCGGCGACACGCCCCAGCCGGAGGGGGCTTAGTTAGTGGCTGATCTGACGCCCAAGGACAGGCTGCAGCCGTCGCTGTTGGATCGTCTCACCGACGAAACCCCGGAGTCTAACGTAGAAAGCCGTCAGGAACGCGTGCTGTCCCTACGCCAGTACCGCAACGCCGTGCTGCGTGACTTGGCCTGGCTCCTAAACACCAGCGGCGAACGCCTATCCGTGCAAGACCTGGAGGACTACCCGTTCGTGGCCGAGTCGGTGCTCAACTACGGCATCCCCGACCTGACCGGCGCGCTGACCTCCGCGGTCGACCCTACCGAGATGGAGCAGCGGATCCTCCACGCCATCCACCACTACGAGCCGCGGATCCTCCACCACAGCATCAAAGTCAAGCTCATCCCCCCGTCCGAGCAGCTTGGCAACCACTCGCTGGGTTTTGAGATCGAAGGCGAGTTGTGGGCCAAGCCGCTATCCGAGTCGCTGTTCCTCAAGACGGAGTTGGACCTCGAAACCGGCCAGTGCACGGTCCAGGACAACACCAATGGATAAGCGGTTCCTGCTCTACTACAACCGCGAGTTGCAGCACCTCCGTGAGATGGGTGGCGAGTTCGCCGCCCAGTTCCCCAAGATCGCTGGACGCCTGGGCATGGACGGGTTCGACTGCGCCGACCCCTACGTCGAGCGGCTGCTGGAGGGCTTCGCTTTTCTCACCGCACGCGTCCAGCTAAAGATCGACGACGAGTTCCCCCGCTTCACCCAGCACCTTTTCGAGACCGTCTTCCCGCACTACCTGGCCCCGCTGCCGTCGATGGCCGTGGTCCAGTTCACGCCCGACACCAGCGACGCCGGCCTCGCCGAGGGGTTCGAGATCCCCCGCGGGGCCGTCCTGCGCAGCATACTGGGCAAAGGCGACCAGACCCCCTGCGAGTACCGCTCGGCTCACAACGTGACGCTCTGGCCCGTGCACGTGGCAGAGGCCGAGTACGTCACCCGCGCGATCGGCGCGTTGGACGTGCCGCGGGTCGACGGCGTCAAGGCGGCGCTACGGCTACGACTCAAAACATCACCCAACCTAACGTTTAACGCGCTGAAGCTCGACAAGCTGGTGCTGTTCCTGCGCGGCACCGATGAAACGCCAATGCACATCTATGAACAGATGTTCTCCCAGGCGATCTCCGTGGTGGCCCGCCCCACTAGCAAGCCCGCCAAGTGGCACGAGGTGATCCCCAAGACCCACATCCGCCGCACCGGCTTCGACAACGACCAGGCCATGCTGCCGTACGGACCGCGGTCGTTCCACGGCTACCGCCTGATCCGCGAGTACTTCGCATTCCCCGAACGGTTCATGTTCATCGAGCTTGGCGGTCTGAGCACAGCCATCCAGCGCTGCACCGACAGCGAGCTGGACCTGATCATCCTGATGAAGAACACAGACCTCTACTTGGAGAACGTGGTCGAGCCTTCGCACTTTGCCCTGCACTGCGCCCCGGTGATCAACCTATTTCCCAAGCGAGCCGACCGGATCCACCTATCAGACCGCGAGTGGGAATTCCACGTGGTGCCCGACCGGACCCGCCCGCGCGACTTTGAGGTCTACCAGGTCAAGACCGTCACCGGCTTCGGCACGCGGTCCGACGACGAGCAGGCGTTCCAGTCGTTTTACTCCACCAGCGACCTGGACCACGACAGCGGCCACGCGTATTTCACCGTCAACCGCAGCCCCAGGGTTATCTCGAACAAAGAGAAGCGCAGCGGCCGCCGCTCGGGCTACGCCGGCAGCGAGGTCTACCTCTCGCTGGTGGACGCCAAGTCCTCGCCATACCGCAGCGACCTGAGGCAGCTAGCCGTGACCACGCTGTGCACGAACCGCGACCTGCCGCTGCAGATGCCCGTAGGCCAAGGGCGGACCGATTTCACCATGGAGTCCGCCGCGCCGGTCGAGTCGCTGCGGTGCGTGGCCGGGCCCACGCCGCCGCGCCCCTCGCACGCCGAGGGCGAGACCGCCTGGCGGTTGATCAGCCACCTCTCCCTGAACTACCTCTCGCTCGTCAACAACGACGAGAACCACGGCGCCGCGGCCCTGCGTGACATCCTCAAGCTCTACGGCGAAACCGCCGAGCCGCACATCGGTAAGCAGATTGATGGTGTCAAGCGCATCGCCTCGCGCCCGCTGATGCGCCGCGTGGCGACCGCCGGGCCCATCACTTTCGCCAGGGGGCTCGAAGTAGCCGTCACCTTCGACGAGGCCGGCTTCGAGGGCACCGGGGTGTTCCTGCTGGGCGCGGTGCTCGAGCAATTCTTCGCGAAGTACGTATCCATTAACTCATTTACAGAGACGGTCATTAAAACACTTGACCGCGGCGAGGTTATCCGATGGCAGGCGAGGATCGGTCTGCGCCAAGCACTCTAGACGAGCGGCTGTCGCAGACACCATACCGGTTTCACTTCTTCCAGGCGGCACGCTTGCTGGAGTGTGTCGACCTGCGCAAGCCGAAGATCGGCCAATCGCTGCGGCCTTCGGACGACCCCGTCCGCTTTGGGCAAGAGCCGGCGCTGACGTTTGCGCCCTCTTCGATCCAGTCCTACACCCCCCGTACCGCCAGGCCGCCACGGATGGAGGTCAGCTTCGTGGGGCTGCTAGGCCCACACGGGCCGTTGCCGTTGCACATCACAGAATTCGCTCGCGACCGCCTGCGCAACCACGCCGACCCGACCTACGCCCGTTTCCTGGACCTGTTCAACCACCGCGCGATCAGCCTGTACTACCGCGCCTGGGCGTGCAACCAGCAAGCCGTCAGCTACGACCGGCCCGACGAAGACCGCTTCGCCGATTACTTCGGCAGCTTCTTCGGCCTGGGCATGGAGTCGCTTCAAGACCGCGACGCCGTCCCCGACGCGGCGAAGTTCCACTTCGCCGGCCGGCTGTCGTGCCCCACGCGCAACGCCGAGGGACTCGAATCCATTATCAGCGACTACTTCGAGGTCGACGCGAAGATCGACCAGTTCATCGGGCACTGGGTCTTGCTCCCCGAAGACAGCTACTGCCTGCTGGGCAAGACGCCGTGGACCGCTTCGCTGGGCACCACCGCCGTCCTGGGGTCAAAAATCTGGGACTGCCAGCAGAAGTTCCGCGTCACGCTAGGCCCGCTCAGCTACGCCGACTACCAGCGGCTTTTGCCCGGCACGCCAAGCTTCAAACGCCTGGTGGCCTGGGTTCGGAATTATGTGGGAGACGAGCTATCCTGGGAGTTGCACCTGATCCTCAAAGGCCAAGAAGTGCCCAGGACACGGCTGGGAGAATTCGGCGAGCTCGGCTGGTCCACCTGGGTCGGAAGCGAGGAATTCAAGCAGGACGTTGTTAGTATTGTGTCTAACCCATTAGCGGCATAAATAAGATTGATGGAGTAAATCATGGCTGAAATCAACCGCGCGTCACTATTCGGCAAGCTCAACAGCCTGGGCTACAGGTCCATGGAGAGCGCCACCGTCTTCTGCAAGATGCGTGGCAACCCCTACGTCGAGCTGCTGCACTGGCTGCACCAGGTGCTGCAACTCCAAGACTCCGACCTGCACAAGATCATCCAAGGGTTCGGGCTAAACCCTTCGCGTTTGGCGTCGGACCTCACCGCGGCGCTGGACAGGCTGCCCCGGGGCGCCACGGCGATCTCCGATTTCTCGCCCCACCTCGAAGAGGCCGTCAAGGAAGGCTGGCTCTACGCCACGCTCATGTTCGGCGGTTCTAGCGTGCGCTCCGGGCACATGGTCGTCGGCATGACCAAGTCCAAGTCGCTGCGCAGCCAGTTGCTGGCGATCTCCGATGAATTCGCCAAGATCAAAGCCGAAAAGCTGTCCGACGAGTTCGACCAGATTGTGGGCGGCTCCACGGAAGATTCCTTGGCTGCGTCGGATGGCTCAAACGTGGGCGGGGGCGTGTCCCCCGGCGAGGCCAGCGGAGCGGTCGCCCCGGCCCAGATGGGCAAGCAGGAAGCCCTCCAAAAATTCTCCGTTGACCTCACGGAAAAAGCCAAAGCCGGCGAGATCGACCCCATCGTCGGGCGCGACGAAGAGATCCGCCAAATCGTCGATATCCTCATGCGCCGCCGCCAGAACAACCCGATCCTTACGGGCGAAGCCGGCGTGGGCAAGACGGCTGTGGTCGAGGGGTTCGCGCTACGGATCGCCTCGGGCGACGTGCCCCCGCCCCTCAAAGACGTGTCGCTACGCACGCTCGACGTCGGGCTGCTCCAAGCCGGGGCCAGCATGAAGGGCGAGTTTGAGAACCGCCTGCGCCAGGTCATCGAAGAGGTGCAGTCCTCGCCCAAGCCGATCATCCTGTTTATTGATGAAGCCCACACGCTCGTCGGCGCCGGCGGCGCCGCTGGCACGGGCGACGCGGCCAACCTGCTCAAGCCGGCTCTGGCGCGTGGGACGCTGCGTACCGTCGCCGCCACGACCTGGGCCGAGTACAAGAAGCACATCGAGAAAGACCCGGCCCTGACCCGCCGCTTCCAGGTCGTCCAGGTCCCCGAGCCGTCGGAGGAAAAGGCGATTTTGATGATGCGCGGCGTGGCCTCGACCATGGAGAAGCACCACAAGGTGCAGATCCTCGACGAAGCCCTCGAAGCCTCGGTCAAACTGTCGCACCGCTACATCCCCGCCCGGCAGTTGCCCGACAAGTCGGTGAGCCTGCTGGACACGTCCTGTGCCCGCGTGGCGATCAGCCTCCATGCCGTGCCCGCAGAGGTCGACGACTGCCGCCGCGCGATCGAAGCGCTCGAGACCGAGCTACAGATCATCGGCCGTGAAAAAGCCGTAGGCGTGGAAACCACGAAGCGAGAGGCCGGCGCCAACGAAAAGCTGGCCGAACACAAAGCCCGCTTAGAAAAACTCGAAGAACGCTGGCAAACGGAAAAAGGGCTGGTCGATCAGATCCTCGACATCCGCCAGAAGCTGCGTGGCAGTGTCGGCAAGGTCGAAGGCACCGACAGCAAGCTGGAAAAAGCCGCGGACGAGGCAGCAGCCGCTGTCGGCGTGGAGGCCGGCCCCGATGGCAAAGCCCAACAAGGCGCCCAGCTAAGCGACGCCCAGCGAGGTGACCTACTCAAACAACTCACCGACCTGCAAAAGCAATTGGCCGACCTGCAGGGCGAGTCGCCGCTGATCCTCCCTAGCGTCGATGAGCAGGCGGTCGCCTCCGTCGTCGCCGACTGGACCGGCATCCCCGTGGGCAGGATGGTCAAGAACGAGGTCGAGGCCATTCTCAAACTCAGCGACACGCTCAACCAGCGTGTGATCGGTCAGAAGCACGCCCTGGACATGATCGCGCGGCGGATCCAAACCTCCCGCGCCGGGCTGGACAACCCCAACAAGCCGATCGGCGTGTTCATGCTCTGCGGGCCCAGCGGCGTGGGCAAGACCGAAACCGCCCTGACCCTGGCCGAGGCGCTCTACGGCGGTGAGCAGAACGTCATCACGATCAACATGAGCGAGTTCCAAGAGGCCCACACCGTCTCGACGCTCAAAGGCGCCCCCCCCGGGTACGTGGGGTACGGCGAGGGCGGCATCCTGACCGAGGCCGTGAGACGCAAGCCCTACAGCGTCGTCCTGCTCGACGAAGTCGAAAAAGCACACTCCGACGTCCACGAGATCTTCTTCCAGGTCTTCGACAAGGGCATCATGGAAGACGGCGAGGGCAGGCTCATCGACTTCAAGAACACGCTGATCCTCCTGACCTCCAACGTCGGCAGCGACCTGATCATGAACATGTGCAAAGACCCCGAGCTCACGCCCGACCCCGAGTCCATCGCCAAATCCCTGCGTGAGCCGTTGCTAAAAACCTTCCCCGCGGCCCTGCTGGGGCGGCTGGTTGTGATCCCTTACTACCCCCTCAGCGACGATATGATCGCCGCGATCACCAAGCTACAGCTTGGCAGGATCACCAAGCGCATCGCCACGAACCACAAGATCCCGTTCACCTACGACGAGGACGTCATCAAGACGATTGTCAGCCGCTGCAACGAGTTGGCCAGCGGCGGACGCATGATCGACGCGATCCTAACCAACACCGTGCTGCCTACAATTAGTGAGCAGTTCCTGACCAAAATGATGGAGGGCCAGCCAATCGAAAAAGTGCACGTAACCGTCGAAAATGGGGAATTCACCTATTCTTTTTAGCGTCGGCTGGGCTTAGTATGAATATGGGTAAGCTGGCACCTCTCGCCCCTTGGCGGGGTGCCGGGCCGTGGGCGGCAAACCACCGTCGAGGCTTGGCCCACGCGGCATAAACCCCAAAAGACGGAGTGTAGCCCCGTGAAACATCGACGCTAACCTAGGTGGGTAAAGAGGAGTTGTTATGGCGATTGATTCAGCCAACCGACCAGTCAGAGTGACCAGCACGCTGGGCAAGGACAAGCTCCTGCTGATGAGCATGTCCGGCTCCGAGCAGCTCAGCCGGCTGTTCCGGTACGAGCTGGAACTGCTCAGCGACGACGCCAACATCAAAGCCGACGACCTGCTGGGCACCAAGATGGACGTCATCGTCGACGACGGCCAGACCCAGCGCTACTTCAACGGCCACGTCGCCCGTTTCTCTTTCGCCGGGTACGACTCATCGGGCGCCATGTTCAAATACCGTGCCACGCTCATGCCCTGGCTCTGGTTCCTCACGCGCACCGCCGATTGCCGCATCTTCCAAGAGATGACCGTCATCGACGTGATCAAAGAGGTCTTCAACGAAAACCCCCACGCCCAGTTCGAGGACCGCCTCAGCGGAAACCACAGCACGCGCACGTGGGAATACTGCGTCCAGTACCGCGAGACGGACTTCAACTTCATCAGCCGCCTCCTGGAGCAGGAGGGCATCTACTACTACTTCAAGCACGAAGAGACCAAGCACACGCTCGTGCTGGCCGACTCGCAGGGCTCCCACGACGGCGTGCCCGACCACGACACCATCAAGTTCTTGTACGAACGCAAAAACGTCACGGAACACGGCGTCCTCGAGTGGGGGGTGGAACACGAGTTCCCCACCGGCCAGTACGCCATGCGCGACTTCAACTTCACCGACCCCAAGCCCGCCAAGCTCCAGTCCGTGGCCCCCTCGGCCCTGCAGACGCCTGGCATCAGCGACTACGAGATGTACGACTACCCAGGCGAGTACACCAAGAGCGGCGAGGGTGACACGTATTCAAAGATGCGCATGGAAGAGCTCGAATGCCAGCACGCGATCGCCTCGGGCGAGACCAACGTCCGGTCCCTGAGCACCGGGCAGACATTCACCCTTGAAAACTACAAGCGGGAAGACCAGAACAAGAAATACCTGATCACCGGCGCGACCTACCGGCTACAGTCGGACATCAGCGCCGGCGAAGGGGCCGGAGGGGGCGGTGATGTCTACCACTGCAACTTCAACGTCATCGACGTCAAGCAGCAGTACCGCCCCCGGCGTGTCACGCCCAAGCCCGTCGTCCAAGGCCCACAGACCGCCATCGTCTCGGGCAGCGACGACATCACCGTCGACGAGCACGGCCGCGTCAAGGTCCAGTTCCACTGGGACCGCTACGGCGAGTCGGACCAGAACAGCTCCTGCTGGGTGCGCGTGTCCCAGAACTGGGCCGGCAAGGAATGGGGCGGGATATTTATCCCCCACGTCGGCCAGGAAGTCATCGTCGACTTCCTCGAGGGCGACCCCGACCACCCGATCATCATCGGGCGGGTTTATAACGGGGACCAGACCCCGCCGCAGGCACTGCCCGACAACAAGAACAAGAGCATTATCAAGGATAACTACGGCAACCAGATCATCCTCGACGCCACACCCGGCGACGAGCACATCCATATATTCAGCCCCCACCACACCTCGGGCATGCAACTGGGCAAGAGCGTCAAGACCTACACCAACAGCGACTGGGACACCACCAGCATCGGCAACACCTACGACACGCGCTACGGCAACGCCATCTCGACGACGTGGGGGTCGAAGCATTCACAAACCTTCGGCGCCAACACCAGCGTCTTCGGCGGGTTTGACGCGGGCTTGTGGGTCGGCGGTGGGTTCAGCGCTACCGTCGGCGTCAAGATGGGGCTGTCATTGGCCGGCACGTTCGACGCGGGGGCGGGCGGGAAATACTCATTCTTCCTAGGCCCCAATATCTCCGCCGGCAGCAACAACCACACCACCAGCGTGAACAAAAACATCACCATGGACGCCAACGGCACGATCAAGATGATCGGCGGCGGCAACGACAACACCATCGTGGAAGGCGACAGTAAAGAGTTGACCCTGCGGTACGAGACGGGCGGATCGGAATCAGACGTTGACAGCCACTGGATCAACACCTTCAAAGCCTTAGCCATGACTGTCGCGGGGCTTGGTGTCGCGGGCGCTGCGGCGATGGTCACGGTCGGCGCCGCCGCAGGCACCGCCGAGTCACGCGAAGACGACGCGCGCGCTAACGACCCAACCATCCCCGCCAGCAACTACGACGCAGACGCCACCGCGCTCAAGACCGCGGGCTTCGCCCTGGGTGGTACGATCCTAGGGGGGGGCGTGGCGGTCGGAGCCGGGTACGGGGCGTACAAGCTGTGGCGGAAGCTTAAAGACAAGAAGAAGAAAGCCGACGAGAAGAAGGCCGATCGACACGGCTTGATTACGCTGGATGAAGACGGGGTACTTATCGAAGGCGTTGGCGGCAAACAAGGCGCCACCGACGTCACTTCATTATTCTTGCCATCAAAAAAACAGGCAAGCAATATAATAGTGATGGTTTCTCAGGAGGGCGATGTCAGGATTAAAGCTCCCAAGGGCAATATCGAACTCATAGCAAAAGATAAAATCACACTGGATGCCAAAGAGGTCTTCATCAAGAAGAACGTCATGAAGAGCACGAACAAGAACATCGACTTCAAATAGCGGGTACCCTTTAGAGGACTAGAAGCACAGCAGAACTTGGACGTTGTAAACCAAACATCCTTCCAGTTCGCCCCACTCCCCGGGCGGCTGCACTACCCTAAGCACTCCCTCACGGTCATCGTCAAGGGCACGTTCGACCTTGCGCCCAACGCCCCAGCCACTCCCGCCGAAGAGCAACTGCCCATCGCCGCCGACGAGCCCTACCCCGACGACGGCAAACCCATCAGCGGCCCGCGCTACGGCACGGACCTGACCCACTTCAAGCCCCAGGCCGACCTGCTGCTTGTTGGCAAGTGCCGCCCGCCCGGCGGGGCACCCACCGCGACTTGCCAAGTCACGTTCGGCGTCGGCGGCAAGTCCAAGACCCTCGCCGTCACCGGCAACCGCCAGTGGGAGTCGAGTCTCCTACGCAGCAGCATCTCCCAGCCCCAGCCCTTCACCGAACTCGAACTGCGATACGAAAACAGCTTCGGCGGCGAGGGCTACAAGCCAAACCCTACCGGGAAAGGCTACGCCAAAGAGGAAAAACCCACCGGCGAGAAGGTCCGCCTCTTGCCCAACATCGAAGACCCAGCCGACCCCGTGACCTCCACGCGCAGCAAGCCCCAGCCGGCCGGGTTCGGGCCGTTGGCCCGCACCTGGGAGCCGCGCGTCAAGCAGATCGGCACCTACGGCAACCGCTGGTTCAAGACACGCGCCCCCTGGTTCCCCGAGGACATGGACTGGGCCGCGTTCAACGCCGCACACCCGCAGATGCGCGTCGAGGGCTACCTCCGCGGCGACGAAGAGGTCGTGCTGGAAAACATCCACCCCAAGCACGCCCAGTTCCGCGGGAAGCTGCCCGGGCTGCGTCTGCGGTGCTTCTTCAACGAGATACGCGACGCCAAGGGCGGGACGCCTAAGACACCCGACGCCGCCGCGCCGTTCCAGCCCGAGCACGGGCATTTCCACGAACTGCCCATGAAGCTCGACACGCTTTGGGTCGACGCCGAGGAAAACAAGCTGGTCCTGGTCTGGCGTGGCGTGGCAGACGTGATGTCGGATGAATTTGAAGAGGTGGCCCACCTGTTCATCATGTCCGAGCCCATGGACAAAGCCGCTACACCCATGCCCCAGTGCAAAGCCGCCTTCCTTGAGTCGCTGCCCAAGCCCGCTCCGGAAACAGACGCCAAGGGCAACCCAATCGAATCGGGCCAGCCCGAAGCCGAAGCCCCGGCGCCAGACCCCGCCGCCGCCGAACCGCCGCCCGAAGACCAGGGCCTGTTCGAAGACGAGGGTTTCTCCGAAATACTGGGCGGCATGGACCCCAAAGACGCCGCGGCGCTCAAGGGCATCCTGGCTAAGCAGGAAGCCATGATGAAAGAGCACCTCAAGAAATCCGGGTTCAACCCCAACAACCCGCCGCCTATCACCAAAGCCCAAGAAAATGAGATGATCAAGCAGCTCAAAAAGTTGGGTGTGAAGGACGAGGACTTGGCCTGGATCCGAGACGAAGAACCCGAGGAGATACCGCCACAGCCGCTCACACGCGAGTTGGTCGAGCAGCGCGCCGCCAACGGTGAGTCGTTCGTGGACGAAGACCTAAGCGGCCTGGACCTGTCGGGGCTGACGCTGAAGGGGATTGACTTCTCAAAAGCGGATTTCGCAAACGCCGTGCTCAAAGGCGCGGACCTGTCCGAAGCAAAGCTGTTCAACGTGAACCTAGTCGGCGCGGACCTGTCGGGCGCGAACCTGGCCCAGGCGACGCTGTCACTGGCCAACCTCGCGGGCGCCGACCTAAGCCAGGCATCGCTCACCGAAGCCGACGCCAAGGGCGCCAATTTCCAAGAAGCCAACCTCACCGCCGCCGAACTAGAAGGGGCCAAGCTCGCCGGGGCCTTGATGTGCAACGCCAAGCTGGACCAGGTCAAAGCCGCGAAAGCGGATTTCTCCAACGCGGACTTCACCGGCGCCTCTTTCGCGGGCGCGGCGTTTGAGATGGCGAATTTCACCAAGGCGATGCTCAACGACGCGAACCTCCAAGGCGTCAACCTCCAGAAAGCGATCATGGACGGCGTCTCAGCGGCAAAGGCCAACTTGGAAGGCGCCGACCTCACCGGCTTCCGGGCGTGGGACAAAGCCGACTTCACCGCCGCCAAGCTCTCCAAAGCAATGGGGCAGGGGTCGACCTGGAACAAAGCGATACTCACCGAGGCCGACTTTTCATACGCGGACATGCCCGAGGCCGACTTCGCAAAAGCGCAGATGCAGCGGGCCAACCTGTACGCGGCCAACATGAAATTCGCCAGCTTCTGCAAGGCCGACCTCAAAGGCGCACGGCTGGTGCAGATGAACTTGTTCCGCGGCCTGATGACCGCTGCCGACCTGACCGGGGCCGACATCAGCGGGTCGAACATGTATGAGGTCGATTTCGCCGACGCCGTGGTCAATCAAACCCGCGCCGAGGGGACGAACTACAAGAAAACCAAGCTCTATTCAGGCTAAAACGACCGATGATAGAAGCCCAGACCAAGTATCAGTATTTCGGCAAGTCGCTGTCAGCGGATGACGTGGTAAGCAAGGTGCGCGCCGGTGAGTCGCTGGCTGGCGCGAACCTGGGCGACATCGATCTAAGCGGAGCCGACCTCAGCGGGGCTGTGTTAGAGAGCGTGAACTTTAAGAACACCAATCTAAGCAACGCCAACCTCCAAAAAGCGGACCTGAAAGGCGCCACGCTCGACACGGTCACGCTTGCCAAAGCCGACCTGTCCCACGCGAACCTCCTGGGTTCCCGCCTGCTGAACTGTGACTGCGACGGGGCGAATTTCAGCGGTGCGGACCTATCGGTTATCGAAGCCGTGGCTGAGGACGTCTTCGTCGGCGACCCGTCGAAGATAAACCCCGAGGCGCCGGACATGGGGCTTGATCACGCGAAAGACTTCAAGCCCGGGCGGTGCGGCTTCGCGGCGGCGGACTTCTCGGGGGCCCAACTAGACGGCGCCGAGTTTGAACTAACCGACATGAAAGAGGCGAAGCTGCCCGGAGCAAACCTCGACAACGCGAAGTTCAAGGGCTGCGTCCTAACCGGCGCGGACTTCAGCGACACCGCGATGGAAGGAACCTCGTTCCAGATGTGTGACCTGGCGTCCACCCGCTTCGCGGGCGCGAAGGTTCAAAACGCGGTCTTCGAAGAGGTGAACGTCACCGCCGCGGCGCTTGGCGAGGCGCTGCTTGCGGGCGTCTCGTTCGCCAAAGCCGACCTGTCCGCCGCGTCGGGCCTGCCCAAAGACATGCCCGGCTGCCAACTCACCGAGTGCAACGCGGGTGGCGCCGACTGGTCCGGCGGCGACCTAACGGGGGCTGCCTTTAATCAAAGCGACCTGTCCAACTGCTCGTTCAAACGCGCCAAGCTCGCGGACGCTAATTTTCATCAGTGTGACCTGTCGGGGGCGGACCTGTCCGCCTGCGAGCTGACCGCGACCGAGTTTTTCGCTTCGAATATGACCGGCGCCCGCCTGGGCGGCGCTGCGTTGAAAGCCATCAAGCTGCCCCAGTGTACGCTCGACAAAATCGACTTCAGCGGCCTGGACCTGTCGGAGGCCAACCTCTCAAGCCAGCAACTCACGGGCGCCAAGTTCGTCGGGACGGACCTGAGCAAAGCCAATTTGTCGGGCGCGAACCTGGCGCGGGCTGATTTCAGTAGCGCCTGCTTGAATCAGACCGACCTGAGCGGGAGCGACCTATCCGGCGCTACTTTCGCGCAAGCAAAACAGATCGAGGCGACCAGCTTCAAGGGTTGCATCATCAGCCAGGCCAACTTCCAAAAAGCGACGCTCCAGGGGTGCGACTTCGAAGCCGTGGACTTCACCGCCGCCAAGATCAGTAGCGCCCACTTCAAGACGTGTAGCTTCAAGGCGTGCAGCTTCGAGGGCATGGACCTGACCAACGGCGATTTCGTTGAATCCGACTTCGGCCAGGCCAACCTCAAGGGCGTGATCCTTGCCAGCGCCAATTGCAGCCTAGCGAAGTTCGAGAACGCGGTGCTGACGCAGGGCAGCTTGCGTGGCGCGGTATGTAGCTGGGGCTTTTTCGCCGGCGCCAATTTAGACGGCGCGGACCTCCGCGAAGCCGACCTGCAAGGCTCGATTTTCGAAGGCGCCTCGCTCAAGCGGGCCAACCTCACCGCCGCCAAGCTGGACCAGGTCGCCATGAACGGCGCCAACTGCGAAGGCGCCGTGCTAGCCAAGGCGGACCTCTCTTACGCCGACCTCTCGCACGCCGTGCTCAAGGCGGCCGACCTCTCCGGGGCCACCCTGGTCTGGACCACCCTGCACGAGGCAAACGACGAAGGCGCCAACTGGAAAGGCGCCACCCTCAAAAAAGTGCAAAAAACCGACAAAGACCTAGCCGAAGCCGAAGCCTGGACCCCGCCCAAACCGCCCGCTTAATCCGTGTCCCCGCGGCGACGCACAATAAGAACAAAACGACGACCAAGCCCAAGGCTCGCTGAATGACACCTGTTTGTCAGTGTCTTCGTCTTCAGGACACCCGCCCAAGCCCCTCCGTCCGCACGCCACTACATCGAACAGCCCACACAGATTGACACACTTACAGTAACCTGTGACGATACGAAGACCTCCCGGAGAGGTGGCCGAGCGGCTGAAGGCAACGGTTTGCTAAATCGTCGTACGGGTTTTGCCTGTACCGCGGGTTCGAATCCCGCCCTCTCCGCTTTTTTTGACACGTCCGCCGTAAACCCTTGCCAACACTAACCTGGCAAAA
>JAJDCS010000037.1 GCA_029260715.1 Phycisphaeraceae bacterium | reverse complement strand
CGATGGATGGGACCAAGGCGACTTCAACCTTGACGGCCTGGTCAACGGGCTGGACCTGTTGGTCTGGCAGAGTCACCTGTTCGATTCCGTACCGAGCGTGGGCGGTAGCCCAGCGGCGGCGGCAAGCGTGCCGGAGCCGGGCACGGGTTTGTTGATTGTCTTCGGAGGGTCGTTGCTAGTTAGCCGACGGCGACGGGTGGATGGCAAAAACCTAACCCGCCAATACAACCGCGCCCGCTAAGCAGCGATCGCCACCGCTTGAAAAATCGCAATTATTCAGTATAATTATCATGGTTCTACATTTAACGCTGGAGAAAAATCCCAGCCAATATCACTTTTTTTTCGGAGCCGGGACCATGACGTATCCAATACTTCCGGGGCAGCGACCCACGACGTTCATCTGTAACAACCACCGCCGCTTTCGTTTCTCTAATCTCACTTACCCTCCTCTACCGTAGAGGACGCCATACTTAACTTCATCCAGAACCTGAACTAAAATATTTCATTTCCAGGAGGGAGAATCACCATGCGTCACTTCATTCTAACGCTTTTCATCACAGCCTCGCTGACCACACTGGCCACCGCCGACGACCGCTTTTGGACCAGATCTAGTGGCAGCGGCTTATTCAACGATACCAACAACTGGTCCGATACCAGCAACTCTGGCCCCTCCGGTGCCACCGTACCCGGCGTTGGTGATGCCGCTCATTTCGCGGGAAACAACTCCATCGTCGAATTCGACCTGTCACCGACCAACATGTCGATCGACTTCACAGCCGGCAGCACCACATTCGACCTCAAGGGACATACCTATACGACAACAGACCCTGTCGGGATCAGTCTAGAGGGCAGCACGAATCAGGTGTACATCACCAACGGCATCCTCAGAACAGATTCAGCAACAGACCAAATCCGGGTGGGCACGACCAATAACTATTCGTACAACCTAATTATCCAACCCACCGGCCAACTGGGGGCCCCGGGTATGGGTGAACTCTATGTTGGCTACCAAAACACGGGAGGCATCGATATCGAGCACGGCGGTAAAGCCTTCGCAAGCTTCATTAGCATCGGAACATCCTCAGTCCGTTTTTCCAACATTGATGTCGAAGGAACCCTGGACTCCTCAGGCGATATGATTGTCGGCGAATCCGGTGACGGAAACCTGGATATCCGCAACGGCGGATCGGTCAATACTACCCTCAATGCCATCATCGGCAACAACGCCGGCAGCGATGGTTACGCCCGCGTGGATGATCCTGGGTCCACATGGTCAATCGGCTCCACCCTCCACGTCGGAGATGCCGGCGATGGCTATCTCGACGTTTCTTTCGGTGGCACAGTCGATGTGGGCAACGATGTAATCATCGCTGATAAGACGACCAGCAGCCCTAACACCAGCGTATTAGTCAGAGGCCAGGCAGCGACTCTGAATGTCGGTGGCGCGACGACCGTTGGGAACAGCGGCGACGGTTCACTGTCCATCTCCGAAGGCGGCAAGGTATCGACCCAAGGCGTTACCATCGCCAGCAACGCCTCCAGCACCAGCACCGCGACCGTGGAAGGCGCAGACTCACAATTAATTTCGGGCAGCATCACCGTCGGAAATGCCGGCAACGGAACACTCAATGTCAAAACCGGCGCCCAAGTCAGCAGCGACTCCCTCACGCTCGGCAACGACACAAACAGCCAGGGCACCGCAACTATCTCCGACACCAACACGCTCTTCACCGTCAACGACACGACCGCTGTAGGCAATAACGGTCAAGGCATACTCACCGTCGAAAACGGCGCACGTTTCATCAGTTCCGTCTGGGTATACGTCGGCCTTGGCTCAGGCAACGGGACGATCAACATCCAAGGCCAAGACACACAGTTTGAGACCCATGAGTTAGCCATTACAGCCAATGGCACGCTCAACTTCGACGGGGGAGTTCTCGCCGCAACACGCTTCATAAACAATGGCAATCTCAACTGGACCGACGGCACACTTAAAATCAACGGCGACGTCTTCGACAATGCCGGCGCATCACTCACCATCGATGGCGCTGATGCAAATGATCTGCCCACACTCCACATGGCCGGAGGCGCAACCGGAGTCGGCGTCGCAGCCTCCAACGTGGTCGTCGGCAACACGAATCAAGGGGCTACCAAGATCACCGGCGGTTCAAGCCTGAATGTAAACAGCGTCGCATTGGGCCACCAGGATGGCTCTAACGGCATACTCACCGTCGAAGGAGCAGGTTCAAGCCTCACAACCTCCGGCGAAATCTCTGTCGGCGGTTCAAGCACCACTGGGGGCGGCACCGGAACGATCAACATAGAAACCGGCGGAACCGTAAACGCCAATACCCTCGTCCGCCTCTGGCCAAAGGCCGCACTCAACCTCAACGGCGGCACGCTCATCACCGGGAACCTCATCCCGGCCGGGGGAGCCGTCAATTTCAATTCCGGACGCATTTCCTTCTCAAGCCCATTCATTGCCACCAACGCAAACCTCAACACCATCCTCGGCCTCGAACACAGGCTCGGATTAGGACGACAACTCGATTCAACTTCATCGATCACGCTCGACACACCGATTGAGATCACCGGTGGCAGGCTTGAAGCAACCAACACATTCACCAACAACAGCCTGCTTAAACTCTCGCACAACCTCGGAACCGTTAAAGCAACACAGCTCACCAATAACGCCACCATTACCGGCTACGGTCGTATCGATGCGCAGTTAAACAACACCGCTTCCGGCCGAGTCCAGGTCGAAAACGGCGACGACCTATTCTTCGTCGGCGTCTCCAACACCAACGCAGGCCTGATCGATGTCAACGGCCAAAGCAGCCGAACCACCCTGGGATTCACCAACGGGCTGACCAATAACGCCGCCGGGCGCATCGACACCCGCGGCACCACCGAACTCAATTTCGGTGCCGGCCTCATCAACGACGGTCTGCTCGACATCAATTTTGCCGACACCAACATCCGAGGCCCCATCACAAACAATCAATCCATCGCCGTCGCCTTCTCCGACGCCACCTTCTCCTCCGGCGATATCACCAACAACAACTTCATCGCAATCAACAACCAAAGCCGTGTCGTGTTCTCCGACGACGTGATCGCCAACGCCGGCAGCGACATCTTTGTCGCCGACGATTCCACCGTCGTTTTCAATGGCTCATTCAACGGTTCCACGTCTGGCACCGGCACCGTCACCATTCACGGCGACCTCGCACCCGGCTCAAGTCCAGGGATGTCAGAATTTGGCGGTGACGTCATCTTCGGCTCACGATTCACCTACTCCGCTGAACTCGCGGGCACCCAAGGCTCCCAATACGACCAAGTCAGCGTTACCGCCAATGTGTCGCTAGACGGCACGCTGGACATCGCCCTGCTGGATGTCTTCACACCCGATTACTTTGATACGTTTGAGATCATCTCAGCGGGGACGCGCAACGGCAGATTTGATGAGATCACCGGTGCGTTCATTAACTCCGAAATGACGCTCGCTCCGGTGTACGATTACGAAGGCAACGCCGGGTTGACGCTGGTTGCTGCGCTGCCCGGCGACGCGAACCTAGACGGCATCGTCAACGGGCTGGACCTGCTGACATGGCAGGCGAATCTTTTTAGCGGCGATGGATGGGACCAAGGCGACTTCAACCTTGACGGCCTGGTCAACGGGCTGGACCTGTTGGTCTGGCAGAGTCACCTGTTCGATTCCGTACCGAGCGTGGGCGGTAGCCCAGCGGCG
>JAJDCS010000036.1 GCA_029260715.1 Phycisphaeraceae bacterium | reverse complement strand
GTGATCGAACGATTCTTCCGCCTGATCAAGCAGTGCCGTCGCGTTGCCACCCGCTACGAGAAGAAGGCCTCCAACTTTGCCGCCTTCGTCTGGCTCGCCGCCGGAATCACAACATGCGGATGAATGTCCGTAGCACCTAGGCTGTTCACAAATTCCGGGGCGTTGTCGTAGGAACCGGATTCGATCTCGTCTTTTAGCAGGTTCAGGTACCCGCTGAACGTGACTAGGGGGGCTTTAAGGTCGTGAGACGCCGTGTAGACAAAGGCTTCGAGCTCTTTGTTTTTCTTCTCCAGCTTGGTGTTGGCGTAGCCAACCTGGTCTTGGGCTTTTTTGCGTTCGGCGACCTCTTGGGCCAACTCGTCGTTAATCTTGGCCAGGCTCGGCAGCGCCAGGGCCTTGGGCATGACGGGCACTAGCGCGGCGACCGTCGCCCAAGAAGAAACAGCGGTCACCGCTTTAATGGCGCCCGAAACACGGTACACGGGCTTCCAAAAAATGATCGCCTCAACGAGGTGCATCAAGCCGCAAGTCAGAATAAAAACGCCAAAGAACCAAAAAATCTTGGGGAAGGGCACGTCCTTGCGGCGGTACACGAAGTAGCCCAGCACACATGGGATCGCTAGGTAAGCGCCGAAAATGGCGAGGTCGGAAATCACATGGAGCCACCCGTGCGGCGGGGTCCAGGTGCCGCAATACCACCTGGCGGGGAAGCCGGATGTGTCGAACAGGTGTTTGAAAAAATCTAGCATGGCGTCCCCAACATCGCTTGTGTTGGGGGCGGCCTACCGTCTTTCGCTAGAGGTAGTGCGAATAACGGCTCCAATGTTCAATCGCGGTCGGAGCCGGTATGGCACCTAGAGCCACCCCCAAAATTACACTCAAATTATCGGTATAAATACGTGAAGAAATAAAGCAATAGATAAAAAAATTCCCGCGTATAAAGACACCAGAGTCGCTACAACGCGGTATCTTTGAATCGGTAGACTAAGCCCTAGGTCCGATCAGTAGGGGACCGCCAGGGCCATATCACGGACGAACGCGGCCACACAGACTCGGCGCCACGGCTAAGCCCGCCCGATGCAGGGATTTTTGCTTACTTGGCGGATTTGACGGTCGTGTAGGCGTTGATCAAGTTGCGGTAGTCCGGGATATGGTTGGAGAACAGCGCCCCCAACCCTTCCACGTCGTTGCGCCAATCGCGGTGCAGTTCGCAAGCGACGCCGAACCAGCTCATCAGCTGCGCACCGGCCTCGGCCATGCGGCTCCACGAGGCGTGACGCGTTACTTCGTTGAAGGTGCCCGATGCGTCGGTAACGACGAACACCTCAAAGCCTTCCGCCAGAGCCGATAGCGCCGGGAACGCCACGCAGACCTCGGTAACGACGCCGGCGATGATCAACTGTTTCTTGCCAGTCGCCTTGACCGCCTTGACAAAGTCTTCGTTGTCCCAGGCGTTGATCTGCCCCGGGCGCGCAATGTAAGGCGCGTCGGGGAAGGTCTGCTTCAGTTCGGGCACCAGCGGTCCGTTCGGGCCGTCTTCGAAGCTGGTGGTCAAGATCGTCGGTAGTTTGAAGTATTTCGCCAGGTCGGCCAGGGCCAGCACGTTGTTCTTGAATTTGTCCGGGTCGAAGTCACGGACCAGCGACAGCAACCCCGCCTGGTGATCGACCAGCAGGACCGCGGCTTTGTTCTTGTCGAGACGGGTGTAGGGCTTGCTCATGGTGTTTTCCTAGGTTTCGTCGTTACTACGGTGCCGGACATCTCGCTCTCTCCCATCGTCGCTTGGCTGTGTCGCCCAAGGCGGCAGACATCAACTTAAGCTATGCGGAAGGATTGTACTCAATGATAGGTCCACTTTAAACAATCTTACGCCGCCGCGGCCCGGTTGCGTCTAACCCGATTGTCCGCTCAACTGACAGCGATGGACGGTCGCTTTCCACCCTCCGACCCGATCCGCGTGCTGCACATCACGCCCACGCTTTCGTTGGCCGGTGGCGGCACGGCCACATACCTCTGGGCGTTTGCCGAGGCGGGGTTGGCCTGCGGGCTGACGCCCACGGTAGCCTGCCTGCACGACCAACACGTCGACGAAGAAGCAGCCAAGCACCCGGGCGTCCGCACGATCACCGCCAAGCACACCGGGCCGCGAAGCATGTGCTACAGCCCCGCGTTGCGACGCCTGTTGATTGAGCGGGCCGCCGACGCGCAAGTGGTCCACTGCCACGCGCTGCGCTCTTGGCACAGCTACCTGGCTCGTCAATTGGCTCAGCGGTTCGGCGTGCCGCTGGTCGTTTCCCCTCACGGGCAGATGGACCCGTGGATCTTGCGCAAGCGCGTCACGCGCAAGCAGCTTATCGGATGGCTGTTCGAGAACCGCAACCTGTCGCTGGCCTCGTGTATCCACGTGACGTCCGACCAGGAAGCTCGCTACGTGCGCGAAGCGAGCCTGACCAACCCCGTCGCGGTTGTGACGATCGGCTTGGACGCCCAGAGCTACACGCTCGACGGCGACGAATCGCTAATCGCCAAGCGCTGGCCGGCGCTACGCGGCAAGAAGCGGCTGCTGTTTTTGTCTTCGATCTATCGCAAAAAAGGGTTGCCGCGTTTGGCTGAGGCGTGGTGCCGGATACACAAACAATGGCCCAATTGGCGTCTCGTTGTTTCGGGCATCGAGGTCGACGGCGACTGCGAGCTGGCCAAGCGGATGATCCGAGAACAGGGCGACCCCGACAGCGCTGTTTTTACCGGCGAGACGCCCGAAGCGTTGAAAAAGCAACTGCTCGCTGGCTGCGACCTGTTCGTTTTACCAACCGACGGCGAGAACTTCGGCATCGTCATCGCCGAGGCCATGGCGTCGGGGCTGCCTGTGATTACTTCAAACACGACCCCCTGGGGCGACTTGCAAGAGCACCATTGCGGCTGGTGGATCGACGTGGGCGTGCCACCCCTTGAGCGTGCGTTAGCCGAGGCGATGGGCCTGCCCGACGACCAACGCCGGCAGATGGGGCGGCGGGCACGCTCGCTCATCGAGCAAAAGTACCAGTGGCCGACGGTCGCCCGCCGGATGCGGCAGACCTATGAATGGCTGCTCGACAAATCCCCGCAGCCGGGCTTTGTTTATCGGGCTGACCAACCCGTGCCGCTCCGATAATTCGTTGCCCGGAAGCTACCCTATAATTCCATGTAGCACAGCGACTCGGATAGATGATGGATAGGGTAAACCCCGGGTTCATCGTGTCGCGGCTGCCGCACACGCGGGCGAGTTGCCGCGTACAGATACCAGCGCAGCCGCTTGGAATAGTTCACAGGTCAGCCAGGGGAGAACACCGATCCGATTTCACCGCATGTCTCATCAAGCTCATGTTAGCTGGGGTTGGCTTTGGGGTGGGCTTGGCGTCGTGGGTCTGTACGCGCTGTTTCTTTGGGGAGACTGGCGGCTCACCGGAACCTACGCGCAAGACGGCGACGGGCCTGACGAATCGCGCATGGCATCAGTCATGCGCGACGCGGCCGACCCGCCGGCTTCCGGGTCGCGGGCCTACTTCCTCAAAGGCACCGGTGTGCCTGTCGGCCACGTCGAGGGCGCGCCGGGTGATTACTTGCCCAACCTCCAAGCCCCCGATTTTGCGGGCATCCAGATGACCCCGCGCAGCGGCCCCAGCAAGGTCAACGGACACGCCTTCGCCACCGCCAAGGTCATCTACGGGCGCACGGGCATGGCGCCCGGCATCGACAGCGTCCATTTTTACACCACCCCCCACTGGATGGGTTTGGGTGTCCTTCGCACCGGCTCACCCTTCCCGCCCGATCCAGACGGTCGGCGTGTGTTCACGCACAGTTGGATCAGCCCCGGTATGGCCGGGGCTTCGGACGTGCTCAGACGCACCGACTACCTGATTGATTACCACGGAGTACACGTGGTGGCTGGTGTGAACAACGGGGCCGATACAAGTGTGCCGGCGCTGATGGCAAGCGCCTACAACGCCATCGCGGTGGGTGTTGCCAGTGGCAACAGCAGCGGCGGGTACACGCGTCACGAGGGGCGGGGCCGCTGCAAGCCGGACGTGGTTGTGCCCCGGAGCACCACGAGCATCGCCACACCTGTGATCACCGCCACCGTGGCCCGCCTGCTTGAAGCGGCGGATAAAGCGGACACCCCCGACTTGGCGGGCAAGCCGGAGGTGATCAAAGCGATCCTGATGGCCGGGGCGGTCAAGCCCGAGGGCTGGCACCGTGAAACCGGTAAACCCTTGGACGAACACCTCGGCGCGGGTGTGCCGCGGTCCAGCACCAGTTACGCGATGCTCCAATCGGGGCCGACCGGTCCGGATCAGCCGGTGGGGCTGTACGGGTGGGACTTCCGACGGTTACCCCGCAACGGGCACAACCAGTACCGCGTGACGCTCGACCGGCCGGTGGGTGAGGCGTCGATCATGCTTGTGTGGAACCGGCGCGTCGCGGGCACCGTGAAAGACCTGTTTACCGACCAGGAGCGGTGGGTCAACCTGCCGCGTTTGGCGGACTTCACACTGCGGTTGTTGGAGGTGGGGGGCGGCCAGTCGCGGGTCGTCGCCGAGTCGGCCAGCACCGTTGACAACGTGGAGCACATCTACATTAAAGACTTGCCGCCGGGCGAGTACGCCCTTGAGATCACACGCGGCGACGCGCACACCGAGGCGTGGGGCTACGCGTTAGCGTGGCGCCTGGACACCCAGGCCGCTGTGCCGGTGCGGTAGCGGCTGGGCCGATGAGTAAAGATTCCCACCGGCTCCCGTCGTAAAGCCTCATTTCATTCGATCATTTCGCCATCTTCGCAAGGGGTGGTGATGTATCTTTGCCGGGGTTTTATGCTATGGCGATGTGATTTTAACATGACCGTCATGTCAAAATAGGCAAAGCAGCCTAAAATCTGAGCATTATGGGTTAGATCGACGTCGATTTTGCGTCCTTCCGTCAAATTTTTCTTGAAAGTATGCGTTTTTACAGTAATATTTTGTACTGGTTAACCTAATTGTGCCTATTGAAAAGAGTGGGGAAAATCAGAGGGCTGAGAGAGCGCCGCGCACGGGGAGAAGATGGGGGTAGACCCACCACAGGAGCCAGCGTAAACCGAGAATATTAGCTCGAAAACGCGGGATCTGTTTACGGATATAGCACGGCCCTTGAAACGGGTCCGGGCTTGTTCAGTTAGCTTGTCCGCGGCGGGGGATTGAGAACGCCCACAGCGAGAGAGACAAGGAGATTGCGGATGCTTGGAAGAAATATGTTTGATACGGCCCGTCGCGTGTGGCCCGTGGTGTTGGCCGTGGCGTTTATAACTCCACAACCCCTGACCGCCGCCGAGTACCGTACCATTGACGGCAGCGGCAACAATGCCGGTAACCACACTTACGGGCAGACAGGGCAGTTGCTGCTACGCCAGGGCTCGGTCAACTACGACGACGCGGTGGGGGCGGTGGACGCCTCGCGTCCCAACCCGCGAGCAATCAGCAACGCCGTATTTTCCCAAGCCGGGCCTCTACACGACACCCGTGGGCTTAGCGACTGGGTGTGGGTGTGGGGGCAATTCCTTGACCACGACATCACCCTCAGCCTGACCGACCCGTCAAACGGTAGCCTGAGCGTTACCATCCCCACGGACGACCCCACGTTCGCCCCTTACGGTCTTGGCGGTTCAACGATTGACGTGAGCCGGTCCAATTTTTCCGGCAGCCCACGCCAGCAGATCAACAACATCACGTCGTGGATCGATGCCGGTAATGTCTACGGCGGCAACATGGATGAAGCCGGGGTCGACCGAGCCGCTTGGCTTAGAACCTTTAACGGCGGGAAGCTGAAGGTGTCCGACGGGGGGGCCTTGGGCGACCTGCTCCCGCTGACCGAGGCCGGGGCGCCCGAGATGGCCAACAAAAATATGCCGATGATGGGAGACAACACGTTCGTGGCCGGGGACGTGCGCGCCAACGAACACACCGCGCTGCTGTCTACCCACACGCTTTTCGTCCGTGAGCACAACCGCTTGGCAGACATCATCGCCGCGACCAACGGCTCGCTGACCGACGAACAGATCTACCAACGCGCCCGCAAAATCGTTGGCGCTGAATTGCAGGCGGTTACGTTTAATGAATTCCTTCCGGCCTTAGGTGTCTCGCTTTCCGGGTACGCGGGGTACGACGATTCGGTCAACCCCGGCATCGCCAACGAGTTCGCCAATGCGGCGTATCGGATGGGCCACAGCCAAGTCAGCAGCACCGTGCTCAAGCTCAACCCCGATGGGTCGGAGTGGGCACAGGGGCACCTGGCCTTGTCGGACGTATTTTTTACACCCACCATGATTTTCGACGGCGGGCTCGAGCCGGTGTTTCAGGGGCTAGCCGCGCAGATCCAGCAGAACACCGACTCGAAACTGGCCGACGAGCTGCGCAACCAGTTGTTCATGCGCTTCATCCCCGGCCAAGACCCCAACGACCCCGGTCAGCTCGTGGCCAACGCCACGGACCTGGCGTCGATCAACATCATGCGCGGGCGCGACCACGGCCTGCCGACGTACAACGACGCGCGCACGGCCTACGGCTTGGCCGCGGCCACCAGCTTCGCGGACATCACCGCGGACACCGCACTGCAAAGCGCTCTGGCGTCGGTTTACTCAGGCGTGGATGAGGTTGATATGTGGGTCGGCGGGTTGGCCGAGGACCACCTGGCCGGTGCGAGTATCGGCGAGCTTATCAATGCGGTGCTCTCCGACCAGTTTACCCGCCTGCGCGACGCCGACCGGTTCTGGTACCAGAACGACACCGCCATGGGCGGCGTAAACGACGACTTCCTGGAATCGGCCATGTGGGACGGGATGAGCATGACCTCGGTCCTGGACTGGCTCAACGGGCTGTCGCTGTCGGACGTCATCAAGCTCAACACGAGCATGGCCAATATGCAACATAATCTCTTCTTTGCACAGACGGTGCCCGAGCCGGGGACTGTCGTGCTGCTGGCGGCGGGCGGGGCGATTGTCTTGGCGCGGCGTAAGCGAATCTGATCCATCGCCACCATGCTTCAAATAACATGACCGGCGCTGCCAATTGGCGGTGCCGGTTTTTTTGAATGTGGGTGTTTGGGGCTTGTGTCTTGGTACGGCCGCGTGGGACGGGTCGCTAGTGCATCGGGTATGATGATCGCCATGGACCCGCAGCTAGAGCCGATCGCCGAGAAGGTCTACGCCAACCAGCGGCTAAGCCCCGCAGACGGGCACACGCTGTTGCTTAGCCGCGACATCTGGACCATCGGCGAGCTGGCCGATCACGCGCGCCGGCGGTGGCACGGCGACACCGTGTACTACAACATCAACCGCCATATGAACTACACGAACATCTGCGCGTTGAGTTGCAAGTTCTGCTCGTTCTACCGCAAGAAAGACCAAGACGGCGCATACGAATACCCCGTGGACCACCTGGCCCAACAAGCCCGCGAAGCTGCAGAAGCCGGTGCGACGGAGGTCCACATCGTCGGCGGGCTGCACCCGTGGCTGGGGTTTGACTACTACACCGACATGCTAAGCGCCATCCGCGACGCGGCGCCGGCGCTACACATTAAAGCGTTCACCGCGGTGGAGATCGTCCACCTGGCGCGCATCTCAAAGCGGCCGCGCGACATCGAGGGCGTGCTGCGAGACCTCCAAGCGGCGGGGCTGGGGTCGCTACCCGGCGGTGGGGCCGAGGTGTTCGACGACCGCGTGCACGACGAGGCGTTCAAGGGCAAGATCCGCTCAGAGCAGTGGCTGGAGGTACACGAAGCGGCCCACCGGATCGGCCTGCGATCAAACGCCACGATCCTGTACGGCCACATTGAGTCGCTCGAAGACCGCGTGCACCATTTCTGCTTGCTGCGCGAAGCACAGGACCGGGCCATCCGCGACAACCACCCCGGCCGATTCCAGACGGTCATCCCGTTGCCCTTCGTGCCCGACCGCTCCGAGTTGGAACACCTGCCGGGGCCGACCGGTTTGGATGACTTAAAAATGCTCGCCGTCAGCCGGCTGATGCTCGACAATTTCCCGCACGTCAAGGCGTTTTGGATCATGCAGACGCTTGAGCTTAGCCAGTTGTCGTTGCACTTCGGTGTGGACGATATCGACGGCACGGTGGTGTGGTACGACATCACGAAAGTTGGCGGCTGCGGCACGCACCAGGAAGTGGGCGTAACCGAGCTTCGCCGCGCGGTGCGCCAGGCGGGGTTCGAGCCGGTCGAGCGCGACACGCTGTACAGGCACGTCGATCGCCAGGGCGCGACGTGGCGGTTGGCGGCGGAGGCGCACGCGGAAGCGGTCATGGGGGCAAGCCGGTAGACCGCTACGCGGGGACAAACCGAAGCTGTATTTAGAGTTGTGGGTAGATTGTCTGTTCGGGTCGCGTATTAGCTGACCACGGCGCACTTGCGCCTTTCGCCATCACCGTGCGGTCCGTCTCGTGCTTTGGGTGGGTTTTTTATTGAAACGGATCGGATTTTTATTGCTTCGTTACCGTGGTCGTTGGTATACTGGCTATGCAAGCCCGGTTTTCAGTGCGAATGATGCGGTCCCTCCCCAAGGAGCGCACCGGGTAAAAACGATTCGTTAAAAACCTAGCCGGTCCAGTGGGTACAAGACGCTGAGGCTTTCAATGTTTGCGTAGCCACTGCAACAAGGTGTATTGGTCCCCCCCCCCCCAGCGAAGCAACCCAAAGGAGACCCTGGCCATGTTCAAGAACTTTTACAGCTTAGCTTTTGTGATCCTGCTTTCGGGTGTCGCCCACGCCCAGACTCCACCGCCCCCCGTCACGCCGATCAGCACGGGGTTTGATATCGTCAGCTTCGGCCCACCTGGCGACGATCTATTTGCGGAATCGGAGTACAGCTGCGGCACCACCCAATGCAACTTTACCTACACCGTCCGTTTTATCCAAACTGATTTCAACGAAATCGAATACGACTGGCAGGGGCCGGGCTTCAAGGGATTCCTCAACCCCATCCGCTTCGATTCTAGTGACAGGAAATACGACTACTCAGCCAGCTTCCGGACGGTGGTTAGAAAAACAGGGACGATTAAATTCACATACCATGATTCTCAGCCTAGGACGCTGACCGGCACCGCTGATTACCACACCTACTCCGTCGGCACGCTGAATCCTTTCACCCCCCAGCAGTTACAAAACCAGGGCGGTTCGATTGAGCACCGCTCGGGGCTGCGGTCAAACTCACAACAACCAAGCCCCCCGCAAAGCCCGACGATTGCCGGCGACCAGGCGATCGCCGATGACTTGGAGTTCGGCTTTATCACCCGCATCGAGGCGATCACCGCTGACGAGTTGCTCTATAGCTACACCGTGGTGAACAACACCGATGGCGATATGCCTTACGAATGGACCGCCGCTGGCATGGTGGGCACGCTCGACCCGATGACGAGTGTGTCGCACAGTTTTACATCTAGCCTCGCGGCTGTTGAGGAGATCGGCACGGCCAAGGTCATGTTCGACGGCGGCGAGTTCCAAGCACCGGCCACGGTCTTTAGGGTCGTGCCCGAGCCCTGTTCACTGGCTGTTTTACTTGCCGTCGGCCCGTTGAGCGTCGCCCGCCGTCGCGTGGCTTGTTAAGGGGTGTTGGGCGGCGACCGCGGCTCGTGTGCTATTTCGTGATGCGGCTGCTCACATCAGCATCATGCGTGCGGTGCGGTAGCCGTTCCAGGCTTGCCAGCCGATGAACATGGCCATGATCATCAGCCACGTCCTGCCGAAGTACGTGGCCGTCGCGACCCCGCAAGCCGCGGCGGTCATGCCGATGATGCTCGTCACGTGCAGACTCCTGGCCCGACCCATCACGAACCACAGCAGCGATTGGAGGATCTGCCCGCCGTCGAGCGGGTAGATCGGCAGCATGTTGAAGCACAGGATGCCGAGATTGATCATGCTAATCGCGTATACGAATTGCTGGAGATTGGTCATGTCTTTAAAGTCGGTATTAGTCGCGTCGCCGGCGACGAACTTGTAAGCCAGCACTGTCACGGGCACGAGCGCGACATTGACCAACGGCCCGGCGGCGACGCTCCACAGCACGGCGCCGGGTCTGGCAGGCGGGCGCACGATGGCCACGCCCCCAAGCGGCCACAACACAATCAGGTTGGCCTGCCCCCCGACCGACCGGCAAGCCAGCGCGTGGCCGAACTCGTGAATCAGCACGATCGCAAACAGCGACAGGTACGTCAGCACGTGCCACACCGGGTGCCCGAACATCTGCGAGTATTGAAACATGATCGCCGCGACCACGAACCAACTCCAGTGCAGCATCACGTCGATGCCGAACAAGCGGAACAGGCGGATTGAGCCGGGCGAATTGTGTGCCATGGTTTCGACAGTATAGGGAAACGCCACCGCAAGCATTGGCCCCATACGCGGCGGCGGTTTGACCGGTACGCGATTGGCCGGACAATACCGCTGTCGCGAGGCTAAAGTGTGCAGACGATAAATGAATACCGGTAGAGAGGAACCCGACATGTCAGAACGCAAGGCTGTGATTGTGACCGGCGCCGGCAGCGGGATCGGTCGTGAGGCCTGCCTGTTGCTGGCGGCTGCGGGCTACGATTTGGCGCTGGTGGGGCGGCGGCGCGACGCTTTGCAAAGCACGGCGCGGGAGGCGCGTGACCAAGCGAGTGGGCGCGTTGACACGGAGTTGATCCCGACCGACCTGTGCGACGCCCAGGCGACCCGGGCCGTGGCGGGTGCAACGCACAAGCGGTTCGGCCGGATCGACGCGGTGGCGAACATCGCGGGCGCCGCGCCGATGATGCCGATCGAAAAAATGACGGCCGAGGACTGCCAGCTGTGCATCGACACCAACCTGACGGGCGTGGTGAACCTGACGGCCGCGGTTTGGCCGATCATGCGCGAGCAAGGCGGGGGGGTCATTGTGAACGTCTCGTCCGTGGCGAGCGTCGACCCGTTCCCAGGGTTCGCGGTGTACGCGGCGACGAAGGCAGCGCTGAATATGTTCACCCGCTGCTGCGCGGACGAAGGCCAAGACGCGGGCATCAAGGCTGTAGCCGTGGCGCCGGGGGCGGTGGACACGCCCATGCTGCGTGCGCTGTTCGACGAAAAAGCGATGCCGCCTGAAAAGACGCTGTCGGCTGCGGACGTGGCCCGGGCGGTTGTCGATTGCCTCACGGGCAAGCGCGCGTTTGAGCCGGGCGAAGCGATCATGATGCCAAGCCCCTAGGTAAGGGTAAAGTGTCTTTCATGATTAGGCGTACCACGGTTGAACCCGGCGCGGCCGATTCCGCTTCGCTGTGCCGGCGAGGCACATGGGCGGGTTTGTCATGAGCGACGCCTTGACCACGATTGTCTTTGCTGGCGGCGGCAGCGGGGGGCACATCTTCCCTAACTTGGCGATCGCCCAGCGGCTCGGTGAGCAGGGGCTTGCGTTCAATGCACATTTTTTGGTGTCGGCCCGCCCGCTGGACGCGCAGATTTTGCGACAGCATGCCCATGTGTTTACCGCGTTACCGGTTGAGCCGTTGCCTCGCGGCTTGGGTGCGTTGGCGAGGCTGCCGGGGTTTGTACGAGCGTGGCGAAACAGCGTCGCGGCGGTGCGGCGCGTCATATTGCAAGAGCGTGTGGGCGCGGTGGTGGCGACGGGTGGGTTCGCCTCGGGGCCGGCGGTGTGGGCGGCGTCGCGCACGCGGGTGCCGGTGACGCTGGTCAACCTCGACGACCCGCCCGGCTGGGCGAACCGGCTGCTTGCCAGGCGCGCCGACACGGTGTTTTCGGTATTCGACGGGTTTAAGGGCCAGCGTATCGGGTACCCCTTGCGGGGTGGTGCGGTAGGCGGGGTGGACCCGGCGTCGGCGCGGCAGCAGCTAGGGCTAAACCCCGACAGGCACACGCTGTTGGTCACCGGCGGCAGCCAAGGCGCCGCCACGGTCAACCAGATGATGGCGTGTTTGGTTCAAATGCCCGAAGCCAAGCTCGCGTTGGCGGGCTGGCAGGTGCTGCACCTGACCGGCGGCGAGCAAGACATTGAGCCGCTGGGCCGTGCTTACGAGCAAGCCGGTGTGCCATCGAAGGTACAGCCGTTTTGTGAGCAGATGGGATTGGCCTGGTGCGCTGCCACCGTGGCGATCAGCAGGGCGGGCGCCGGCAGCGTCGCGGAGGTATGGGCCAACGCCACGCCCACGATATTTCTGCCGTACCCTTACCACAAAGACCAGCACCAAAAGAAAAACGCAAAGCCACTGGTCGCGGTGGACGGCGCCGTTATCTGCGACGACCTGATAGACGCCCAAGCCAACGCCGACCAATTGCTCGAGCCGCTGACCCAGTTGATGGGTGACAATAATCGCCGCCGGGTCATGATCGAAGCGATGCGTCGCTCCCAGCCACCCAACGGCGCAGCAGTGGTCGCAGACTGGGTGACACAACGCATTAAAACCAATTAGCGCCTACCGGCTATCAATACCACTTACGCCGGACTCGCACGCCGGGTATTCAACCGTCTTACCGCACCTCAAATTCCCGATACTTGATTGATTGTTAGTATTCCACAAGCGGCGTATAATCATGCCTGACTTAAGTCTAGCTGTGTGTCTAGGATGTGTTTATGAGCAGCGTGTTATCATCAACAGCCGGGTGCGAGGCGGCTACCGTGGCTGACCCGGCGAAAGCGGTTGAGGCGTACCTAACGCAATACGTAGCGGAAAGGGCGCTGCCGACGAACCTTAGGGAGGCAGTGCGGTACGCGCTGCTGGGCGGCGGCAAGCGACTCCGCCCGACGCTTGCGATCCGGTCGTGCGAGGCGGTCGGCGGCGACGGCACAGCTGCCATGGCCCCAGCCGCGGCGATTGAATTGATTCACTGTTTCAGCCTGGTACACGACGACCTGCCGGCCATGGACGACGACGACCTCCGTCGCGGCCGCCCCACGCTACATCGGCACACGAACGACGCCATGGCCATCCTCGCCGGCGACGCGATGATGGGCCTGGCGTTTGAGCTGATTACCTCGCGCTTGGGCCACACCGAATTAGCCGCCCGGATCACACACGAACTGGCCACAGCTACGAACGACATGATCGCCGGCCAGGTCTACGACACGCTGGGTGGGGTGGACCCCGCCGCCGAGCCTATTGAAAAACTCCAGACCATCCACCGCCACAAGACAGGCGCCTTGATCTGCTGCTGCGGGCGCATGGGGGCGATCTGCGGCGGGGCGGACGACGAGCAGCTCAATGCGATCACGCAATACGCCGAGGCTGTCGGCCTAATGTTCCAAATTGTCGACGACCTGCTGGACGTCACGCAGACCACCGAGCAGCTAGGCAAAGCCGCGAACAAAGACGCCGACCACGGCAAGTTAACATACCCCGGTTTGCTGGGTGTTGAGCGGAGCAGGGAAGAGGTGGCCCGTCTTCAAGGCCATGCACACCAAGTATTAACGCCGCTTGGCGATCACGCCGACAAGCTGCACGAACTGTGTGACTACCTGGCCGTGAGACAGAAATAATGCTGACCGAGCCACAATCAAGCCGACTTGCTTTACAATGGTTGGCTTAAAAACCTTTCACAGCCTAATCGGGGCTTGAGGGAACGCACACCATGGGAAAAACCAACGCGGGATCGGCCAACAAGAAGCGCCCTAAGGGAGCGCTCCTGCCGGGGATTCAAGGGCCGACCGACTTGAAGAAGCTGTCGGTCTCGCAACTGCCAAAACTTGCAGACGAGATCCGCCAAGCCATCTGCGACCAAGTGTCGAAGACCGGCGGACACCTCGCGCCGAATCTTGGCGTGGTCGAGTTGACCATTGCGCTGCACTACGTGTTCGACTTCGCTACGGACCGTCTGCTGTTCGACGTGGGGCACCAGTGCTACCCGCACAAGCTGCTGACCGGGCGGCACGAGCTTCTCCCGAAGCTGCGCCAGCGCGACGGCATGGCTGGGTTCCCCGAGCCTCGCGAGAGCCGGTACGACCTGTTCAGCGTCGGGCACGCGGGCACGTCGATCTCCACAGCCGTGGGCCTGGCTCGCGCCGACCAGATCAACGGCGAATCACAACGCCACACCGTCTCGCTGATCGGCGACGCGTCGATTGTCAACGGCGTGGCCATGGAAGGGCTTAACAACGCCGGCACGCTCAACCGCCAGTTCCTGGTGGTGCTCAATGACAACGGCATGTCGATCGCCAAGCCGCAGGGCGCGCTAGCTAGCTACTTCGACCTCATCCGAGTCAACCCGCACTATGAAGACCTCAAGAAACGCGCCTTGGGTGTGCTCAAGCGTTTGCCCGGCGGGTCGAAGATCGAAGAGGCCTACCACCGGCTTGGTGAAGTGGCCAAAGCAGCGCTGGCGCACGACCACCTCTACGACCACTTCGGGCTGATGTGCCTGGGGCCGATCGACGGGCACGACCTGCCTTCGTTGATCAACATGCTCAAAGAGATCAAGGACATCGACCATCCGGTGCTGCTGCACTGCAAGACGATCAAGGGCAAGGGTTTTGACTTCGCCACCGGCGACCCCACTACGTTCCACTCGCCCAAGCCGTTCGTAGTCGAGGGCTGCCGGGTTGAGCTTAAGAGCAGCGGTCGTTCGTTCACTTCCGCGTTCGCCGACGCCATGTGCGGCGTGATGGCCCGCGACGAAAAGGCTTTCGCCGTCACCGCCGCGATGCCCGACGGCACCGGCGTGAACAAGGTCATGACCCAGTTCCCCGACCGGACGCTGGACACGGGCATCTGCGAGTCGCACGCCATGGACATGTGCGCCGGCATGGCAAAAGCCGGGCTCAAGCCGTTTTTCGCCGTGTACTCCACGTTTGTCCAGCGTGCTTTGGACCAGGTGTTCCAAGAAGTCGCGTTGCAGGAGCTTCCGGTGCGAATCTGTCTCGACCGCGCGGGATACGTCGGCGGCGACGGCGCGGTGCACCACGGGTTTATGGATATCTCGCTGTTCGCGCCGCTGCCGGGCGTGGTCATGCTAGCCGCCAGCGACGAGACGAATCTGGTCGCCGGGCTGGAATTCATGCGTCAGTACGACGCGGGCTGTTCGGTCATCCGCTACCCACGCGACAACGTCGCCGAAAAACCACTGCAAGCGAAGGCCCCGCCGTTTGAGTTGGGCAAGGCCAACTTAGTCAAGCCGGCCGTGAACCCCGAGGCCTGCGACGTCGCGATCTTGGCCTACGGCGTGATGGTGTATCAAGCGGTGGCCGCCGCCGATGAACTCCAGCAGCAGGGCTACGACGTAGCCATCTACGATGCGCGTTTTGCTAAGCCGGTGGACATCGACCTGATCCGCAACCTCGTTGACAGCGGCACGCCCGTCTTGACTGTGGAAGACCACGCGCTGGCCGGCGGGTTTGGCGCGGTTGTCTTGGAGACATGTGCCCAGCACCGCGTCCCGACTCAGTTGATCGACCGCTTGGGCATGCCCGACCGGTGGGTTTATCAGGACAGCCGCAAGAACCAACTCGCTGAGGCGGGCCTGGACGCCGCGGGCATAGCCCGTAAGGTGCGCCAGATGCTCGATCGCCATGCCAAGCCGGTCATCAAACCGCCGCTGGACATCCGCGTCAACAGCGGCATCAAAGCGGTCAAGCCGACGAAGATCGCGCGTTAGCCCGACTCATTGAGGCTACGCCCACACACAGACGATCACTTATGCCCCGCCGGGCCCTCGCCCGTAAGGTATTTCTTCGTCACCGCCCGCGTCAGGTCCACCCCGTTGATATTGGCCAGCGTCGACAGCCATGCCAACACGTCGGCGAACTCTTCCTCAAGGTTATCGCGTGCGGCGGCCTTTTCGGCACCGCCGCCGTTGTCAGCCACGCGGTGCAGGGCGGTGGCTAATTCCCCGACCTCCTCCATGAACCACATAAACGTCGCCGGCGTGCCGCGGGCGCTGTCGGTTTGGTAGTACCGATCGCGGATGTGTTGTTGGAATGTTTGCAGGGTTAAAGTGGTTTCATTCAAGCGGTGCGCTCCTTGGTAGTGTTATAAAGTTGGCGTGCCCCGCATTGTAGCGGCGGCGTAGAATGGGCTTGGCGGAGTAGCGATTATGAAAACAGTACTAAACGTCACGGGCATGCGTTGTGCGGGCTGTGTAAGCGGTGTTGAGAAGGGGCTGCGCTCCGTGCCGGGTGTTCAAGAGGCGAGCGTGAACCTCGCCACGGGTCGTGCCACGGTCTCCCACGACCTCGAAGCAGCCGACACCGAGGCGTTGATCCAAGCGGTGCGCAAAGCGGGTTACGACGCACAGTCCCAAGCAGACGCCCCATCCCACCACCACCACCGCCACGCCGCGCATAACGCTTCACACGACCACGGCGGCGGGTCCGAGTCGTGGGGGCTGCTGGCGCTATCCGCCGCGTTGGGGCTGCCGGTGGTGGTCCTGGCCATGGCGTGGCACACCACGACTTCCGCACAGTGGCAGCTATTGCTAGCCACACCGGTGCAGGTGCTGCTTGGCTACCCGTTCTACCGCGGCGCCTGGAAAGCTCTGCGCCACGGGCGAGCGGACATGGACACCCTCGTGGCGCTGGGCACGTCGGTGGCGTTCGGCTACAGCGTGGCGGCGGTCGTGGGCGGCCAAGGCGTAGTGTATTTCGATACGGCTGTGGTCATTCTTGTGTTGATCAATCTGGGCAAGCAGCTCGAATCCCGCGCCAAGCACAGCGCCGCGTCGGCGATCCGGTCGTTGCTGGACCTTCAGCCACCCGAGGCGGTCGTGGTGCGTGCCGGCAAAGAGGTCACGGTGCATGTCGCCGAGGTGCGCCCCGGCGACGTGGTGGTGGTGCGGCCGGGTGGGCGCGTGCCGGTCGACGGCGAGATCGTCGAGGGCCAGTCGAGCATCGATCAGTCCATGCTCACCGGCGAGTCGCTGCCGGTCGAGGCCGGGCCGGGGACGGCGGTGTTCGGCGGCACGGTCAACCAGACCGGCGCGTTCCGTTTCAGAGCCACGCAGACCGGTCAAGACACCGTGCTGTCTCACATTGTCGAGCTGGTCGAGCAGGCCCAGGGCTCCAAGGCCCAGGTCCAGCGGTTCGCCGACACCGTGGCGGGCGTGTTCGTGCCGGCTGTGCTCGTTATCGCGCTGGTCACACTGCTGGCTTGGGGCTTCGGTGGGTACTGGCTAGAGGGATTAAATGCCACCGTGGCGGTGCTGATCGTGGCGTGCCCGTGTGCGCTGGGCTTGGCCACGCCCACGGCCATCATGGTCGGCACGGGGCTGGGCGCGCGCCATGGTATTTTGATTAAGGACGCCGGCGCGTTCGAGCGGGCCGGGCGGTTGTCGCAAGTCATCCTAGACAAAACCGGCACGCTCACACTGGGCAAGCTGACGGTCAAGCAGGTCGTGGCTGTGGAGGGGGGCATTGGCGGCGACGAGGTGCTGCGTTTGGCTGCCAGTGTCGAGAGCCTTAGCGAGCACCCCGTAGCCAAAGCCATCGTGGGTTACGCACACGAACGGGGCCTGGAGCTTTCACCGCCCACGGATTTTCAGAGCATCACCGCCGCCGGCGTGCGCGCCCACGTGGCGGGGCACACGGTGGTGGTGGGGCGGCTAACATCACTGCGCGAGCAGGGCGTGGAAGATTTAGGACCGCTGCTAGCAAAACGCGATGAACTGCTCGACGCCAACCGCACAGCCGTGGCCGTGGCCGTCAACGGCAAACCCGCCGGGCTGATCGCACTAGCCGACCGGCTCAAACCCAACGCGCGCCGAGCCGTCGAGCAACTGCACAGCCTAAAGCTGGGTGTGTGGTTGCTGACCGGCGACAACACATCCGCTGCCAATGCCATCGCACAAGAAGCGGGCATCGCCCCGTCGAATGTCATGGCCGAAGTGCTCCCGGCTGACAAACAAGCAAAAGTCACGCAGCTACGTGAGAAGGGGCACGTCGTGGCCATGGTCGGCGACGGTATCAACGATGCCCCGGCCCTGGCGGCGGCGGACATCGGCATCGCCATCGGCGGGGGCACGGACATCGCCGTCGAAAGCGGGGACATGGTGCTCGTCGGTGGCGACCTGGAGAACCTACCACGCGCGATCCGCCTTAGCCGGGCGACCCTGCGCCGTATCTACGCGGGGCTTGTGTGGGCGTTCGCGTACAACATGTTGCTGATCCCCGTCGCGGCCGCCGGGCTGCTGCACCCCATGCTCGCCGCGGGGGCGATGTCGTTCAGCTCGATCAGCGTGGTGCTCAACGCGCTGTGGCTCAAGTGGCGGTGGAAGCCATAGACAGGAATGAATGCACTGAATTTCGCTGAAAAATTTTGTAGAATTAACATTTATAAAAGCTGCTATTGCAGCTACCATACACGATGAGCTTTAACGGTTGTGGGCTTTAAGTCGTTGGCAAATATCAGCAATAGGAGCGGTTAAACTATGTTACTCACTACGCGTTGGGCGGCGTTGGGGGCGGTGGCCATGACTTTGGGGGCTCTTCCATCCGCGTCGGCGCAGCTGGGCGGCTTTGGCGACCCAGCCACTCTGATCAGCCAAGTGCAAGGGCTCGGCGCGACCAGCCAGCTGGTAAACAATGCCGTGATTGTCGAGGGCGTGGTCACCGCCCAGTTCCCGTTGCTGGGGGGCTTCTACGTTCAGGAAGAAGACGCGGACACCGATGGCGACGCTGCGACGTCTGAAGGGCTGTTCGTTTCTAGCACTTCATTCTCGGTGACGCCTGGCAACAAGGTTCGTTTGGAGGGGACTGTCTCCGAGCAGTTTGGGCGCACACGGATCAGCTTGACCTCCGGGATCATCGACGCCAGCCAGAACTACATCGGGCAGGTGCCGGTCACGCCCGTCCAGTTACCCACGCCGACTTCGGATTACTTTGAACGTTACGAGGGGATGCAGGTCCAGTTTCAGCAGACCTTGTCGGTGACGGAACTGTTCAACCTTGGTCGGTTCGGAGAAGTTGTTGTATCAAGCGGAGGGCCGTTGCAAATCCCCACGAACGTCGTGTCACCTGGGCAACCCGCCAATGACCTGGCGGATTTGAACCTGCGCAACCAGATCGTCATCGACGACGTCAGCAACCAGCAAAACCCCGATCCGATCGTCTATCCCACGCCGCAGTTGTCGGCCGGCAACACGATCCGCCGGGGCGATACAGTGCAGAACACGACAGGGATCATGGGTTTCAATTTTGGCACCTACCGCCTTCAGCCCACTGTCCAGCCCAGCTTTCAAACCCAAAACCCTCGCACCAGCGGGCCGGCGGATGTCGGCGGGCGCCTCAAAGTTGCCGGCTTCAACGCGCTGAACTATTTCACCACGCTAGACGAACGTGGGGCTAACGATCCGGTTGAGTTTCAGCGCCAGACCGACAAGCTGGTTGCCGCCATAACCTCGATCAACGCGGACGTCTTCGGCCTGATGGAGTTGGAGAACAACGGGTTCGGCGACGGCAGCGCGATCGATACGCTGGTTGATGCGTTGAACGCTGCCGCCGGGGCGGGCACTTTTGCCTTTATCGACCCCGGCACCGCCACCGTGGGCACAGACGCGATCACTGTTGGCTTGATCTACAAGCCCAGCAAGGTCACGCCCAGCGGCGACGCGGCGGTGTTGATCAGTTCGCTGTTCGGCACCCCAGACCCTGGCAGCGGGTCCCAAAACCGCGCCCCCATCGCGCAGACGTTCTTGGAAAATTCCACAGGGGAGATGTTCACGGTCGCGGTCAATCATTTCAGATCGAAGGGGGCGGGCGGTCTGAACGACCCCTCAAACCCCGATTTTGATCAGGGCGATGGCCAAGGGTTCTTCAACGATTTCCGCACCAGGGCCGCTGTGGAGTTGGCCGATTGGCTGGCCACCGACCCGACCGCTGCGGATGACGCGGACATCCTCATTATCGGAGACCTCAACGCTTATCTGATGGAAGACCCCATCAAGGCCCTCGAAGCCGCCGGGTACGCCAACCTTCTCGATCAGTACATCAACGACCCGTATTCGTTCGTGTTCTTGGGTGAGGAGGGTGCACTGGACCACGCGCTAGCGGCCGGATCATTGGCTGGGCAGGTGACGGGTGTAACCGAATGGCACATCAACGCGGATGAAGCACTATCGCTCGATTACAACGTTGAGTTCAAGAGCCTCGGCCAGATCACGAGTCTGTATAGCCCGGTCCCCTATCGTGCATCCGATCATGACCCTATTATTATCGGCCTGAACCTGCCGGAGCCAGCCTCGCTAGGCCTGATGTTTGTGGGGATCTTTGTTGTGACCATGCGACGGGCGCCACGGCAGGCCGCATGCTGATGGCACGCCCTTCAACTCTCTTATGATAAATGACTCGTGGCAGGTGACTTGCCTGTACGCATTACGGGGCCGGCGGCTCTTCGGGCACGGCCTCGGTCTGTCTGCGGCGGTAGTCGAGCAACCGTTGGTTGATGGCCGGGTCCGACAAGGCCAGGATCGCCGTGGCGAATAGCGCGGCGTTGACCGCGCCGTGGCTGCCCACCGCGAACGTGGCCACGGGGATGCCCTTGGGCATCTGCACGGTGGCCAATAGCGCGTCCATGCCACCCATGAGCTTGCCGTCCATGGGCACGCCCAGCACGGGCAGGTGCGTGTGCGCAGCGGTGACGCCAGCCAGGTGCGCGGCCATGCCGGCGGCGGCGATGATCACTTTTAGCCCGCGATCCGCCGCGCTGGTGGTGTACGCCAGCGCCCGCTGGGGCGTGCGGTGGGCGGAGACCACTTTCATCTCATAGGGGATGGTTAGCTCCGCGAGCACGCCTGCTGCCTTGTGCATGGTGGGCGCGTCGCTGGCACTGCCCATAATGATTCCGACCAATGGGTTTGTTGATTCGCTCATGGGAAGGGATTATGGGCTGATCGTGGCGGATTGGCAAAAGCGGCCACGACGCCCAGGGGATGGCTATCTATATAGGAAGCATATGAAGCCCAAACACCAAGACTGGCTGCTGGAACTGACGAGCCTGCCCACCGCGGCCGGGCGCGAGCGGAGTGTGATCCAGTGGGTCCAGCGCTGGGCCAAGCAGCGGCCTAGTGTCCAGCTACGCCGCGACCGGTTCGGCAACCTGCTGTTGAAGCGCCGCGGAATGGCCGGGCGGGGCAGTGGCGGCTCGCAACGCCCGATTTACTTCACCGCCCACATGGACCACCCGGCCTTTGTGGTGACCAAGCAACTGGATCGGCACACCGTCGAAGCCGACTTCCGAGGCGGCGTGGCGGATCATTACTTCCTTCAGTCGCCGGTGTGGCTGCACCGTGACGGAAAAAAGCCTCAGCGCGGTAAGGTCACAGCCTTGCACGGCGCTACCAAGAAGCGCCCCGACAAGCGCGCGGTGGTCCGGTTCAGTCAAGCCGTCAATGCCGAGGCGGGTGACGTCATGACCTGGGGCGTGGGCCGACCTCGGATCAAAGGCGGGCGGCTGCACGCCCCGGCATGTGACGACTTGGCGGGCGTGGCGGCGGCGCTGTCGGCGTTTGACGCGCTGGGGCGGTCGGCTTCGAGCGTGCGCGTGCTGCTGACCAGGGCTGAAGAGGTCGGCTTTGTCGGGGCGATTGGTGCCTGCGCCAGCGGTGTGATCCCCAAAAAAGCGATTGTGGTGGCCCTGGAGTGCTCCAAGAGTGACCCAAACCAATCGCCGCTGGGCGCCGGGTCGATCGTGCGCGTGGGCGATCGCACCAGCACGTTCGACCCGCGCCTGACCTACCGCCTCGGGCGGGTCGCCCAGGAGATCGCGTCAAATGATAAGGCGTTCCGCTGGCAGCGGTGCCTCATGCCCGGCGGCACGTGCGAGGCCACCGCCTACCAAGCGTATGGGTACACCGCCGCGTGCCTGTGCTTGCCGCTGGGGAATTACCACAACATGAACGAAGCGACCGGCCGCATCGCCGCCGAGACGATCAGCCTTGACGATTACCACCACCTCGTGCGGCTGCTGGTCCGCGTGGGGCAAGCCCTTGGCCACGACACTGGCGCACACGCCTTGCGCGACAGCCTTGACGGGTTGTTCAATCACCGCCGCAGCCTGCTTGCCGGCAAGCCGTAAACCCGCTTCACACACACCACAACCATAAACACCCGCCGCGCAGCCCCTGCGCGGACATGGCAATGCTTGCGCATGCGCGGTTTTTGCGCCAAGGGTGCGTGGTTTATTCGGGTATACACGGCGGGTTCGAGCGATTGTATGTAAGCCATTGTTTTAAAGGATAATAGTTCTATATCGGATTGTATTTTTCGGTGTTTTGGGGCACGTTTTTTTACTGTTGGCATTGTCCTTGCCTTCTGACCTTCGTGAGTATCAGTGTATCCACGACGGCAAGGACGACGCGATGAAGGACAGTGTGCTACGGATTTCTAAGCAGTCGGGCGACGCCCATATCGGTCAGACGCTGGTGCGTTTGGCAGGTCTGGCCGCTGCCAACCACCGCTACGAACAGGCCTCATTGCTGATGTTACAGCAGCGCGGCAGGAACGAAGAGCATCACACAGACGATCGCAAGCCCATGGTTCATCAGGCCCGCACGGACGCGGGCGCGCCCCACAAGGAGGTGGGCAGATGAACTACGGCTTGTACCTTTCCGCTTCGGGCGTCCTGACGAATCTCTATCGCCAGGACGTCTTTGCCAACAACCTGGCGAACGTGAACACGGTCAGCTTCAAGCCCGACCTGCCCTCCATCCGCCAGCGAGACCCTGAATCAATAGAGGACAACTTCGGCTCGGACGTTAGCAAGCGCCTGTTGGACCGCCTGGGTGGCGGCGTGTTGGCTGGGCCTCAGCAGATCCAATTCAAACCCGGCCCGCTCCAGAAGACCGGCTCGCCGCTGGACGTGGCGCTGGAGAAGGCCAACACCTTCTTCGCGGTGCAGGGGACAGACCCGGACTCCGGAGAGGCCACGGTCCACCTCACGCGCGACGGGCGGTTCTCACGCGACAACGAGGGGTTCCTGGTCACCACCGCGGGCGGGCACCGCGTGTTGAACCAAAACGATCAGCCGATCTTTATCAGCGGGGACTCGCCGGTGCAGATCGACAACACGGGGCGCATCCTGCAAGCCGGCGACGATGTGGGCCAGCTTCAGGTCACCGCGGTCTCCGACCCAACGCGTTTGGTCAAGCAGGGCGAGAGCCTGTACCGCTTCAAGGGCGGTGAGGATATCCGCCAGCCCGTGCGGACGCCCTCGGTCCGGTCGGGCTTCGTCGAGGCCAGCGGGGTCGATCCGATTCAGGCGTTGATGAAGCTGATCGGCGCGACCAAGTCCGCCACGGGCAACGGCAACCTGATCCGCTACCACGACCTGCTGATGGACCGCGCGGTGAATGTTTTAGGCCGCGTGGGGTGATTGAAGGTTTTGTTTTCGGTGTGATTCATCGGCCAAGCGGCCGGGTTTAAACAGAGGTAATCGCTTATGGCAGTCATGGCCCTCCACTCCGCGGCAACAGGCTTGTCGGCGTTGTCGACCGAGATCGACATCATCGCCAACAACCTAGCCAACGTGAACACGACTGGGTTCAAGTCTTCCCGCGCGAACTTTGAGGACCTGCTGTACCAAGAGAAAGCCCAGCCCGGCGTGGAGAACGCCAACGGCGACCAGCGTCCCGCGGGCCTGTTCGTGGGCCTGGGCACACGCATCAGCAACACACAATACGACTTCACCATCGGCCCGCCTGTCACGACCGGGCGTGAGCTGGACATGATGATTGATGGTTCGGGGTTCTTCAAGGTCTCGGTTCTGCCTGAGCTCGGCGACGGTATCGGCTACACCCGTGCCGGCAATTTCTTTGTGAATCAAGACGGCGACGTGGTGCTGGGCAATTCCGATGGCCCGCGTTTGGAGCCGGGGATCAACGTCCCCGCGGACACCACACGCGTCGAGGTTAGCGCCGACGGCCAGGTCTTCGCGTTCCAGTCCGGGGCGGTGGTGCCCACGAATATTGGGCAACTCCAGTTAGCCACGTTTGTGAATCCCAACGGCCTCAAGCCGATCGGTGGGAACCTGTTCATCGAGTCAGCCGCCTCGGGCCCGCCCATCGAGGGCAACCCCGGCGAGGGCACGTTCGGCAGGATCCTTCAAAAATTCCTTGAATCATCCAACGTGGACCCGGTGACGGAACTGGTTTCGCTTATCAAGACCCAGCGTGCGTTTGAGATGAACAGCCAGTCGATCCAGGCCGCCGACGAGGCCATGCAGGTCATCGGCAACCTCCGGAGGTTCTAAGTAGGAGCCGTTAGAGCGTGATGGACCGCAGCGTTAATAACTTGCAGAAGCCGCTCATGAGGTCGCGCGCCTTGGCCGCCGGGGCCATCGCGTTGCTGCTAGCCGTGGCGAACACCGCGGTCGCCGGCACCGTCAGCCTGCGCAGCCAGGCCGATATCGATAGTGACTTGATCCGCCTAAGCGACGTGGCTGAACTAAGCGGCGACGTCGCCGCCGGCTTGGGCCAGGCGATTGTCACAACACTCAACCCCGATGAGCCCTACGCAACAATCACCCTCCGGCAAGTGCGCGAGATCCTTACGGAGCAGGGCGTGAACTGGGGCAAGCTGAAGCTAGGGGGGTACGCTGCATGCTTTGTGAAGCGGTCACGCGCCCGCACCGACACCATCGCCGCACAGCAAACCCCCGCGGTCAGCAACCCCCAAGATGAAATCGATCTGGGCTCGGCGATTTCGCTGCACGACCAAGTCGTTCAATTGATCGAGCGGTTCGCCGGCGTTGAACACAGCCAGCTGCGGATTCAGTTTAACCAGCAAGACGAGCAATCGCTTGCCAAGAGCGCCTTGGACGACCGGTTCGAGTTCGAGCCGCTGTCAGCCACGCCGCTGGGTCGCGTGCCCGTTGTGATCCGCAGGTACCGCGGCAACCAGTTGGTGGAGACTATCCGTGTTACCGCGGATGTGTCTCGCAGAACGATGGCGGTCGTGGCGAAGCGGACCGTCAGCCGGGGCCAGACATTCGCGCCCGGCGACGTGGAGATCCGCGAGGTCTACATGGAGAACAGCGACACGCACCCGCTCGACGACCTGACGCAGGTCATCGGGCAGACGTGCGGCACGGTGCTACGCGCCGGCATGATGGTGAGCAAGCGACACCTGCGGTCGCCGCTGATGGTCCGACGCGGCGAGTTGATCACGGTGCGGTGCATCTCCGGCGAACTGGTCATCAAAACGATCGGTCGCGCCGCGGAGGACGGCGAGTTGAACCAAACGATCGAGGTGCGCAACGACCATTCGCGCGAGACGTACGCCGTGCGCGTGATGGGTCGGCAAGAGGGCGTCGCAGTTTTGGCAGGCGAGCCGTCCGATGCGTCCATGACCGCGGGTGCAACGCCGCAAGGAAGGCAGCCATGAGACAGTTGATCAAAATCACCACAGCCGCTTTGGCCCTCACCACGGGCGGTGGTTTGTTCGGCCAGAGCTCGTCGCTGTTTGTCGGCGGCAACCCGCCGCAGCGCCGGCCGGCCATGGTCAATGGCGTGCAGGACAACCTCTCGCCGTATATCTCGCAAACCAGCATCTCCGCGGTGCGCCTGCCCGAGCCACGGCAGTTCGCCATGCACGACCTTGTCACCATCATCGTGCGAGAGTCGGTCGAAGCCGGGTCGGAATCCACTTTGGACACCCAAAAAGACACCACCCTCAACGGCACGATCTCGGCGTTCCCGAGCATCCGCCTGAAAGACCTGGCCAATTTCCAGCTCCAGCCTTCGAGCATGGACGACGGCAACCCGCAGGTCAACCTGAACATGAGTAAGGAGTTCCAGGGCGAGGGCGAGTACGAGCGTAAAGACAGCTTCACCACGCGAATCACCGCGAGGATCATCGACATCAAGCCCAACGGGTCGCTGGTGCTCGAAGCCCGGAAGTTTATCCAGAGCGAGGATGAGACCGTCAACGTCGTGCTCACAGGCACCTGCCGCACGGAAGACATCACCGTTGATAACACGATCCTGTCCACGCAGGTCTACGACCTGCGCCTGGTCAAGGATCACAAGGGTGAGCTGCGTGGGGCCACGAAGAAGGGCCTGATCACCAAGTTCTTCGAGTTCCTGTTCAACTTCTGATGAATCAACACCCATGACGCGACGGGATACACAGATGACCAAGACACGCTTCACACCAAGACTCGCCACGCCGCAGATCGCAGCCGCGGTTTTTCTATCGGTATTGGCGGGCGGCGCTTGGGCGGTGCAGGTGCAGGACCTGGTCCGGATCAAGGGGTCGGAATCGAACAAGATCGTGGGCATCGGCTTGATTGTCGGGCTCCAGGGCACGGGCGACGGCGGCAAATTCCTGCCGGCCATGCGCCCGCTGGCTGCGGTGATCCAACAACTGATAGACCCGAACGTGGTGGCCGGTGAGCTTTCGGACGCGAAGAATGTGGCCTTGGTCGCTTTGACCGCCACGCTCCCTGCCGAGGGTGTGCGCGAGGGCGACCGCATCGACGTGAACGTCAGCGCGATCGGCCCGTCCAAGAGTTTGGCCGGCGGGCGGCTGTTCCTGATCCCCATGACCGGGCCGTTGCCGGGTTCGCCCATCTTTGCTTTTGCAGAAGGAGCGGTCACCATCGAAGACCCTAGGACGCTGACCGTCGGCGTGGTCAAGAAGGGCGCCCAGCTCACCCGCGACGTCATGTCGCAGTACATGGATTCGGAAGGCCGCATCACGCTGATCCTCAACCCGTCCAGCGCGTCGTGGCCCACGGCGAACAACCTGGCCAACCTGATCAACGGCGTGATGGTCCCAGACGGTGAAAACATCGCCCACGCCGCCGACCAGAAGAACATTGTCGTGGAGGTGCCGCGTTACGAGCGTAGCGCCCCGGCCGCCTTTATCAGCCAAATTTTGCGGTCGTACGTGGACCCCGCTCAGATCAGCACGGGCGCGCGCGTCGTGGTCAACGAGCGCACGGGCACGATCGTTGTGACAGGCGACGTGCAGATCTCGCCGGTGATCATCTCGCACCAGGGGCTGACGATCACAACGATTTCACCGCCGCCCGATCCGTCGCCCCAAACCCCGCTGACGGATGAGGCGAACTTTGTTTCGCTTGACCCCGAGAGCCGCGGCGGGGCGCAGCTTGGCGACCTGCTAACCGCGTTCAACCAGCTCAAAGTCGAAGCGCCCGACCGCATCGCGATCATCAAGGAGATTCACCGCAGCGGCAAGCTGCACGCGCAGCTCATACTGGAGTAGCGGCTACAACGCCCGACACGAAGGACAGTCTTATGCAAGTCCAAGCCACCGCCATCTCGCCCCACGACCTGCGACAAGCGACGCGCCTGGCGTCGTTTCAAAGCGCGCGGTTTGATGACTTACTCAACGGCCGCGCCGCCGCATCGGGCCAATCCGCAACGCCGCCCCAAGAAGACGACGCCCGCACCGCGTCAGAGGCCCTTGTGGCCATCACACTCGTCCAGCCGCTGCTAGAGCAGGCCCGCAAAGACCCGTTCCGCTCGGACCTGTTCCACGGCGGGTTCGCCGAAGACGCGTTTGGTGCCAAGCTCGATTCCATCATCGCCGAGCGGATCACCAAGGCTTCGCACATGCCGATCGTTGAGTCGCTCTACAGCCAGATGACCCAAGCCCGCGGAAAGGTGGACACTCATGGATAAGCAGCTTGAAGGGCTCGAATCGGTCCTCACGCAGCAGGCCGCCGCACACGAAAAAATGTTGGCCTTGATGCAGCAGAAGCGTCAGGCCCTGCGTGACGCCCGGCACGACCGGGTCACCCAGTGCAGCGAAGAAGAGAACACACTTGTCCAGGTGCTGGGCGCACTGGAAAAGACCCGGCTAAAGCTCATCGGCGAGCTGACGCTGGCAGTCAACCCGTCAGCCAAAGAGCCGATGCGCCTGCTTGAGCTAGCGGATCATCTCCCGGAGCCGCAGCGAGGGCGGTTGCTGGTGTTACGACAGCAGCTTCAGGAAAGGATGCTGCTGGTCAAGCAAGAGACAGCCGTCGTCCGGCGGGCGATCGAATCGCTGGTGCGGCACATGCAAGGCCTGGTCCAGACGGTGGGCAGTGTGGTCACGGGCGTGGGCCTGTACGGAAACCACGGCGCGCCGCCCAAGGACACCTTGGCGGTGAGCACCTTCCAGGCCACCGGGTAAGAACGACGCCGCCGGGCGCACAACGGAAACGGATCATGGATCGCACGCAACACACAGTGACGAGTCAACCCCCATGGGCCTGAGCAGTTCATTACATGTGGGCCGGTCGGGTCTGCTAGCCAGCCAGACCGGCATCGAGGTGACGGGCAATAACCTGTCGAACCTCACCACGCGCGGGTACCACCGCCAGTCGGCTGCGCTCGTGCCGTCGCGGTCGCACGAGCTGCAGCGTGGGATTTTCTTGGGTCAGGGCGTGCAGGTGCAGCAGATCGTCCGGCACGTGGACAACGCGTTGGAGGGGCGGCTGCGTAGCAGCATCGCGGACCAGTCGTTTTCATTGGCCAAGCAAACCCTGCTGTCACAGATCGAGGCCGTACAGAACGAGCTGTCGGATATCGACCTGTCCACGCGTCTAAACGAGTTTTTTAACGCGTTCAGCGAACTAGCCAACACGCCCGAGGACAACGCCGTGCGCACGGTGGTGGTCCAGCAGGGCGCCACGCTGTCCACATTCGTGCGCAGCCTACAGAACGACCTGACCAGCCAGCGCAACCAACTCGACGCCGCGATCAATAACAACGCGTTGGCTATGGACGACCTGCTGACGCGCATCGCCCAGGTCAATCTTCAGATCGTCAAGAGCGAGAAGGGCGCCGGCGGCGCACACGGGCTACGCGACCAACGCGACGCGCTGCTGACCGAGCTGTCGAATTTCATGGATGTATCCATCAACGAGCAGCCCACCGGCTCGGTGGACGTGTTCGTCGGGTCGCTGCCGATTGTGCTCAACAACGAGAGCCGCGGCGTGGAGCTTCGCAAGAAGACAGTCAACGGCGCGTTGCAGGTGGACGTAGTCATCAAAGCCGACGGCAGCGTGCTCAAGCCCACATCCGGCAAGCTCGCCGCGCAGATCATCGGCCGGGACACCGAGGTCAACAACGCCATCAGCGTGCTCGATCAGTTCGCCAACGAGTTGATCTTCCAGGTCAACCGCATCCACAGCCAGGGGCAGTCCCCAAACGGGTTTACCTCCGTCACCGGTGACTACCGCGCCACCGACCCGGCGCTTGCACTCAACGACCCGAACGCTGGGCTTCAGTTCACGCCCACCCACGGCAGCTTCCAGATCCACGTAACGCAGGTCTCCACCGGGCAGCGAAACACCAGCGTGATCAACATCGACCTCGACGGCATCAACCCCGCTGCGGATACCTCGCTTAACAGCCTCGCCGCTGCCATCAACGCGGTGCCCAACATCAACGCCGTGGTCACGCCCGACGACCGGCTAGAGATCTCCAGTGTGGCCAATGACTTTGAGATTAGTTTCAGCAACGACACAAGCGGTGCGCTGGCGACCCTTGGCATCAACACGTTCTTTAGCGGGTCGTCCGCCAAAGACATCGACGTGAACAGCGTCGTTGTTTCGGACCCGGGCAGGATCGCCGCCGCTTTGGGGCATATCCCCGGCGATAACCGCACGGCCCTGGCGATCGCGGGCCTGCGCACACAGGGCGTCGCGTCGCTGGGCGGCTTTAGCCTCACCGAGTTTTGGGACCGCCACGTCCAAGACTACGCCACGCGCGCCGCACAGGCCCAGGAGCAACTCGACGCCGACACCATCGTCCGCGAAAACCTGGCCGCACAGCAACAAGCGGTTAGCGGCGTGAACGCCGACGAAGAGGCCATCAACCTCCTGCTGTACCAACGCGCATTCCAGGGCAGCGCCCGGTTCATCGGCGTGGTCGACGAGATGCTAGAGACACTCATGGGGCTGCTTTGATCGAAAGGCAAGAGCTAGGCACGCAAGCCTAAGTAGACGGATTAGATAGCCATGACCCAGTTCAACCCCATCTCCGGCAGGACGACCACGCTCATGAGCAGTAACCAGCTCTTAAGCGCCGTCCGCCGGTCACAGATCGACCTGCTAGAGCGGCAGTCCCAGATCAGCACGGGCGTCAAGGTGGGCAAGCCCTCCGACGCGCCGTCGGATGCGTCGTCGATTCAGTCCCTGCAGAGGGCGCTGGAGGCACGCGAACAGCACGAGGGCAACCTCCAGTTCGCGCTGACGATCCTCAACAACACCGACACCGCGATCGGAGACGCCACGGGGATTATTCAAGAGACCAAGAGCATCGCGTCAAGCCAGATCGGCGTGGGGTCGTCCGCGGAGACACGCGAGACCATGTCGCACCTGATCGACGCGCAGATCCAAGCCATGGTCGACATCGCCAACCGCAGCGTGCAGGGGGTGGCCCTGTTCGGCGGGCGGCACAGCAGCACAGCGGATGGGCAAGTGTTCGTCAACGAATTAGGCGGCGTGCGCTACATCGGCAGCACGGAAGACCTTGCCGGCGATGTGGGCCTGGACCGCCCGCTGGCGTTCAACGCGAACGGGGGGAGCGTCTTTGGAGCCCTGTCCGCCCGCGTCAAGGGTCAGGTCGACCTGGACCCGCAAGCCACCACCGCCACCCCGCTAACCGACCTCAATGGCGCCCAAGCGTCGGGCATCCGCAAAGGCACGATCGTAGTGAACACCGACAGCACGACGATCAATGTTGACCTGACAGACGCCGACACCATGGGCGACGTGGTCACGCGCATCAACGAAGCGATCAACACCGTTGACCCCACGGCCGGGTCGATCGCGATTGGCACTAACGGCTTCTCACTGACGGCAAACGCTGGCCACACGATCAGCATCACCAACGTCGGCACCGGGCAGACCGCCTCGGACCTGGGCATCGCCATCAGCGCCGTAGCCACCACCGTCAACGGCGCGGACGTCGGCCCGCGTCTGACCGAGCTAACCTCGGTGGCGGCCCTGGGCGTGGCTGTGGACCTCGTCAACGGGCTGAATATCACCCACGGCAGCAAAACGAAGGTCGCCGACTTCAGCGCCGCCACGAATATCCAAGACATGATCAACGTGGTCGACCAGCTCGACCTAGGCCTGCGCTTGGAAATCAACGCCGCCGGCACCGGCCTGGACATCATCAGCGAAATCAGCGGCATCGAGCTGTCCGTTGGTGAAAACGCCGGCGGCACCACCGCAGATGACCTGGGCATCCGCAGCTTCGGCGTGGCGACCGAATTAAAAGCCTTCCACCACGGCCTAGGGGTCAGCAGCATCACCGGCGCCGACGACTTCCGGTTTCAACTCCACGACGGTTCGACCTTCAACGTGAATATCGACGGCGTGAACACGGTTACGGAATTGGTCAACACAATCCAGACCGCCGCGGCCACCGCCGGCCTAACCGTGGGCACGCCCGGCACCGGCGGCACGGACTTCAACATCGGCCTGGCCACCAACGGCAACGGCATGCTCTTCGAAGACGGCACCACAGGCGTCAACGATTTCCAAGTGCAGCAGCTAGGCCTGTCCCTGGCCGCCACGGACCTAGGCATCTATACCAACGCCGGCACAGGCAACAGCATCCAAGGCCAGGACGTGGCAACGGTCCGCGTCGAGAGTGTTTTTACACATTTAATATCTTTACGCGACGCTTTAGTCTTAGACGACACGCGTGGCATCACTTTTGCTGGAGAGGGTATTGAGAACGACATCAAAGACCTCACGCGGGCCCGAGCAGACGTAGGCGTCAGGGCACAACGGGTCGAGCAACAGCAGCAAAGGTCAGCAGACTTGAAGATTACAGAGCAAACATTCTTAAGCGAACTAAGAGACACGGAGTTAACCGAAGCGATTTCGAACTTTACAGCCCTGCAGCAGCAGCTCCAAGCGAGCCTGTTGGTGGGGTCACAAAATTTGCAGCTTAGCCTGCTGAATTTCTTGCGCTAGACGCGCAAACTCTGCGCAGCGGAGACGAACGGCGGCCAGCCGGCTCCGCAAGGCATCGACGGATGGACTCCGTCGCCTGGGCAAGCAAGCCTTGACCCGGGAAAAGGATCCAGGATGGACGGCCGCACAAGGACACGTGCCATGATGGTGCAAACGACACGGTTCGGCGAAATTGAGGTCGATGATTCAAGGGTCATCACATTCGACAAGGGGCTGCTGGGGTTCCCCGCGTACACAAGGTACGTGCTGCTTCAGCTAAGCGAAGAGAGCTTCTTCTACTGGCTGCAATCGGTGGACATACCAGACTTGGCGTTCGTGGTCACAGACCCACGCAGCTTCGTCTCGAGCTACCGGGTGCCGTTCAAGCAAGAAGACATGGACGAGCTGGGGCTTGCCTCGCTGGACGACGCGGAGGTGTTCGTGATCGTCAACAGGCACGACGGGATGCTTACGGGCAACCTCCAAGGCCCGCTGGTGGTCAACGTCATCAGCCGGACCGGCCAGCAGCTGGTCTTGTCGGACAAGCGGTTTACCACGCGTGTGCCGCTGGTGGAGCTGGACTCGCCCGTTGAGGCGATGTCGGCTTAGTGTTTGGTGTGACGGTGGACGCCGCGACGAACCGCGGCCCCAGTGACGCAAGGACGCGTCTTGTGATCGTATCACCCGGGTTGGTTGTAACACCGCCCGGCCAGGCCCAAGGAAGGAGCCGAACCACATGCTCGTGCTTTCCCGTCAGCGCGACGAAGCCATCATCATCGGCGACGGCATCGAGATCACCGTCGTCGACATCCGCAGGGACAAGGTGCGGCTGGGCATCAACGCCCCACGCCAGGTCCACGTGCACCGTAAGGAAATATACGCGGCGATCCAATCCGAGAATACCGATTCAACCGCGGTGTGTGTCAACGACCTGCACACGGCCGACGAGAACCTCCGTCGCTTAGGCAAAAAAAAAGTGTTCAAAACAGTCCGGAGATAAAACCATCCAACGCCATACCGTTTCAAAGCGATCAACACCCAACGCCGTCAAGATGTCGGCTATGCAGCGGGGGCGCCGTCAGGAACGACTGGGCCAACGCCGCGGATGGGTATCTGAAAACCCAGACAATCAAGGAGGATTGTCATGACTAGAATCAACACAAACGTACCTTCACTCATCGCCCAGAATAATCTGGCTAAATCCAACCAAGACCTGCAGGTCCGCCTCCAGCGGCTCAGCACCGGCATCAAGATCAACCGCGGGGCGGACAACCCCGCCGGGCTGATCGTGTCCGAACGGCTGCGCAGCGAGATCAACGGCATCTCCCAGGCCATCGGCAACGCCGAACGCGCCGTCAACGTGATCGCCACGACCGAAGGTGCGCTCAATGAGGTCTCGGCCCTGCTCAACGACATCAAGGGATTGATCGTCGAGGCGGCCAACACCGGGGCGTTTAGCAAGGAAGAGATCCGCGCCAATCAGTTGCAGATCGACTCGGCCGTGCAGTCGATCACGCGAATCTCCAACACCACCACTTTCGCAGGGCTGCAACTGCTCAACGGGTCGCTCGACTACATCACCAGCGGCGTGAACTCCAGCCAGATACAGGACGTCAAGGTCTTCAGCGCCAGCTTCGGCACCGCCACAACCATCCCAGTGACGGTCGAGACCATCAACAGCGCCCAGACGGCCCAGCTATTCATCTCCGGCAACACCGCCGGTGCGGCCGGGGTGTTGCTAAGCAGCGTGACGTTCGAGATCCAAGGGCCCAAGGGCGTGGACGTGGTCGCGTTCGTCAGCGGCGTGTCCCTGTCGGCGGTGGCGTTCGCCATCAATCAACGCAGCGACAACACCGGCGTCTCGGCGTTCCTGGCCAGCGCCTCGAACCAGACGTCGGGACTCATCCTCAACAGCACAACCTTCGGCTCCGAAGCGTTTGTGAGCGTCAGGAAGCTTCAAGACGGTGCGTTCCTGCAAACCTTCGACCAGCAGAACGGCAGCGCCACCGTGCGCTCCACCGGGCAGGACGTGCTGGCCTTGATCAACGGCAACCTCGCCTTGGGCGATGGGACCAAGATCAGCCTCAGGTCTGGGACGTTGAATGTGCAGATGAACCTAACGGTTGCTTTTGCTCAGAACCTGGGCACTCAGGCGTTCACCATCACCGGCGGCGGCAGCATCTTCCAGATCGGCCCCACCGTGAACACAAACAACCAGGTCGGCTTCGGCGTTCAATCGGTCGCGGCGTCTCGCCTCGGCAACGAAGTCGTCGGGTTTTTGAATTCGATCGTCTCGGGCGGCAGCAGCAGCCTGATCGCGAGTAAGCAGCGAGAGGCGTCTGAGATTGTCGAGGCTTCGATCGATCAGGTCTCGACCCTGCGTGGCCAGTTCGGTGCTTTCGAGCGAAATACCCTGCAGACCTCCATCCGCAGCCAGCAGATCGCGTTGGAAAATCTGACGGCTTCCGAGAGCAGCATCCGCGACACCGACTTCGCCAAGGAAACGTCGCAGCTATCGCGGGCACAGATCTTGGTCAATGCGGGGACGTCTACCTTGGCGCTGGCCAACTCAAGCGCTCAGAACGTCTTAGCCCTACTCGGCTAAACGACGGCCCCAGCGGCCGGCATGGCAGACCGCGACGCCCGAAGCGAGCGCGAACAGGTTTTGAATTAAAGGAGAGACGGCCGTGGGCTCAGTCAATGAGTCCACGGTTTTTTAATGCGCGTCGCACCGCTCAAACACTAACCGCTAAACGCGCTGACCGAGCCGTACCCGTACATCAGGTGGTAGAAGTCCTTGAGGAACTTGGCCAGGAAGAAGTTCGACACGATGATGGCCAGGAAGCTGGTCACGAACGCGTCCGTGGCCGCGCGCCCCACGCCCTCGGCACCGCCGCGGCAGTAAAAGCCTTTGTAGCAACTGATCAAGCCGATGGACAGCCCGAAGAACAGGCTCTTGGCAAGCCCCACAAACACGTCATATATCGACACGTACCGCGCGGAGAACTCCCAGTACGCGTAGCCGTTCACACCGAACCCGCGCACCGTGATCAAATACCCCCCGAAGATGCCAAGCAGGTCGCTGAAAACCGTCAGGAACGGGATCATTACCACACACGCGACCACGCGCGGCACGACCAGGTAAGCCACCGGGTCCGTGCCCATCACGCGCAGCGCGTCGAGCTGCTCGGTCACGCGCATCGTGCCCAACTCCGCGCTGACCGACCCACCGATACGCCCCGCGAGCATCACGGCCGCCAGCACCGGGCCGATCTGCTTGACCACCGAGATGTTGATAATCCCCCCCAGCCGCAGCTCCTGGCCGATCGCCGCGAACTCGCTGTAAGTTTCCACCGCCAGGACCATGCCCACAAACGCGCCAACCACCATCATCACGGGCACGCTTCGCGTACCGATCTGATAAAACTGGTTCATCAGCAGTTCAGCCCGCGCCCACGTGCCGACCCCACCAAACAGCCACCGCGTTGTGGTCAAGCAAAACGCTGTGAATCTGCCAAGCCCCTCAACGGAGTGGGTGAGTTTTCGGCCAAGGTACGCCACGTTGTGTGTCATATGGATACCGCCCCGATGGGTCGCGCGGTTACTTTCCGCTTGCCACGATGTTCACCATCCGCCCCTTGACCACGATCACCTTGCGCACGGTCAGCCCGTTGATCTGGGCTTTGACCTTGTCGTCGCCCAGCGCCGCTTGCTCAATGGCGGTGTTGTCCGCGTCAGCGGGCACGGTGACTTTGCCCTTGAGTTTACCGTTGATCTGCACGGGGTATTCGATTTGGTCTTCCACGAGCATCGCCGGGTCGTACGCGGGCCAGGTCTCGTAAGCCAGCGAGGTTTCGTGACCCATCCGGTGCCACAGCTCCTCGGCGATGTGCGGGGCGGCCGGTGACAAGCACAGCACCAGCGGCTTGGCGATCTCACGCGGCAGCGACTCCAACCCCACCAGCTCATTGTTCAGCTCGATCATCGCGGCGATCGCCACGTTGAACGCCATCGCCCCCATCGCGTCGGTCACGCGCTTGACCGTTTTGTGTAGCAAGCGTCGCTGGGACTCGCTTGCTGGTTCGTCGGTTACAAGCAGCTTGTTGGTTTCTTCATCAACGAAGTTCCGCCACAGCCGCTGGAGGAACCGGTGCACGCCCACGATGTCGCGCGTGCGCCACAGCTTCGATTGGTCCAGCGGGCCCAGGTACATCTCGTACAGCCGCAGCGTGTCGCAGCCGTACTGCTCGCATATGTCATCCGGCGCGATCGCGTTCTTGAGGCTCTTGCCCATCTTCCCCAACGAGCCGTTTACCTCTTTGCCCTCTAAGTAGTATTTGCCCTGTTTCTCCTCGATCTGATCAGCCGACACGTACATGCCCCGCTCGTCGGTGTACGCGAACGCCTGGATATACCCCTGGTTGAACAGCCGTCCGAACGGCTCGGCTGTGCCCACGTGCCCCAGGTCGTACAGCACCTTGTGCCAGAACCGCGCGTACAGCAGGTGTAGCACCGCGTGTTCTGCCCCGCCCACGTACAAATCCACCCCGCCTTGCGTGGCCTGACCCGGCGCTTGAGCGTTGGTCATCCAATAGTCTTGCGCCTCGCGTCCTACGAATCGCTCACCGTTGTGCGGGTCCAGGAACCGCAGGTAATACCAGCACGACCCCGCCCATTGGGGCATGGTGTTTAGCTCGCGCGTGTAGGTCACGCCGTCGCGCTCTACCTCCCGCCACGCCTTGGGCGCCCGCGATAGCGGTGGCTGGGGCGGCGCGTCGGGGTCGTCGCTAGCCGTGGGCTTGAAGTCCTCCATCTCCGGCAATTGAACGGGCAGTTCCGATTCATCCAGCGCCACGATCCGCCCGTCAGGCCCGTGCAAGATCGGGAACGGCTCACCCCAGTACCGCTGCCTGCTGAACAGCCAGTCGCGCAGCTTGTATTGCACCGCCGCTTTGCCCAGCCCGTTACTCTCAAGCCAGCGCGTGATCGTTTGCTTGGCCTGGTCCGTGGGCAGGCCGTCAAGGCTCACCCCGTCGTTCGCGGAGTTAATGCTTTGCCCCACGCCCGCGAACGCTTCGTCGAACCGCCCCGGGTCTTGGTTGTAAGCATCACGCGCCGCACCCGTTCCGCCTTCAGGCCGATGGTCCTTAAGCCAATGGTCGCCTGGCGACACCACCGCCCGGATTGCGATCTTGAACTGTTTGGCGAACTCGAAGTCGCGCTGGTCGTGGGCTGGCACCGCCATGATCGCGCCCGTGCCGTAGCCCATCATGACGTAATCCGCGATCCAGATCGGTATTTTTTCGTTGTTGACGGGGTTGACCGCGTGCGCCCCGGTGAACACGCCGGTTTTCTGCTTGGTGTCGGCTTGCCGGTCCACGTCCGCCTTGGCCGCCGCGGCGCGCTTGTATGCCCGCACAGCCTGTTGCTGATCTGGCGTGGTGACAGCTTCGACCAGCGGGTGCTCGGGGGCCAGCACCATATAGGTCGCCCCGAACAGCGTATCCGGGCGCGTGGTGTAGACCCGGATCACCTCGCCATCGGCCTGTCCGTCGATGGCGAAGTCCACGTAGGCGCCCTCTGATCGGCCGATCCAGTTGCGCTGCATGATCTTGATCGGCTCTGGCCAATCGACTTGGTCCAACTCGGCCAGGAGGCGCTCGCAGTACGCGGTGATGCGCAGCATCCACTGCCGAAGCGGGCGCTTGAACACCGGGTGGTTCCCGCGTTCGCTGCGCCCCTCGTTGGTCACTTCTTCATTGGCTAGCACCGTCCCTAACGCGGGGCACCAGTTCACTGGTACCTCTGCCACGTACGCCAGCCGTTGGCTGCCCAGCACCTCGCGCTGCTGCTCCGGCGACAACTCGAACCACTTGCGAGCCCCCACGGGCGACCCGGCGATCGCGTCGAGCCCTTCGTTCTGCCCCGCGTCCACCAGTTCGTTATCCGGACCCAGATAGAGCTGCTCAGATTCGAGCATCCGCACCAACTCGTCGATCGGCCGGGCCCTGTCAGCCGCCGGGTCGAACCAACTGTTGTATAGCTGCAAGAAAATCCACTGCGTCCAGCGGTAATAGCCGGGGTCGGTCGTGGCCAAGCAGCGGTCCCAGTCGTAGCTCAAGCCCAGCTGCTTGAGTTGGCGGGTCATGTTGGCGATGTTCTTGGCCGTGGTCGCCTGCGGGTGCACGCCGTGCTCGATGGCGAACTGCTCAGCCGGCAGGCCGAATGCGTCGTAACCCATCGGGTGCAACACGTTGTACCCCTTCATGCGCATGTACCGGGCGACAATGTCCGTGGCGATGTACCCCAGCGGGTGTCCCACGTGCAGGCCCACGCCTGACGGGTACGGGAACATGTCCAGCACATAAAACTTTGGCTTGGCCGCGTCGAACCCCTCGTCGTCAGGGTTGGGCGTGCGGAAAGTCTGCTGCTGGGCCCAGTGTTGCTGCCAGCGGTGCTCGATCTGCCCGAAGTCGTATCCCATGGCGAACAGGATAGCCGATTAAGCGCCGTTTGCGTGTCGCGGAAACAACCGGGCGGTAGGACCACCACCCATCGCCGGGCGGGGAGTGCCTTACACACAAGCGCCCCGTCACAACCACAGGTTTTCGGACCTTGGTCCGCCCCAACAACTGTGTCAGCCATGCTGGCCGGGGCCTAAAGTGGTGGGGCTATACCGACGATGACACTTTTGCCGGTTGTACGGTTTATGCCGGTTGCGCCGTTGGTTGAGTGTAAGTGGCGGCAAGAATTAAAGTTGCACTGGCAGGAGCGTCGTGGTGTCGACCTCATCATCGATAAGCACACTCGTTGCGACCCCGCCGCTGCACAACCAGCCGGTGCCGCAGTCCGCAGTGGTGCTACGACCGCGAACCGGGTGGTTCATCGTTGATTGGGCCACCCTGTGGCGGTACCGCGAGTTGCTGGCATTCCTGGCGCTGCGCGACATCAAGGTCCGCTACAAGCAGACCGTTTTGGGCGCCGTTTGGGCCGTCATACAGCCGTTCGTCATGATGGTCGTCTTGAGCATCTTTTTTGGCCGCGTGATCGACATCAATATGGAAGACAAGACCAGCGGCATCCCGTACCCGGTGTTCCTGTACTCGGGCTTGTTGGCCTGGACGTTCTTCGCCGGGGCCGTCACGTCGTGCACGAACAGCCTGGTGAGCAACGCGAACATGCTGCGCAAGGTCTATTTCCCTCGCCTGATCGTCCCGTTGGCGTCGGTGGGGGTTTCTCTGGTGGATTACATCGTGGCGTTCAGTGTTTTGGTGGGGCTCATGTTCTGGTACCAGGTGGAACCGACCGCTCAGATCATGCTCGTGCCGTTGTTTGTGCTTGTGACAATTATCGCCGCGTTGGGCGTGGGGATCGGCCTGTCGGGGCTGACGGTGAGTTTCCGTGATTTCCGCTACGTCGTGCCGTTCATGCTGCAGATCTGGTTTTTTGCCACGCCGGTGATTTGGCCGGTCACGATCGTTGATGAGAGCTACCACTGGCTGCTGCGGCTGAACCCGATGGGCGGGACGATCGAGGCGCTGCGTGCAGCCGTGCTGGGCACCCCCATTGATTGGGCCGCCCTGGCGATCTCCGCGGGCATGGCCGCGTTGGTCTTGCTGGTCGGCGTGGCGTACTTCGGGCAGGCAGAGCGGCGGTTCGCCGACGTGGTTTAGCGAACCGGTAACACCGTAGGGTAAGGCGGGGTATTTTTGGATGAATGCGATGCACGACTCAGTGATCCAGATCCACAACCTCGGCAAGCTATACCGCTTGGGCGGGCACACACGGCTCGACCAGACCATCCCCGACGCGATCAATGAAAAGATCCGCGGCGCCATGGGGCTGATCCGCCGCGGGGGACTCGCCACCCCAAAGAAAGACAACCGCGAGTTCTGGGCGTTGCGAAACGTCAGCTTCGACGTGGCGCTGGGCGAGGTGGTGGGCATCATCGGCCGCAACGGCGCCGGCAAGTCCACGCTGCTCAAAGTCCTCTCGCACATCACCGACCCCACCGAGGGGTACGCCGTGGTGCACGGACGCGTGGCGAGCCTCCTGGAAGTCGGCACCGGTTTCCACCCCGAGCTGACGGGCATGGAGAACATCTACCTCAACGGCTCAATCCTGGGCATGAGCCGTCGCGAGATCAAGCAGAAATTCGACGAGATCGTCGACTTCAGCGGCGTTGAAAAGTTCCTCGACACGCCGATCAAGCGTTATTCCTCGGGCATGACCATGCGCCTGGCCTTTTCCGTTGCGGCGCACCTGGACCCGGAGATATTGGTGATCGACGAGGTTTTGGCCGTCGGCGACGCCGAGTTCCAGAAGAAGTGCCTCGGCAAGATGAGCGAGGTCGCCCACTCGGGGCGCACGGTCCTGTTTGTCAGCCACAACATGAACGCCGTCGAAGAGCTGTGCCAGAAAGTGGTGCTGCTCAACGGCGGCTGCGTCAAGCGTTGCAGCACCGACGTGCGAGACGTCATCTGCGAGCACCTGTTCGGCGAAGACCAAGAGCACCTCGCTCACGAGTGGGTCAACCCGGGCAAAGAATTCGACAACCCCTGGTTCAAGCCCCAGCGCATGCTGCTGACCGACAGCGATGGCAAGCCAGTGAACATGCCCCTGAGCAATAACTCCGACATCTGGGTGCAGATCGAGGGTGAGGTGGACCGGCTCGACCCGGCATTGACCATCGGCTACGCCGTCTACAACGAAGCCGGGCACGCGCTGTTTTGGTCCTACCAGACCGATCAATCCGAAGACCGCTGGCCCAAGCTACACAAGGGCACTGTGACCCTACGCGGGCGCGTCCCCAAGCGGTTGCTCAACGAAGGCACCTACCGGATCGAGTTCATCGGAGGGCTTCACTGCCGGCAGTGGCTGTTCGAGCCGGCTGTACACGCGCCCTCGATCGCCATGACCATCCAGGGCGGTCTGAGCGATTCGCCCCTGTGGATCAGGAAGCGCCCCGGCCTCATCGCGCCGGTCATCGATTGGAAAACCGCCGCATGAAACTCTTAACGCGCACCACACCGTCCCTGATCTACACCTCCTACGCCCAGTGCGGCGAGGACGTGATCGTGGATTACCTCTTCACCCGCACGCTCAAGATCGACCAGCCCACCTACCTCGACCTGGGCGCCTACCACCCGACCCAGCTAAGCAACACCTACTACTTTTACCGCAAGGGCGCACGCGGGGTGTGCGTCGAGCCCGACCCGTACCTGTTTAAGCAGTTCCGCGCCAAGCGTCGCCGCGACCTGTGCGTGAACGCGGGCGTGGGGGCGGCAAGCGTGCCGGCGGTCGATTTTTACATCATGAGCCCGCGCACGCTCAACACCTTCTCCCGCGAAGAGGCCGACCAGTTCGCCAAGAACGGCGTCCACCGTATCCACGAAGTGATCCAGGTGCCGGTGATCTCAATCAACGATCTGATCCAGCGGTATTGCCAGGCGTGTCCGAATTTCATTTCGCTGGACGTCGAGGGGCTGGATTTTGAGATCATCCAGGCGATGGATTTCGACCGCCACCGGCCCCAGGCGATGTGCGTCGAGACGCTCGAATACCGCGACGACCGCACCGCCAAGAAGCGCCCCGAGATCACCGCCGCCATGGCCGAGAAGGGGTATTTCGTTTACGCCGACACCTACATCAACACGATCTACGTGGACCAGCAAGCCTGGGAGGCCCGGCCGTGACACCGACGTCCGTGAAGACCATCTTGCGGAGCATCCCACCGATCGCGCGGGTCAAAGACTCACTGGATCAGGCGGCGGTGATGCGTCAATTCCGCCAGGAATTCCAGGACTTCAAAACGGCTTGTGAAGCGGGCAGCCCGCGGTTTAAGGTGGATTGGGAAGACCGCTACCCCTGTCTTAACGACCGAACCGCCAAGACCGGGTTCGACCGCCACTACATGTACCACTGCGGGTGGGCCGCGAGGGCGGTGGCGCAAATCAAACCCGCTTACCACGTCGATATCTCGTCGCACCTTTATTTCAGCACGCTGGTGTCGGCTTTTGTGCCGGTGCAGTTCTACGACTACCGTCCCGCTGACCTACACCTGGACAACTTAACGTGCGGCAGCGCCGACTTGTGCGGTTTGCCGTTTGACGATCGCAGCGTTGAGTCGTTGTCTTGCATGCACGTGACGGAACACGTGGGCTTGGGGCGGTACGGCGACCCGCTGGACCCCGACGGCGACTTGAAGGCGATGGCCGAACTGTCGCGCGTGTTGGCGGTGGGGGGCTCGCTGCTGTTCGTCGTGCCCGTGGGGCAGCCTCGCATTATGTTCAACGCGCACCGGATCTATGCGTACAAGCAGGTCATGGAGGCGTTTTCAGACTTGACGCTCCAACAGTTCGCCATGATCCCCGACAAAGCCGCCGACGGCGGGCTTATTGTGGACGCCGCCGAGGCTCACGCCGACACGCAGCGATACGCCTGCGGGTGTTTCTGGTTTAAGCGGGGCGAATAACCCACAGCGCGAAGATCAGCCAGGGGCAACACCCATGCGAATCCTCTACGCGGTTCACAAATACGACTACGGCCAGCCCGAGCGCGGCTACTGCTTCGAGCACTACAACTTTTACAACTCGTTGGTGGGCATGGGCCACGACGTGCTGTACTTCGATTTCCCCACCATCGCCAACCAAACCAGCCGCGCCGCCATGAACCGCAGGCTGCTCGAAACCGTCAAAGCCGAGAAGCCAGACGCGATGTTCACCGTCGTGTGGGGCGATCATCTTGACCCCGTTACCGTCCGCCGCATCTCCAACGAAACCGACACCGTCACACTCAACTGGTACTGCGACGACCACTGGCAGTTCGACCGCCTGTCGCGTCGCTGGACGCCGTGCTTTAATTACGCGGTGACCACCGCCCAGAGCACGCTGGCGAAGTACGAGCGGTTGGGCTACCACAACGTGATCAAGAGCCAGTGGGGCGCCAACCACCGGCTGTACCGCAAGCTCGATTTGCCGTTGAAATACGATGTCTCGTTCGTGGGGCTGCCGCACGGTTCGCGGCGCGCCACGATCCAAGCCCTACGCGACGCGGGTATCGACGTGCGCGTCTGGGGCAACGGCTGGGAGGGCGGGCGCCTGTCACAAGAGCAGATGATTGAGGTCTTCAACCAAAGCCGCATCAACCTGAATTTTTCCGAGGCCTCGTGCAACGGACGAACCACCGGACGCCTGGGCAAGCTGGCGTACCGCTACCTACAGAGGCCGATCGACAAGCTCCCCGGAGGGTGGCGCATCACCAAAGCGGGGCGGGCGCTGGCTTCTAAAGCCACACGCCTCGCAGGCACCACCGCCACACCCCCGCCCATGCAGATCAAGGGGCGCAACTTCGAGGTGCCCGGCTGCGGCGGTTTCATGATGACAGGCTACGCGGACAATCTCAGCGACTATTACCAACCCGGCCAAGAGATCGCCACGTTCAGCGGCACCAACGATCTGATCGACAAGGTCCGCCACTACCTCGTCAATGAGCCACTCCGCGCCGCGGTCGCCCAAGCGGGCTACGAGCGCACCCTCAGTGAACACACCTACGAGCACAGGTTCAACGAGGTTTTCCGTGCAGCCGGCTTGCCGGTCGAAGTCAGAGCTAACCACAACACCGTGACGGGCACGCCGCTGGGCATCGCCGCGTAACACCGAGGGTTTTGTGAACCAACCAGCCGTGACATGGCTGCTGCCGGTAAAAAACGCCATGCCTTATCTCACTGAGGCGTTGGCGTCGATCGCCGCGCAGACTTATGTCCACCACACCGTCTTGGCCTGGGACAACGGCTCGACCGACGGGTCGGCCGATGAGCTGCGGCGGTGGGTGCCGTCGCGCATACCCGGGCGGGTGATCACCGATCAGCCGATGGGGCTGGGCGCGTGTTTGGCGAAGATGGTAGAGATGGCCGACTCACCGCTGTGCGCCCGCATTGATGGCGACGACGTTAATCTGCCCAACCGCCTCGAACGCCAGGTCCGGTTCATGCAGCTACACCCCGAAGTAGCGGTGCTGGGCACGGACATCCAGTTCATGAACGAAGCAAGTGAAGACCAGCCCGGTGCTTGGTCGGTATCCACCGATGACGCCGACATCCGCTGGCGGCTACGGTTTTGCAACGCGCTGAACCACCCGACGGTCGTGTTCCGCCGCGACGCGATCTTACGAGCAGGCAATTACCGCGATGTGATGCCCGGCCAGGACTACGACCTTTGGGTGCGTGTCGCACAGCGGGCGCGCCTGGCAAACTTGCCAGAAAAGCTGGTGCGGTATCGGCTGCTGGAGACCAGCGTCGGCGCGACCCACCGTGGCCACGACCGGCTCGAACGCATCGCCGACCGTTACACCGCCGAGCTCTACCCCGACCTTTCAACCGATCAAGTGTCGCGACTGCGGCGGTTGTTGGCGTCGGATGAAGACAGCGGCGTCACGCTTGGCGACTACCGCAACTTGCGTCGCTGCGCCACCGCCGCTGCCCGCCAGGCGCGCGAGCCGCGGGCTTACTTCAGGTATTCAACACAATACCGGCAACAAGCCCGCAGCCTCCTAGCCCGCTGGTTGAAGGGTAAGCCGATGGTCACCGCGGCAAGATCGCTGGTTGGCAAAAAGCGACAAAGCGGACCGCCTAGCCCAGCGACCCAGTCCGCCGGGACAACCGCCGCGTCTGAACCCGCTAGCCACATTGTCTTGTGTGACCGGTTCTGGCCCGACACATACGGCGGACTCGAACGCAAGATGTGGAACCTCTCGCGCGCGTTGGCTGGTTGTGGGCTGGGCGTGTCTGTGATCACCGAGAACCGCACCAACGCTCCTGAGCACGAAGCCATCAAGCCAAATCTCAGTGTGCAACGCGTCGGCCCGATCAACTACGGCCCGTTCTGGCGGTGCATTTCATTGATGCGCGTGTTCTGGTGGCGAAAGATCATCCGTACACAAGCCGGGCCGGGCACGCTCTGGGTCAATGACCCGCGCATCGCGGTGGCCACGGTGCTGGCCGGACGGCGGCGAGACCTGGTATATCAGCCCATCGGGTGCGCCACGGCTCGCAACCGCCTGGCCGTGACCCGCCCCGAGGTTTACACCATGCGCGCGTCGGGCGTGCTGCGATTCCTCGACCGCTTGGCACACCGCTTGGCGCCGAGGGTGATCCACGAATCTGACAACGTCTTGAAGCAGTTTCAAGACTGCTACGGCGATCGACGGGGCGTCCGTGTTGTACACAACGGCGTTGAACCAGCGCCTTTAGACACGGCCAGCCGCGCCGCCGCGAGACGCCGTTGGGGTTTGGACAACACGCACTGGGTAGTAGGCTTTGTGGGTCGCCTCGACCCGACCAAAGACCTGGGCTTTTTGTTCAACGCCGTATCGCGGATCGAAGACAGCCAAGACATCCGCCTATTGTTGGTCGGTGACGGCCCTGATCAAGAGCGCCTCCAGACGCTAGCGACCGAGCTTGGTATCGCAGACCGCATTATCTGGGCCGGACGGTGCGACGACCCCGCCGAAGCGTTTGCGGCGATGGACGCCATGGTCCTGCCCTCGGTCTACGAAGCCTTCGGCAACGTGCTGATGGAAGCGATGGCCGCGGGCGTACCGGTAATCGGGCGCCGCCGAGACGCCGACCCAAGCAGGCCTGTGCTGACGCCTTGTGATGAGCTGATCGAAAACGGCGTGACCGGTTTGCTGGTCGACCCGCACGACCCGGCCGACCTTGCCCGGCAGTTACAGGTTTTGCGATTGTTCCCCGGCGCCCGCGACGCGATGGGCCGCCAGGGCAGGCGTTTGACTACCGGTCGGTCTTGGGACAGCGTCGTGCGCCAATACCTGCGTGTCATCAGCCAACCGGTGGAACATATCTCGGCGCAGGCTGCGTAACGGCGGCGGGGAATGATGAACGATATTGGACCTTGGCGCCCCCGAGGCCAATTATGCGGTTTGTAGTGGTTTTGAGGTCAATTCACAGTCCTGTGGGGCCGATACACCCTAAACAAACAGGAGCCTACCCCGCTATGCCAACCGCACCGACCGATAATCACCCGCCGCGTGACGCCTGGGCCCGTAAACCCCGTTTGAGTGAACTGACAAGACAAGACATCTGGTGGCTGCGACGGGGTTTTCTCGAACGGCTGTGGCCGGATGTGCGCGGTATGAGTGTGATCGAAGTCGGCAGCGGCCCGGCGCATGACTCATTGACCTTTGCCGAGCGTGGCGCGCGCGTTACCGCGCTGGATTGCTCGCAGACCGGGCTGGAACTGGCTTGGCGGTTCTACCGCGGCCTGGGCCTGCCGCTGCAGACCATGCTCGGCTTCGCCGACAACATCCCGTTTGAAGACGGGCGGTTCGACATGGCGTTCAACGCCGGTGTCCTGGAGCACTTCACAGACGAGCAACTCGAGGTGGTCATCGATGAGATGATCCGCGTGGTTCACCCGGGGGGGTATGTCTTGGCCTTCTGCCCCAACCGATTCAACGTTTTTTATCAGGCTAATCTCAAACGCGCTCGGCAGCACGCGTACGACTTTGAACGCGCCTTTACCGCCGGCGAGGTCCGCAAGCGGTTCGAGGCGCGCGGGCTGCTGGACGTGCACGTCAGCGGTGTACACGTCCACCCGGCGCCCAATTACTTCCTGCCGACGTGGCTGCCTAAGTACCACCGTATCGAGCCGTTTTTCAGGCGGATGTTCGCCCCGCTGGAACGGCTCGACGGGTTGCACCGGCTCAAGTCGCTGATCGGCCAAGACTTTGTCGTGTGGGGGCGCGTGCCCAAGGGCGCGCGTCAGCAGCAAGCCATCTCGCACATGCGCGGCGGGCCCGCGGTGCAGACACAGACGCAGACACGCAAGGCCGCTTAAACGGTCGCTCACTACAACCTTGGTTACCCGTTCCGGATCGGCTCGCTTCGCCGTGTCCAGGCGGGCGGCGTCTAAGGGTCTCGTTTGGTTATCGGCCCCGTCGTCAAGGGCCTATCTCCACACGGACGATAAAGCCTGTGCAGACGGAAGGGGGAATTCGCGGAACGGTCAGACGATAAAGACACACAGCCGTGAGTTCCAACATGAATCAACCCCGCGTTACCGTCATTACCCCCAACTACAACAATGGACAATTCCTCGAACGCACAATCTGTAGCGTCCTGGACCAGGGGTATGAGAACCTCGAATACTTTGTGATTGACGGCGGGTCGAGCGACGAGAGCGTTGACATTCTGCGTCTGTACGAGAACGAGCTTGCCGGCTGGGTCAGCGAGCCTGACGACGGCCCGGCCGACGCAATCAACAAAGCACTGCAACGCGCCACCGGGGATATCATTGCCTTTGTCGACAGCGACGACCTCTACATGCCCGGCACACTGGGTGACGTTGCCCAACGCATGACCCAGCCCGACGCCCCGTGTTGGGTTGTGGGCCACTACCAGTGGACCGACCCGGATGACCAGTTCATCGGGCTACACACCGCCGCTGCCCCGCGCTCGCTTGGCGAGTACCTCATGCACGACTCGGGTGATCTACCCACGTCGGCGTGCTTCTGGAGCAAGTCATTGTTTGACGCGCACGGCCCGCTGGACGGCCAGATGCGCTGGGCATACGGCTACGAATTCGCCTCGCGCCTGATCAGTAAGGGCTACAGCCCGACAGTGTTACCCCAGCCGCTCACAGCCAAGCGTAAGCACGACAACTCACGCGGCGCCACGGAAACACTCGGCCACGGTATGGAATACCTCACCGCTGCGAGGCGGTACGCGGGGCACCTGCCCCTGACGCAACGCTACGCGCTGTGGTCGAACTGTGACAAGCGTCGTCGGATCTACGCGCTGGCCCAGGCGGAGACGCTCGGCTCAAGCAGCCGCCGATTCCTCTTGCAGAAGGTCTTGCTCCGTCCTTGGTGGATCGCCAACGACACGGTCCGCCACACGCTGCTGCGCGGCGTCGACCACCCACTGCCGGCGCCCGACGCGATCCGCCACGCGGCTTGATCAAAATAAACAGCGCGAATTAAAACCCGTATCACTCCGCGCCTTCCTCCTGAGCCGGTTCCCCTTGCTGCGGCGGGCCGGGCGGCCAGTGCTTGCGGAACCGCTTCGTAAACCAGGCACGCCATTTTGCCGCCTGCTGAGGCGTGAGGTATTGCTCCACTTCTTTCGCCGTACGCTGGATCTCCGCCTCAACCTGAGGCCGCATGTTGCGGTGCATCGCCAGCAGCGTGCCCAGACGCTGCGTAAGAACCGTCTCCACCTGACGCGCCTGCTCGTCGGTCAAGTCGAGTTTCCACTGCATCAAGCGGGTCATGCGCTGGGGCAGCGCCTTCGTGTTACGCGGGCGCAAGCAGTAGCGATCGGTGATGACGCAGGTGGCTCCCGCGCCGCCCGCGATCACTCCGGCGGTGAACACCAGCCCAAGCACGACCAGCAACTTCCACCGCTTCCACCATGGGCGGCTTCTTGGGCGGGCCAGGCCGTCCGTGGGCTGCCCAGGATTCTGGTTTTCTGTAGGTGTTTCGTCGGTCATGATATCACCAGGTCCACTAAAACAAGCATGTCGTCGAGCGGGTCGTTGAGCGATTGCCAGGCCTGTATCCCAAGAACACCCAGCAGCACCGCCGCCGCGGTGGCCGCGGTGATCAGCCACCCGATGTGGTTGGCCACATCAACCGTCGGCGATTGACGCCTGCGGATTTCGCGCAGGACACGGTCGGCTGTGTCTAGCTTAGGGGGTTGGCAACCGTTTGCGGCGCCGGCCAGCTTTCTGATGAATTCGACCTCGTTCATGCCTGATCCAGTATCTTTCTCAACCTCGCGCGTGCGCGGTGGGCTTGGACCTTGACCATGGTCTTGGTCCAACCCGTCTGCTGCGACGCCTCAGCTACCGAACACCCTTCCCAGTACAGCAGCGTAAGCACCAACCGGTCTCGCGGGCCCAGCCGGGCCAGCAGGCGGTGCAACTGCTCGGCGGCTTGTTCGGCTTCGGCGTTGTCCGTGTCGCTGTGGTCTTGCCCATCCCAATGCTCCAGCCCCACAGCCCAGCCGTGACGCCGGTTGTTTTTCCAATACCGGTACCCCACGCGCGTGGCGATGCGGTTGAGCCACGCGGGGAAGGCGTTTTGTTCACGGTAGCGCGGCAGCGCGAAGTAGGCTTCCACAAAGACTTCGTGTACGAGTTCTTCGTACTCGGTCCGGTCGCGCGTGAACTTCCACATCCGCCGTGAGACCTGCCGCTCGTACCGCCGCACAAGCCGTGCGTAAGCGTCGGGGTCGCCTTGTTGGCTGGCTTGGATGTCGCGTTGGTCCTGCTCATCGGTTTTGGGTTCAAAGCGTGTTTGTTGTGGCGCCTGCCCGTCGCAGGCACACCACAGCCGCCAGAGCATGCCCAGCGGGCTGCTGCCGGCGGCGGTGTGGTGTGAAGCAAGGCAGGCGGTGCTCACTTGTGTTAATCCTGTTCGTCTTGCGTGTGGCCTTCGGGCTTATCGCCCATCTTATCGCAGCACTTGCCGCCCGGCGGTTTCGTCATGCCGTGCCCCGGCGTGGAGTCTTGCATCATCTTCTTGCTATGCATCATCTCTTTGCATTTTTCTTGTTGCTCGGGCGTGAGCACAGCCATCACGTCTTTGCGGAAGTTGAATTTTAGCACCGCCGCTTTTGTGATTGTCTTGCCCATGCGGTCGGCCGCGTCCCGGACTGCTTTTTCATCCCCATCCGCCCCGTGCATCGCTTCTTTGAGTTCGCGCTTGGTTTGCGCGATGGTCCAGGCCACGTCGACGAACTCGCCCGCATTCGACTTAAACAGTTTGTGTACCTCGTCGCTTTGCTTGGGCGTCAAGTCGAGCTTGCCGAGCATGCGCATCATATGATCCAGGCGGCTAAGACCGCCGTGGTGGCCCGGCCCTGGCTTCGAAGGGCCCGATCCCTGCCCCTTCCACTGGCTCTTTTGGCCTTGACACGCATACGCTTGTGTCGACATAAACCCTGTGACGAGAACAGCCGCGGCGATGCCGAGGATAACAATGGTGGTTTTCATGGAGTGTTCCTTTTGGACAGCTTGTTACAAGGCGGACGACCCGCCGGTGTGTTCAGTAAGTTTATGGCTGCTGAGGCGCGACCGGTTACACCCCTTGCGGTGACTTTTTTTCAGCGGTTCGCAGCGACTTGACGCCTTGTCGTGCCCGGTGGACGATGGCCGGCACTAATGAGTGCCGCCAACGCCCCGATCAGCGCGACCCAAGACACCCCAAGCCTGCTGGCCCAGCGGTTCCAAGCCGCGGTGGGTAAAGCGGTTGGGGATGAGCACGCCTCAGCCAACCCCCAGGTCCGCCCGGCGAACAACCCCAAGTTCGGTGATTACCAAGCCAACCTCGCCATGGGGCTGGCCAAGCAACTCGGGCAGAAGCCGCGCGACTTGGCCCAAAAAATCGTGGACGCTTTGGACGTGTCAGGCCTATGTGAAAAAGTCGAGATCGCCGGGCCGGGGTTCATCAATCTGTATCTCAGTGAGGCCTTCATCGACCGTCAGGTCGCGGCCATGACGTCGGACGCCGACCGCCTGGGCGTGGCACCGGCCGACCCGCCACGCACGGTGGTGGTGGACTACTCCGGGCCCAACGTGGCTAAAGAGATGCACGTCGGCCACCTGCGATCGACCGTGATCGGCGACTGCATCGCACGCACGCTCGACTTCCAGGGGCACCGGGTGATCCGTCAGAACCACCTGGGCGACTGGGGCACGCAGTTCGGCATGCTGATCGAGCACTTGATTGAGTCCGTGTCTCCGGAAAAACTCGCCTCGGCTTCGTTTGAAATCGGCGACCTGAACGCATTTTATCAGCAAGCGAAGAAGAAGTTTGATCAAGACACCGGGTTCGCCGACCGCGCCAGAGCCAGGGTCGTGGCGTTGCAGGGCGGTGACAAACAAACCCACAAGCTGTGGCAGGCCCTGTACAACAAATCCGTCGAGCATTTCGACGCGGCGTACAGCCGGATGGGTGTGCTACTGACAGACGACGACATCCACGGCGAGAGTTTCTACAACCCGAAGCTGCCCGCGGTGATTGAGGGTTTGAAAAAGGCGAACACCCTCAAAGAAAGCCAGGGCGCGAAGGTGGTGTTCCCCGACGGCTTCGTCGACCGTGAAGGCGAGCCCCAGCCGATCATCGTGCAGAAAAGCGACGGGGGATATCTTTACGCCACGACCGATTTAGCTGCAGCGCGATACCGTATCGACGAGCTGGGCGCCGACCGGGTGATCTACGTCACCGACGCGCGCCAGAGCCAGCACTTCGCCATGGTGTTCGCCACGCTGCGCCAAGTCGGTTGGGCGTCGCAACAAGTGCAGCTTGATCACGTGCCGTTCGGCACGGTGCTGGGCAAGGATCACAAGCCGTTCAAGACGCGAGAGGGCGGCACGGTGAAGCTCATCGACCTGCTCGACGAAGCCCAGCGCCGGGCAGTCGAGGTCGTCAAGCAGAAGAACCCCGACCTGTCCACCGATCGCTGCGAACAAATCGCCCACGCCATCGGCATCGGGGCGTTGAAATACGCCGACCTGTCGAGCGACCGGATTAAGGACTACGTATTCGATTGGGACCGGATGCTATCGTTCGAGGGCAACACCGCCCCGTACTTGCAGAATGCATTCGTGCGCATCCGGTCGATCTTCCGCAAAGGCGAAATCGCCCCCGGAAGCTTGGCCGACGCGGCCATCGCGATCCGCCAACCCACCGAACGCGCGTTAGCCGTCAAGCTGCTACAACTGCCGGAGGTGATCGAAGCCGTGGCCCAGAGCCTGGAGCCGCACCGGCTGTGTACATACCTCTATGAACTAGCCTCAGCATTCCACCAGTTCTACGAGAAGTGTTCCGTCTTGAACGCCGCCGACGAACCGACCAAACACAGCCGGCTAGCCCTGTGTGAGTTGACCGCACGTACCCTTGAAAAAGGCCTGGGGTTACTGGGCATCGGCGTGGTCGAGCAGATGTAACGGGCATTGATGAACACCTGTGGCACGACCATGCTCGACATCGCATTAAAAGAATGGGCCATCGTGTGCGACCTGCTACTGGAGGGCCGTTTGGCTGTGCTGCTTCGCAAAGGCGGCATCGACGAGACCGGCGGCCCCGGCGTGTTCGAGTTGGAACACCCGCGTTTCGCGCTGTTCCCGTCGTGGGCGCACCAGAAACCGGGGATGATCAAAGAAGCGTTGCGCGGGCGAGCCCAGGAATTGGGCGAGCCAGCCACGATCACGTTCACCGGCATCGGCGAAGCCGCCAAGATCTGGCAAGTCAAAAGCCGCGCGGCGTTCGACTCGCTCGACGACCTGCACTGCTGGACGCGCCCTTATGTGGATATGCGCTTCGAGTACAAGCCCGACCGCCCGCTGTATCTGGTCGCGTTGCGGGCACACAAGCTCACACAGCCCAAGACGATCGCCTACCACGCCCAGTACGCCGGGTGTCGCAGTTGGGTGCCGCTGCGCAAGGGCGACGGGGTGGACGATTCAACGACACAGCCCGTGCTGAGCGACGCCGATTTCGATCGACTCCTATCGCGCATCGACGCGGCAATCGGTGAGGTTCGTCCACCGCAGGCTAGAAAGTAGGTCCAGGCCCGCCCGGACACATGGTGGCGACTGTACAGTTTCATGTCTGGCTGAAGCCGAGCCTAGGAAACTGCGGGTCTTATTTTTTCTTGACTTCGCGGAAGTGGGGGGCAGCCGTCAGGGTGAAGACCACGATCTCTTCGCCCGTGACTGTGCTGATGTCGTGGTGCATGCTCAGCACCTTGGCGCCGACGATTTCCTCAATCATTGCTTCCATGAAGGGTCTCGCCGTTTCGACCAGGTGGGTCCGTACTTGCTTGAGCAGGTCTCTTCCCTTCTCCGAGGTAAGGGATTTAACCAGGTGTTGCTCGGCAGCGGTTAAGACCCCCTGGAGCCGGACCATGAGGACGTCATCGATCAGGTAGGCGTCAATGCTCTTGGGCCCGCGGCCCATGTATTCCTGCTCAAATCGTGAGATGCCTTCGCAGACGGCCGCTTCAATTTCACCTTTGGTTTTCATAGCGACCCTTTTCGTGTTTCTGGCTGTTAACGAGAAAGCTGTTAACGAGAAAATGTACAGACAGATAGCATTAATTATCCCCCGGCATTTTGGCTTTGACAATATGCCGAATGGCATATTGTTATCATTTAGAAATTTAATAATACTGGACGTCTGTGGGACTTGTGTATCACGGACGATAGGATATAATACAAGTTGGATTTTGTACTGTAAAAAATTGAAACAGTATTTTTTACATTGAGTTGGAAGACTAAGTAAGGGGCAGACCGGCCGAGTGCCGAGAGGCCCATTAACGAGTAAGCCGACGCGGTTGAATACCTCAGGGTATTCCGCCGCTTCGGCTTTTTTTTTGCGATCGCGGTGACATGGGACAACCGCTTAACATAAAACGGGGACGAACTCCATGGCAGGTGACAAACAAACGATGGCGCAGCAGGTGGCCCAGGTGGTCCGCGAATTCCAGCGGCAACGAACCGGCAATGCGCCAAAATCGGTGACGATCGTCCTGGGCGAAAACACACTTGTGGTGACGCTGCACGACGCCTTGTCACCGGCGGAGAAAGCGCTTGCCAAGACCCCGGAAGGCGCCGCGCAGGTGCAGGATTATCACCGCAAGCTCTTCGCCACCTCCTCCGAAGATCTGTTGGCGGAAATCAAGCGGATCACCGGTGTGGCTGTGCGTGAAGCGGCTGCGGAAGTCGAGATCGACACCGGGAACGTGGTGCATGCCTTCACCAGCGGCACAATGGTCCAGGTGTTCATGATGACCGACAAAATCTCTTCGGAAGAATGGCACGGGCCCAGGAAAGGTGATGGGCAGGCAACCTGAGAACAGGCGATTCGCACGGGATGATGAATAGGAGATTGATGATTTTGTCCACGGCTCTTGTCCACATTTGACAAGCCCGTATACAGCTTCGCGACCACGTTTGTCGCGGCCCCATAGAGGGTGCAACCAAAGTCCCCGGAGAGGATTGTGTCTGTGGGCGGCCGGAGAAAATGTCTGGGGACGGCGGAAGGAATTAGAGAGCAGGGGCAGAGCGGGAGAAAGATACCGGGTTATGTTACCCGGCCAGCCTCGCGTCGTTACGGGACAGCAGCGACGCGGGGTTTTTGTTGACTAATGTTGGTAGGGCAGGTCATTGACCTGCCTCCCGGGGCTACGTCCACCCCAGCCTAAAAAACACAGCCGTGAAGATCAGGTCGGCGAAGATGATCGAGACAATGGAGTGGACGACCGTGTTGGTGGTGGCCCTGCCCACGCCAGCGGCGCCGCCCGTGACGGATAGCCCGTTGTAGCAGGAGATCATGCCGATCAGTAGCCCGAACACGCCCGCTTTGCACACGCCCGTGAGGAAGTCAGCGATCTTGAGCTGTTCAATGGTGTTGTCGATGTAGATGCGCGACGGGATGTCCAAGACGGTTACGCCCATCCACCACCCGCTGGCGATCGCGGTCAGGTCGCCGATCACGCACAGGACGATCAGGCAGATCACCGCGGCGAGCAACCGAGGCACGACCAGGAACCGGATCGGGTTCAGCGCGTGGACCTCCAGCGCTTCGATCTCCTCGCCCACGACCATGGTGCCAAGTTCCGCGGCGATGGCGGCCCCGCCGATGCCCGTGAGCACGATCGCGCTGATCAGCGGCCCCAACTCGCGGAACACGGCCACGGCGATGATGTTCGCCACCGTCTGCACCTGCCCGAAATCCTCCAGCGGCGGTGCCATTTGCAGCGCGAGGATCAGCCCAATGCAGCCGCTGACTAGCGTGATCACGCCGATGGCGCGCACGCCCAAGCGGATCATCTGCGAGTACAAAGCCGGCCTGCCGAACCGGACCTCCCGCTTTACCAGCGACCGCCAGACCCAGTGCACGGTGTTGGCCAGCAGCAACGTGGCGGCGCCTGTGTATTCCAGGCTCCGCACGACCGGCGACCCTAAGGCGGTCAAGGCGTGGCGCAGCGGTTGAGCGGTGGGTTGTACCTGGGCGTCGGGTTCTGGGGTTTGGGCTGACATGGTGAATGGTCAATCGTGGCTAATAATCACTCGATCAGACACGCGGCAGACCCGTAAAGCGTTACCACGGTCGCTAGGCTTGCTTGGCTTGCTCCATGTCGTCGGCGATATCAAACAGCGTGTCGAGGTTGGCGATCTGGAACATGCTAAACACCTTGTCTTGCAGGCAGCACAGGACAAGCCGGTTGCCTTTTCGCCGTTGGTGCTGCAGCGCCTCGACGATCGTGGCGATGCCGGAACTGTCCATGTACGGCACGCCGGACAGCTCCATGATCAGCCGCTTGGGCTGCTTCTGGTTAAGCAGCGCGATCAACTCGGTCCGCACGAACGGCGCGCGGGTGAACTCGATATCGCCCTCGATGTACACGGCTACCCCGTCGGGCAGGTCTTCTTTTTTGGCAAACGTAGGGGGTTGGTCGCTGCTCATAGGTTTGTGTGGTCGTGTCGTTTACGTGTGGGTTTGAACGCTACGGGTCAGGATACGCTGAATGTGTACTGTCCGCTAACGGTTGGCCGAATTTCCCTTCGTTGACCGCTTGGGCCCAGGCTTGGGTGGCTGTGAGCCGGTCGGGCAGGGGCGCGTAGGGATTGAAGCCCATGCGTGTGCCGGTGATGCGTTCGAGTGCGTTGATCGCCATCATCCGCACGAGCGGGTCGTCGTTTTCGAGTTGCTCCACGAGGTTGACCACCTTGGACCGGTCGGCGGCTTGCCCCGCCCGGACGATCGCGTAGAGCTTGGAGGCCGGGTTGTCCGAGTCGAACCCCCCCAGGCGAGAAGGGGGCGCGGCGGCACACCCAGCCAACACCACGGCGACCCAGCCCAATGCGGTTGCCCTTCGCATCATGGGCGTATGCTAACCATAAACCCTTGGGCTTACCACGGGCGGCGGCGGCGCGGGCATGGGTGGACGGATGATGGGGGGGCGTGATTGATGCGTCGCCGTAGTGAGCTACACTCTTGTTACCGATGATCTCGCTGAGCGACCGTATTATTGAGAACACCCCACGCCAGTACACGCGTCAGCGCAAGCCGCCGTGGCTACGCGCCAAGCTGCCCGGCGGGCCGGGGTATCAGCGGTTGCGGTCGATTATCGATGAGCACAGCCTGCACACGGTCTGCGAATCTGCCAAGTGTCCGAACATGGGCGAGTGCTGGGCGCGTGGGACGGCGACAATCATGATCCTCGGCGACGTGTGCACGCGGTCGTGCGGGTTCTGTCATATTCACACGGGTCGCCCGCCGACGCTCGACACGGACGAGCCGCGTCGCGTGGCCCAGGCCGTGGCGCTGATGCGGCTAAAGCATATCGTCATCACCAGCGTTAACCGTGACGAACTGCCCGACGGCGGAGCGGCGATCTGGGCCGACACGATCAAGTGCATGCGCGAGGCGGCGCCCGAGACTTCGGTTGAGGTGTTGATCCCAGACTTTTGCGGCGACTGGACAGCCTTACAGACGGTGCTGGATACCCGCCCGGATATCCTCAACCACAACATGGAGACGGTCGAGCGCCTGTACCCAGCGGTGCGTCCGCAAGCTAAATATGACCGGTCGATCGAACTACTCCGCAGGGCGAAGGAATTTGGGTTGGCCACTAAGACCGGCATCATGGTCGGCATCGGCGAGACGGACGACGAGATTGTCCAACTGATGCAAGAGGTCTGCGGAGGCTCTGGCTGCGACATCCTGACCATCGGCCAATACCTCCAGCCGACTCGCGACCACCTGCCCATCTCGCGGTGGGTGACGCCCGATCAATTCGAGTGGTACAAGCAAGTGGGGGAATCAACGGGGTTTAGACACGTGGAGTCCGGCCCGTTAGTGCGGTCAAGCTACCACGCCGAGGACCAAGTGCTGACGTTGGACCGTGCCCAGGCGGGCGGGGAAGCGGTGTGATTTTAGGTATCCGGGATTGGGCTGCGGCGCGCATTGCCGTTCACCTCAATATTGATTAATATGTACGGTTTGCGTGTTGTAACGTGTAAACGAGGGGAAGTTTTGTTTTAATTCCCGCGTGTTTGAAGCCGACCGCCTTAGCGTGGCGGCGGCAAGGAGTTGACCTCGATGGCTGAGCCGAGACTGTATGAAGGGTTGTTTTTGTTAAATTCGCAGGCGCTGGCCACGGACTTTAGCGCCGGGCTGGACCACCTGCGGTCGATCTTGGACCGGTCCGAGGCCGAGGTGATTGTGATGAAGAAGTGGGCGGAGCGTCGCCTGGCTTACAAGATCAAAAGCCAGAAGCGAGGCGTGTATATCCTTGTTTATTTCAAGGCTGCGCCCAAGGAAATCGCTCAGATCGAGCGGCGGTGCAACCTGTCGGAGATGATCATCCGCAGCATGGTCATCAGCGCCGAGCACATGGGCGAGACGGAGTTGGAGTTGGCCAAGCGGGATTCGGAATTGGCGACGGAGGAGAAGCTCCGCAGCGGCAGTGAGTTGTCCACCACGGTGCCCGAGACGGCGGCTTCACCAAGCAAGACTGCCACCGCCGACGCCTGAGTGACGCACCACGGGCCGACCGTGGCGCAACCGATTTTTTAACGACACACGACCCCGTTTGGGGCGAGCCTTGAAGCCTAAAATTGGACATTGACACCAGGAGTACGCCGCCATGCCCAACCTGAACCGCGTTTTGCTGATGGGCAATCTCACCCGCGACCCGGAGCTGCGATACCTACCAAACAACACGCCTGTGGTGAACATCGGGCTGGCGGTCAACCGCCGGTGGAAGAACCAACAAGGCGAGCAGCAGGAAGAGACGACGTTCGTCGATTGCGAGTCCTTCGGGCGCAGCGCCGAGGTGATGAACCAGTACCTGCGCAAGGGCAGGCCGCTGTTTATTGAGGGGCGTCTGCGGTTCGACCAGTGGCAGGACCGCGACGGGCAGAACCGATCGAAGCTCAAGGTGGTGGTGGAGAATTTCCAGTTTGTCGACTCGCGAGGCGGCGAGGGCGGCAGCGGCGGTTACAACAATGCGGCGCCGGCGGGCCAAGGCAGACGCGAAGCGGCGCCACAAGCGGTCGCCGCCTCGGCTGGGAACAGCGCCGAGCCGCACCAACCCGTAGAGGAAGACGACATCCCGTTTTAATCAACCATCGCCAGGCCTAAGAAAGTATTGAACCGATGAAGACGACGCAGCTACTACTAACGGAAAACATCGATAACCTCGGCATTGTCGGCGACGTGGTCAAAGTAAAACCGGGGTACGCCCGGAATTACTTGCTGCCCCACGGCCTGGCGACCGTGCCGACCTCGGGCAACATCAAGCGGTTGGCCGAGCGACGCGCGGAAGTAGAGCGTCAGATGCGCGAGACCAGGGCCGCCCAGGAAGCCATGATGGGACGCCTGGAGAACTTTGAGATCACCATCGAGCGCAGCGCCAACGAGCAGGGGATCCTTTTCGGCGGCGTCTCGCAGCACGACGTTGCCGAAGCGCTGCGTGCCGAGGGCTTCAACATCGACGACCGGGCGATCCGCATCGGCGGGCAGATCAAGCGGCTGGATGCCTACGAGATACCCGTCGTCGTGGCCAACGACCTCAAGACAAACATCAAACTCTGGGTTGTATCAGACAAGCCCGCCGAGGAACTCGACGCGGAGGCCGGTACAACTGCCCCCGCACAAAGCAACAGCGGCTCCGGCGAAGACACCGAGGGCTAGCTTCCTAAAGCATTCTTTAATCTCACAACGCTCCGCCGAGGCGTGGCTGTGTGGAGCTGCGCGGTAGCAGACCGGATAACCATTACAAGCCCAACGGCCAGCCTCGCCATCGTCTCGGCAAATCTATTTGGTACGCGGGCGTATCAGCCGATACTCATGCTACGGTTGGGCCGAAACCGACAGATATAAAAAGTTTGCTTGCCCGTGTGTCTGTTGCAAAGCCCCGCGGTGCGCGTGGGCGATTGCAAGCACCACCAAGCGGAGCGGCTGAATCTATGGACGAGGAACAGCAGCCTAACGAAGAAAGCACAGACAGCCCACGCCCACGCCGGAGGTGGGCAGCGTTTTTGGCGAGCCTTGTCTTGCCGGGGTTGGGCCACGTGTACGCCGGCTCGTTGGTCCGCGGTGTGTTGGCTTGGGCGGTGTGCAGCGGCGCGGTGTATGCCTGGTTCGCGGTGCTTACCAATCAGGAGGCTGAGTTGTCAACCGTGGTGAAAACAGCGGCGGGCGTCGCGGGTGTTTGGCTGCTGGTCGCGGTTCACGCGGCTTGGCGGGCGGGTGTGCGTCGGCACGGGGTGCCTAGGCGGCCTCCGTCCAAAGCGGCCTATTGGGGGTTCTTGACGCTGGTTGTGGTCGGCACACTTGCCCAGGGGTATTGGGTCTACGCGGGGTGGGTGTATGTGTATGAGGTAAAGGGCGAGGTCGCGTTGCCGGGGTTGTCGCCTGGCGATTGGGTGATCGTGAACCGCTCGGCGTACAACGGCGCGCCGCCGGAGCCCGGCGAGTTGGCGGTGTTCTGGTTGGCGAAGGACCGTGACGGGCTGTACACGACCCAGCAACGGCCCCACGCGACTCGGGTGCCGGTGTTGATGCGCGTGGTCGGGCAGCCGCACGACAAGGTCTCCGTCCGGCGGGGCGTGCTGTACCTCAACAAGCTGCCGGTGCCAACCAAGCCTACCGGCAAGACACACCTCGACGCACAGAACCGCGAGCTGTCGATCGAAGAGCAGACACTGGGGCAACGTGTTGTGAAGGTCGTCATCGACCCAAACATCAGTCAACGCGGCATGCCGGCCAGCGTCCTAAACCAAATCCAAGAGATGCCACGCGTGATTGTTGACCGGGATCATTTTTTCTTGCTCGGTGACAACCGGCACTACACGGTCGACAGCCGTTTTTGGGGCTTGTTGCACAAGGACGACTTGATCGGTCCGGTCGTGCGTGTCATCGTCTCCCGCGACTCTGAGACGGGCTCCATCCGCTGGGGGCGGACGGGGCAGTTAGTCGAGTAGCCCGCCGGGTCGTGTTTCAAGCTGTTGCGGCGCTACGCCGCCGCCGGTGCCGCCTGGTCGGACATAGTCGCTCGCTTGGCGGGGTCGAAGACGCTGCTGCGGAAGTCGAAGCTGTAGCACGCAAGGGGGATGATGAACAGTTGCAAGAGCGTAGCGAACCCCAGCCCACACATGATCGTCACCGTCAGCGGCTGGAAGAACTCACCGCCCCCGGCGAGGTTCAGCCCCAGCGGCAAAAGCCCGCTGATCGTCGTCACCGTGGTCAGGATAATTGGGCGCAGTCGTAGCTGGCCCGCGTATATCACAGCCTGCTTCATGGGCACGCCCGTGTCCCGCAGCCGGTTGATGAAGTCCACCAGGACGATCGCGTCGTTGACGACAATGCCCGCCAGCGCCACCACCCCGATCATCGCGGCGATCGAGAAGTGCAACCCACACAGCATCAGCCCGATCGACACGCCCACCAGGCTCAACGGCACGCTGAACAGCACGATCAGCGGCTGGATAAAGCTGTTGAATTTGAAGGTGAGGATAATGAGCATCGCCCCGGCGGCTATCATCAGTGCGATGTTGAGGTCTTCCATCGCTTTGTCGCGGTACTCGGTTTCGCCGCCGAATTCGATCGATATTTCACCGTCGGAATACAGCGTGTCTTGCGAGCGGTCCTTGCGCATGGCCGACTGCTGCGCCGAGGTGAGGTCGGGTCGGAGCCCCGCGATCAAAGCCTCTTTGACGGTGTCAGTAAGCACGCCCTCCTCCAACTCGGCACGCACATTGACCACACGCTGTTGGTCGTAGTGGTTTATCACGTTGGCACTCTGCGTGGGGTTAATCTGCGCCACCTGCGCCAGCGTGACAATCTTTCCGCTGTCGCCGCGCAGCGGGAGGTTGGCCAGGTCTTCGAGTTGGTCCCGTTCGCCCGGCTGGTTGCGCAAGCGGATATCGATCTCGTCGCTGCCGCCGAAGTCGACGTCGCCTACTTTCACGCCCTCCAGCGCGAAGTTGACGCCGCGCGCGATCTGCTGGGTGTTGATGTCGAACAGGCTGGCGACCGTGCGGTTCGGCACCACCTCCATCTCGGGGCGCAACCGGTAATCCATGGCGACGTCGTAGACGCCGGGCAGCTCGTCAAGCAGCTCATGCACCCGGCGTGCCTGCTCCGCGAGTTGCTCCACCGTGACGGAAGAATCGGTGCGGCCCAGCACCCGGACCATGATGGGCGCTCCCACGGGCGGCCCCTCTTTGGGCGACTTGATGTGCACCACCACCCCCGGCAGCGGCGGCAGTTCGTCGTGGATGGCCTGACGGATCTGCGAGGCGGTGCGCTCTCTTTCCTCCGCCAACGACAGCTCGATGTAGACCATGCCGAATTCCGGGCCCGTGCCGGTGCCGATTTCGGGTCGGGTGTTCAACGCGCCCGGGTCGCCCATGGTCGTCACGGGTCTGGCCGGCTCGCTGCGAGAGGTGGGGTAGTGCCACTCATCGGGGCGCAGCGCTCGCAGCACGGCTTGTTCGATCTGAGCGGCGACGACGGCGCTACGCTTCTCCATGTTCGAGCCCAGGGGCAACTCGAATTGCACCTCGATGATCGGGATGTCGCTGTCGGGGAAGAAGTCCAGCCCGATCGCGCCGATCATAAACAGGCCCACGGGCGCCGCCGTCGTGCCCGCCGCCAAGGCGAGCACAAGAAGCCGGTGGTTCAGCGAGTACCTGAGCATCCGCCCGTAGACACGCGTGATTTTGCTGCGCGACACGATCTGCTCGGCGTTGTCGATCTCGATCTGCTCCGGGCTCAACGCGGCTTGCTCTTGTGATTTTGATTGGGCCTCGGCCAACTGCGCGGGCGGCACCTTCATGACGTACATGCTCAAGACGGGCAGTAGGAAGTGATCGACAAGCATGGCCGAGCACAATGCGAACAGCACCACAATCGGCAGCTGAGACATAAAATCACCCATGACGCCCCGGATCATGAGCATGGGGGCGAAGGCGGCGAACGTGGTGAGGTAGGCGGAAATCAGCGACCCGCCGACTTCTTCGATGCCCCGCTTCGCGGCCTCGAGGGGCAGCCGCCCCAGTTCACGGTGTCGGTAGATGTTCTCGCCCACAATGATACAACCGTCGACCACCATCCCCGTGACCAGGATCATCCCAAACAGCGTCATGTTGTTAATGGTCAGGTCCGAGGTCGTGACCTGTCGGGCAAACCACATGATCGCGCTGGTGCCCACCAGCGCGAAAGGAACGGAGGCGCTGATCAGCATGGCGTTGCGCCACCCCAGGCTAATCCACAACAAGATCACCACCAGGATCACGCCGTAGCCCGCGCTGGTCAGAAGTTGATTCATCATGTACCCGATCTCGCGGGCCTGCGACCGGACAGTGCCGATCTGGAACCCCTGCGCGGGGCCGAGGGACACAAACCGGTCGACGAGTTCCTGGATCTCGTTGGCGGTGGCCAACACGTCGATGTCCGTCTTGGCGCGTACCAGGAGGACAACCGCGTCGCTGCCGTTGTAGCGTGCCAGGCTCTTGAGGGGCTCGTGTCCCATGTACACTTTCGCCACGTCCGCCAGGAGCACCGGCTTGTTGTCGCGGGTTCCCAGCGGGACTTGGCTGATCGCCTCAAGGCTGTTGAGTTTGGTGCGGCTACGCACACGCCGGTCATCGCCCCGGTCCGATTCGATGGCCCCGCTGGGCGCGTCGGCGTTGGCTTGGCGGATCGCCCGCTCCAAGTCCGGGTAGCCGAACCCATAGAGCGTCATCAGGTGTGGGTTGATCTCGACCTGGATCTCTTTCTCCAACCCACCAAAAATATCCACCCCCGACACACCGGGGACTTTCTCGATCCTCGCTTCTAGTTGTTCAGCGATTTCCCGCCTGTCCGTGCCGCTTTCGCCCCCCGCGATGACCACCTGAATCACGGGGAAGTCCTCGAACGCGATGTCGTTGACGATCGGGCCGGGGTCTTGCTGCGCCTCCGCGGGGAACTGCCCTTTGACACGGTTGATCAGGCTTTCAACGTCGGATTTTGCCTGTTCGACATCGACACCGTCGTCGAAGACGAACTGCATGATCGCGGCGCCGTTGACCGCTTGCCCGAGTATCGCCCCTTCGTCCTTCAGGCCCTCCAGGGAGCTGTCCGCCTCTTCCTCGATTTTGCTGAGGATTTCTTGCTCGTTGGTGTGTGGCGTGGCGCCGGGGTTGGGCGTGGCCACAATGATGACAGGCAGTTTGATCCGCGGCGTGCGCTCTTTGGGCAGCGTGAGCATCGCCGTGGCGCCCAGTCCCAGCAGCAGCAGCGTGCCCAGGATCACCAGGCGGGGCATTTCGATGGCGCGTTCGGTCAGTCCCATGGTGGCGTCGCATCCCGGGCAGAGGCTTAATGGTGTTGGGCGGCCGGCGATACACCGGCGATCGCTTCGACGACCCGGACGGTCTGCCCGTCTTGGAGCCGGTTTTGTCCCTCGATCACCAACCGGTCGGCCCCGTCGGGCACGCTTGTGACGATGTAGTGTTCGTTGTTAAAGACGATCGGATCGAACCACACTTTCTTGGCCACCGTCGCGGGTACGTCCACCACCGCCTCGCCCACGGTGCCCAGGTCCAACCCCGCGTGGTACTTGGGGCTGACAAAAAATGCCCACGCGCGGTCGCCCGACCGCACCGCGGCCGTGACCGGGATCGCCACGCCTTGCTGCTCCGTGACCAGGATCGTCGCCTTGCCGATCATCCCCGGCATCAGCAGGCCGTCTTCATTGTCCAATTCAATCTCAACATTAAATAGCCCGCTGCTCTCTCTGGCCATCGGCGGCACCAGCGACACCCGTCCCCGCCGGATGCGCCCCAGCGATTCAGAATCGCTCAGCAGGCTTGCTTGCGACGACAACGCCAGCACCTCGACTTTCACCGCCTGCCCCTCACGCAGCAGCGGCACTTTCCGCTCCACCACACCGATCACGAGCTTGACATTGCTCAAGTCCATAAGCGTGGCAATGTTCTGCCCGGGCTGGACCATCTGGCCCAATTCCACCGGCACCGCGGCGACCCTCGCGTCCATGGGCGCGCGCAACACGGTGTCCTGTAAGTCCACGTTTGCGGACATGGCGCTGGCCCTGGCGGCCTGATACGAAGCCTGGGCCGACATCAGCTTGGCCTTGGCGGCGTCGAGCATGGCCTGCGCCTGCTTCACCCGCACTTCGCCACGCTCAACCTCGCGCTCGGTGGTGGCGTTTTGGTATTTCAACTGCTGGAGCCGCAGAAGCTCACTCTTGGAGTCTTGGAGTTCGGCGTTCACGCTGGCGATCTCAGCAGAGGCGGTTGCCATCTGCGCTTTGGCGTTGGCTTCCTGCGCCTTGGCTTGTTGCACCATGGCTTCGTATCGCTGCGGTTCGAGCCTGGCCAGCAGTTGTCCCTTCCGGACCCGCTGGTTTTCAACCAGGGCTTGGTTGTTTTGGCTGCCCAGTTGCATCACCCGGCCAACGATTTGGAACGCCATATCGACGCGCACGTTGGCCTCGATCAAGCCGTAAAAAGATTCCGTCAGCGGGTAGCTCTCCGTGGTGAGGTTGGCCACGCGTACCACCGCCGGTTCGACGGCGGCTTTCGTGTCCAGGGGGCCGGCCTGTGTCATCGCGCGGTAGTAACCCACCATGCCGATGACGCCCAGCACGCCGCAAAAACACAAGATGATCAACAGGCGGGCCTTCATAATAACTCACAGGATTGCCGCGGAACCTATCGCTTGAATACAAAGGTAATACATGGGTCGCTTTGTAGAGATTAGACTTGTGTCTTTCTGCCCTGTTTTTAGTTGATCACCAGCGTGGCGCGGCGTCAATACAGCCCGCTTTCAGTATCTTAATTCGCATTGCCGGCGTTGTATACGCTATTGGACCTATCGGTTATTCCGTGGCCAAGGTCGAATCCGCTGGCGGATACGGGCGGCGGTGAGGCTGCCATATCCTAGGCGCTGCGTCCGCTTCTTGTTATATAGCTGTTGAATCCGCCTGATCGATTTTAGGGGTACGGCGCCGCCGGTGGGTCCGTGTGCAGCTCCAACGCACCGATCAGTTCTGTGACGGATTTGCACCCCTGTTGACGCAGGTGCTCGGTGAGCCCTTCGAGAATCGTGACGGGCGTGGCCGGGTCGGCGAATAGGGCGGTGCCCACCGCCAGCCCGCTGGCGCCGGCCAGCAGGAACTCCACCGCGTCCTGCCAGTATTGGACCCCGCCCATCCCGATGATGGGCACACCCGCGTCGCGCGCCACACAGCGGTACACGCGGTGGACCAGATACACCGCCAGCGGCCGGATCGCCGGGCCAGACAGCCCGCCAGTTCCATTGGCCAGGCGAGGGCGACGCTTGTTAATGTCGATTGTCATGGCCGTGTAGGTGTTGATCATGCTCAGAATCTGGGCGCCCCCCTCGACCGCGGCAGCGGCTGTGGCGGTGATGTCTTCCACATTGGGTGACAGCTTCACGACCAGTTTGCACGCTGGCCGCATTGCCTTGCGAACCAAGCCGACCAACTCCTTAAGCAGCTTCGGGTTCGTCCCAAACGTTAGCCCGTCACTGACGTTCGGGCACGACACATTCAACTCGATGGCGTCCACGTCTTCGTCAGCGGCGATGTGGCCGGCTGTGTTGACGTAGTCGTCGATACTGTGGCCCGCGACGTTGACGATGATCCTCGGCCCGTCTTGACGCATCCGCTGCAGGGGGGGCAGCTTTTCGGCCATGAACGCGTCCAGGCCGACGTTGGCAAGCCCGATCGCGTTGAGCATGCCGGCTCGCGTCTCTACGATCCGGCTGGGCTCGTTGCCGGGGCGGACCTCGGCGGTGATGCTCTTGGTCACAAACGCGCCAAGGCGCGACAGGTCCACGAAATCTCCGTATTCATAGCCGTACCCGCACGTCCCCGACGCGGTCATCAGCGGGTTGCTCAGCTTCAGCCCCGCCAAGTCCACCGCCAGGCTGGGGGTGACGGTCTGCTGTGTCGTTGTGGTATTTTTACCCATACCCCTTTATTTATCACAAAGAGCGGGTTTCGTCTTGTGTGCCCGGTCAGCAGGGCGCGCCTGCCCCTTCAAACCGTCAATCCGATAACGCGATTGGGGTGACGGATACCACAAATTCGACGTGGACACAGGCCTCGACCGATAATGCCTCTAATGTCTCTAGACGTATCGAGGAAAATCTGCACCCTCGCACAGTTGACCAAACTGGCTCAGAAGCACCGCGGGGGCCGGAAAGTGGTGGTCCATTGCCACGGGTGTTTTGACATTGTCCACCCCGGGCACCTGCGGTACCTCCAGTTCGCGCGCAAGCAGGGGGACGTGCTGGTCGTGTCGCTGACCGGCGACGACGCGATCGAAAAAGAGGACGGCACGCGTCCCTACATCCCACAGGAGCTACGCGCCGAGACCCTCGCGGCTTTGGAGTTTGTGGACCATGTGGTCGTCTGTGACGGCCCGACCGCCGAAAGTGTGATCCAGGCGCTACAGCCCGATGTCTACGTCAAGGGCAAGGAATACGAGCACTCCACACACCCCGGCTTTGTCGCCGAGAAGCAACTGATCCAGAGCTACGGCGGGCGGGTGATTTACTCGTCGGGTCAGATCATCTTTTCTTCCACGGATTTGCTGGACCGTCTGGGCCAATCGCTTGAGGCCGACGGGCAGCACGGCCAATACCGCGTGGCCACGTGGGGCAAGCGGTGGGGGATATCGCCCGCGTTTCTGCGGGACCTGCTGCGCCACCAGTTCCCGGGCAAGCGCGTCGCGGTGGTGGGCGACGCGATCAAAGATGACTACGTGTTCTGCGACCCGGCCAACGTGGCGGGCGAGGCGCCGATCCTCTCGGTCAAGCCGCTCGAAGAAGCGACCTATCTGGGCGGCGCGGCGATCGTGGCGTCGCACCTCAAAGCCCAAGGCGCACAGCCGCACCTGATCACCACCGTCGGGTGGGACACCGCCACCGCGGAGGTGCTAGCCAAGCTGGACCAGCAAAAGATCCAATACACCACGTTTCCCACGCACAAGCAGCTACCCACCAAGCGGCGATACCTGGTCGAAAACCAGAAGCTGCTCAAGGTTGACCAAGCCACGCCCCAGCCGCTCGACTCCGCCAACGAGCGGAAGATGCTCGATGTATTGGACGGGCTGAAGAACGAGATAGACGCCATCATTTTCGTGGATTTTGGGTACGGCACGCTGACCTCGTCGCTGTTGGAAAAGGCGATCCCGCTGCTGCGTCCCCACGTGGGCACCATTACCGGCGACATCAGCGGCCCCCAGCAGACGTTCATGGCGATGAGCCAAGTCGACCTACTGACACCGTCGGAGCGGGAGCTGCGCAGCTTGGTGGGCGACTTTGAGCAGAGCCTGCCTACGATCGCGGCCACCGTGATGAAAAAGCTCAAGCTGGCGAATTTGGCCGTCACCATGGGCCGGCACGGGTGCGTGCTGTTCCGTCCGCGGGAGGACGACCCGGCCCAGTGGTTCAACTCGCGGCTGCGTAGCCAATACCTGCCAAGCCTTGTGCCTCATGGGATCGATCCGCTGGGCGCCGGGGACGCGTTTTTGGCTACAGCCACGCTGGCGCTTGCTTCCGGCACCAGCCTGTCCCAAGCCGGCTTTGTGGCGTCCGCCACCGCGGGCCTCGAAGCGAGCAAGGTCGGCAACCAGCCGATCTCCGTGGACGAGTTGGAGGCCTGGCTAGCGCGTCAGCCCAACCTGCTTGAGCCGACGATCACCCCCACGCTCGAGCAACCCAAGCTCACCATCACCCGCTCCTAGTTCGGCTCGCGTCGGCCCGGTTCTACCGCTGTTGGCACGCCGCCACGCGAACTGCTATAAAACCATTCCCATGTGAGGGTTCAAAGAATAACTGTTACTCATTACTTTAAGGCTATATCCAGCATGGAAACCACGCTCATTATCCTCAAACCGGACGCCGTCCAGCGAAGCTTGACCGGCAAAATTATCACGCGCTTCGAAGACAAGGGGTTCCAGATCGTCGCTATGAAGATGATGAAGATCAGCCCCGAGCTGGCCGCCACCCACTACGCCGCCCACAAGGGCAAGCCCTTTTACGACGGGTTGGTCAACTTCATGACGAGCAAGCCGGTGATTGTCCTGGCCCTGCGCGGCAACAAAGCCATCGAGGTAGCCCGCAAGATGATGGGCGCGACGTTCGGCAGCAAGGCCGAGCCGGGCACGATCCGTGGTGATTTCGGGCTAAGCAACGCCTTCAACCTCATCCACGGCTCGGACAGCACCGAGGCAGCCGCCCACGAGCTGAAGCTCTTCTTCGGCGAAGGCCAAGTCCTCGACGACAGCCGCCTGATCGACCAGTGGGTATACGATATGACCTCGGGCACCCCCGAGTAACGCTCGAAAAACGCGCCGGATCGCTGCCGGTTCGTGCCGGCGATCGTTAGACCGTGAGCCGCCAAACCTCTCAATCTTTCCGCTGCCACCCCATCGCGGAATTGACGCGACAGTTGCTGATCGCCCCGGCGAGCATCCGGCCCACCCAGGTACGGCACGCCGAGGCCCTGCACGACGACCTTGAGCCCGACCGCAACTACCCGTTCGACTTTATCAGCTACCACATCACCGGCTACCGCAGCGACGCCACCCCGCCCATGCTGCTGACCGGCGAAGCGGTCATGGCCGACCTGCGGCTGCTGATCGACAAACTCACCCACGCCACGCCCATGCCCGTGACCGACGACGACCCGGTCCAGTCGCCCGAATCGCTGGCCGAACGGCTCAATATTTCGACCAAGACCGTCTCGCGCTGGCGTGGGCAGGGCCTACGGTGGCGGTGGGTCGCCCAGCCCGGCCACAAGCACAAGGTTATCGCGTTCACCCCACAAGCGGTAGAGGCATTCCTTCGTCGCCACCCGCAGCGCGTTGCCCGTGCCTCAGACCGAACCCGGATCGACCCGCGCACGCGGCAACAAGTCATCGAACGCGCCCGCCGTATCGTCCAAGCCAAAGACGCCTCGCTGAACCAGGTGGCGTTGCACCTAGCCAAGAAAATCGGCAGGGCGCACCAGACAATCCGGCTGCTGCTCGAACACCACGACCGCGACAACCCACAGGACAAGATTTTTATTGACCGCACCGCGCCGCTCGACGCCCGCCAGCAGCGTCGGATCGCCCACCTGCACAAGTCGGGCGTGCCCATGAGCCAGATCGCCAGCCACTTCAACCGCACACGGTCCACGATCTACCGGTCGATGCGCCACCGCCGGGTAGCGGTGATCGACCGGCTGCGCCTCGATGGCGTCGCTTCGCCACGGTTTGAACAAGACGACGCGGACCGGCTGCTAGCGGTGTCGGGCGGCGATACGCAGCAGCCTGCAATGCGGGCGGGCGCGTCCGTGCCCGTGGACGACCTGCCGCCCGAGATCCAGCCGTTGTTTAACGCGCCGCGCGCCGACCCTGATTGGCTGGGGCTGCTCTTGACCCGGTACAACTACCTCAAGCACCGGGCCGCCACCGCGCGAACAAGTCTGAACCGGTACGACCCCCGCGTGGCTGATTTGGATCAGATCGAGGCCGATGCCAGGGCCGCCGCCGCCACGCGCGACCGGGTCGTGGCCGCAAGCCTCCCGGCCGTCCTGTCCGCCGTGCGCAGGCATTTGGTTAGCCAGCCCGACCATTCGCCCGCACACATCTTGGATTTATTAGTGGCGAGCGTCCCCACGCTCGTCGAGGCGATCGACCGGTACGACATCAACCGCGCCCAGCCGTTCGACCACTACCTCACGTACCTGCTCATGCGTCAGTTTGCGGTCGACGATTCGCCCGACCCCGATGCGCCCGGCCGAGCACGCCGACGCGCCGACGGCCCCGAGGCGCTCAAACGCCTGCGAGACGCCGCCGCTAGGCACGGCGTCAGGCTGCCGGCAGCGCAATGACTCACACCCCCACAGGCGTAAACACGGTCTTGTGCGTCATCACAAACGCGTAGCCGATCACCACCGCGATTAAACCCATCGCGATACCCACCCACGCTTGGAGGCGCTGCTGATCGACCGCTGTTAATGTTTGAACAGGCGTCACACCAAGCGCCGGCCTGTGTACCCAAAGCACCAGCACCCCCGTGCCGATCGTCGCCGGGTCCAACACCAAAAATACCACCGTCACCCAGCGATCCGGCTCAGCCACCCACCACAGCGATGACGACGCCACCACCGCCGCCAGCCCCAGCCACACACTGCCCAACGCCAGGAACGGCGCCGCGCCGCGCACCGAATCGCCGCCTTGGGGCAGCCGCCACATGTACCACAACACCCCAGCCACGATCAGGGCTGAGACGATGACTTGGATGGTGACTTGAACCTCGTCCGACACGCGCTACCCCTCGCCCCGGTACGCCGCAGCCGTCGTGCACGTCTCATGTATCCGCACCTCAAATAGCAGCGGCAGCGCGGGCTTGAGCCGGTCGTACACCCACTTCGTAATCAACTCAGCCGTCGGGTTCTCCAACCCCTCGATCTCATTGAGCAAGCGGTGGTCGAGTTCGTCGACAATCGGCCCCGCGGCGTCTTTGATCTGCCCGTAGTCGATGAGGTAGCCCTTGTCTTGGGGCACGTCGCCCTCGACCACGATATCCACGCGGAACGAGTGCCCGTGCATCCGGCGACACTTGTGCCCGTCGGGGAACGTGGGCAGCCAGTGTGCGGCTTCGAAGGTAAAGCTTTTTGTCAGTGTGATGCGCATGGCTCAAACAGCCATGATACGGGGTCGGGGTGGCTTTGTCGGCGCGGCGAATCCCAGCGTCACCCACCTCGCAACTATTCTACGCGGATGAACACATAAGATCACGGTTTATCAACGGGGCATCCGGCGCGCTGCCATTATCGCGGGATCCTTCCCCTAAGCACGCCCACGATTAACGAAACGACGAACAAGACCAAAAACAGGAAGAACAGGATTTTCGCGATCGACGTGGCGCCCGCGGCAATTCCACCAAACCCGAACGCCGCTGCGATGATAGCGATGATGAAGAATACAGCTGCCCAATACAACACGGCTCGCTCCTTTCTGAATTAGCATTCTTGCAAGGTACGCTTACATTGATTGTAGGCGGTGTGGCTGTGACTAAGCACAGCGTGTCACTGGAGAGGTCATTCAAGCTGGGGCATCCGCCTAAGGCGGACTTAGCCCAAGGCACCCGGCGTCGAATAGAAAGACAGCCCTTTAAAGAGTTACAAACAGGTAGGTCCGGGCCCGCCCGGACACCGCAACTCAATCCTTTTGTCTTACCGAACCACTAGCGGGCGATCCGCCAGCGGCATCCGGCGCACCCTCAAGCCCACATCGTTGTGAAATCCGGTAACGGTTATCAGCGAATGTTCTGTAGCCCCGATCAAAGATACGGTCGAACAGCGGCGCCGATGCTAGTAAGTAGATTGGAAACGCCCACCAGATACGCCGCATCAGGTAGCGGTAGGCGTCGGCCCCAAGCACCTGCTGACCGTCGGCCAGCACCAGCCGAAGGTCTTGCAGCAACTGGTCATCGGCTGCGTTCAACTCTCGTCGCACCCAGTCGCTTTGGAGCAAGTCAATCGCAAACCCGCGTTTACGCAAGGTCTTTTCCCAAAAGGGCACCCACCGCCGGCAGAACCCACAGGAACCGTCGTAAAGCAGCCAGCCACGGGTTGACGTCGTGTCCTTCATCGCTTTACTTCACCGTCCAGCCGAACCGGCCTGGACACCGAGACCTCCGACCCGTCGGCCAGGAACGCCGAGACAGGCTTTGACCGCAGCGACTCGGCGAAGCGGTCGCCGTACAGGCCCGCGACATCGCCGTCGAGTGTGGCCTGTGTCGCCGCCCATGTCCGCCACAGCGGGTGCTCAACACGGTATTCGAGAGTCGCTTTGTCGCGGCGGCCCGTGTACCCCCAGTAATGCTCGGTAATGAAAGCCTCTTCGCTGTTCGGCTCGGTGGGGCGTGACTGACCATGCACCGTCATCCGCAGGCGAAAGTCGTCGCTTTTGCTTCGCCAAGTGTAGGCTACCCGCCGCGTTGCTTCGTTGTCACCCGGGGGCGACTCGACCAGGTGGTCCATCGGCAACGCCACATAGGGCTCACCGAAAAACACCCTCGCCACCCACGCGATAGCCCGTCGCGGCACGATCTCCTTGACGAAAACAACCCCACGCCGCCACCCCTCGTGTGTCTTCCGCCGCACGTAGAAACGCAGGTTCACCTCTTCGAAATCACGGTGCAACGGAACAGCCACGCCCAACACCCGTGTATTCAGAAACAGAAATGCCACGAGGCTCACCAACGTCTGGCCGTGCCAGTCATCCAATTCCGTGCCCCGCGGCACAAGCGGCTTGAGCACAGCCGGATTGACCTCAAAGTTAATCATGGCCAGATCACGCCATTGCGCGGTCAGGAAAACAGATGAAAACGGGCCTGCCATGAGACTATTCTATTCTCATTACAACGCGATATGTTTTTGTTCGGTTGCCGAACGACTTGAAGAATGCCCTAGCACCGTGGCAAAAGTTTTGTAGGTCCGGGTCCGCCCGGCCCCGGCGGCTATTAGGAGGACGGAACGTCAATGCGGCGATCGCGGTCCGCGAATCGCGGACCCTACCCCGCTAGGCAGCCATCGTGTCGTCGGAGCCGGGTGCCACACAGCACCGCGCAGCGTGCTGTGTGTTTTCCACCACACACCGTTCTTATCCCCACTTCCTATATCACTGTCGCCGAAGGCTTATTCAGCACGCGCGTGAGCTGGCGCAGCGCCTGCTTAATGCGGTGCTCATTCTCCACCAGCGCCAACCGTACGCACCCTTCGCCCAGGTCGCCGAACGCCGCACCCGGCGTCATGGCTACCTCCGCTTGGTCTACCATCGCCATGCACAGGTCGACGGAGCTGCCGTTGTACCGGGCGAGGTGTTCATCGCTGATCTTGGCCCAAACGAACATCGACGCATGCGGCGCGTCCGCCTCCCACCCCAGCTTGCGCAAGCCCGCCACGAGGATGTCGCGACGCTGCTGGTAGACCTGTGCTTGCCGGTCGATGTGCTTGTCGCCCTCGCGCATGGCGATGATCGCGGCGATCTGGATCGCCTGGAAAATGCCGTAGTCGTAGTACCCTTTGATGGTGGCCAGTGCTTTGATCATCTCCGAGTTGCCCGCGCAGAACCCGATGCGCCACCCAGCCATGTTGTAAGGCTTGCTAAGCGTCGTGAACTCCACGCCGAACTCTTTGGCCCCCGCGGCTTGGAGGTAGCTTGGCGCCTTGTACCCGTTGAAACAGGTCTCGCCATACGCGAAGTCGTGGATGATCATCACCTGGTGCTTGTCCGCCATAGCCACGACCTGCTCGAAGAACCGCGGCTCGACGGTCATAGCCGTGGGGTTGTGCGGGTAGTTGAGGATGATCATCTTGGGCTTGGGCGTCATGTGCTCAAGCTTCTCTTCGATGCGACGCAGGAAAGCCTCGTCGTTGCCCAGGGGCACCGCCGTCGTGCTCGCCCCGGCCAGGATCACCGCGTAGGTATGGATCTGAAACGCGGGGTTGCCCACCACGGCCGTGTCGCCGGGCTGTAGCAGGGCTAGGCACATGTGGCTAAACCCTTCCTTCGAGCCGATCGTGGCGATCACCTCGGTGGCCGGGTCTAGCTCGACGCCCCATTTGCGTTTGTACTTGAGCGCCAGGTCGCGGCGCAGGTTGTAGACGCCCGCTGAGACGGAGTATCGGCTGTTACGCGGGTCTTGGGCCGCTTCGCGCAGCTTGTCCACCACCGCGTCTGGCGGGGGGTCCGACGGGTTGCCCATGTTCATGTCGATCACGTCCGCGCCGTCGCGGCGACGCTCGTAGATCAGCTGCTTGAGTTTGCCCAAGATGTAGGGCGGCAGCCGGTGTATCCGGTTTGCGACTTCAATTTTCATTGACCACCTGGTTTGTGATACCGCTACCATCGGCTCTCGCGGGCGACTAAGACCACGAATAGCCGGGGCGACCGTAATGCTTGGTATTCTATCGCGGTGATAGCTGTTTGCGGTGGCGGTCCCAACTGCTATTGAGCACGGGGTCGAGCACGACCACGTCGGCTTCGGCCATCAGCGTCCTGGCAAGCTGTTGCATGTAGACCTGCTCCACCTGCCGTCGCACCCGTCGGCCGAGCACGGGCTTAACCGCGTCGAACGGCGGGGGGGACTTGGGTGTGATGACGCGCTCCAGGCGCACCACCGCGAACCCCCGCTCCAGGGCGATCGGGTCGGCTACCTGCCCCGGTTTCAACCCGGCCAGGGCTGTGCGGATTGACTTGGGGTATGTCGGGTCGGCTGGGCTGACAGGGCTGATCAACCCGCCTTGGGCGCGGCTGGCGTCGACGCTGTGTTGAACAGCCAGATCGGAGAATGATTCGCCCTCGCTCGCCCGGTGCACCAGACGGCCGGCCTCTTGGAGCGATTCCGTGACGATCAGCCTCGCCTCGTAGCGCGGGCCGTATTCGAGTTGGTACGCCTGGTCCAGGGCGGCATCAGAGACTTGAACTTGGTCTTGCACCAACAGCCGCAGCCCCGCGTTGCGTGCCAGCAGCCGCTTGAACCGGTTGACCCCGAGGCCCTGCCGCTGGCGCAACTCGCTTAGCAACCGCTGGGCGCGGTCCGGGTCGGCGTCGTCGAGCGAGTCGGACAACACCCGGCTCTCTGCGGTGATCTGCTCGTCGCCGACCGTCAACCCGTGTTCGGTGAGACGCTGGTCGATCAGCCGGTCTAGCACCAGTTCCGCCAGCACGACCCCGCCGCTGGCCTCGGCCATGCCCAGGCGCAGGTCGCTCCACCAGACCGGCTGACCGTCGAGGTAGACGATCGCGGCGGCGTCACCCCCGGTTTTCGCGGAGCGGGCGTTTGATGCGTCCATGGAAGACGACGCGCCCCCGCCCGCCAGCGATACGGGCGTGTTAATCGCAACACCCGGCGTCGCTACCGAAGCGCAACCGACCAAGCTCGTGACACACAAGAGGACGCCAAATCGCTGTAAGCACACCATGCCCTCACGCTACGACGGGTCAAGAGAAGTGTCAATCAATACCGGGGTCGGGTTTGCCCGCGAATCGCTGCCAAAGGCCGCCGGGGGCCTATCAGTTTTCTTCGGGCTTAGCGGTGGGTGTATCGCTGTCGTCGTCCGCTTGTGGCGCCTCGTCGCTCAGTTCGCCCTTCAATTCTTTGAGGCACTCACGGCACAGGCGTTGGCCGCTTTCGATATCGATCAACTGCCTGGGGGTTTGGCCGCAGACTTCGCACTTGCCGAATCGCAGTCGGATTGTCACCGTCCCCTCCGGTAGCAGTTGAGATAGGCTCGCGTCATTTTCTGTGCAGGTCGATGTGGGCCGTGTGGCCGGGTTGGCCGTCGGCGTACATCGTCCAGTTAGCCTGGATGTGGTCGTTGCCAAGGAACTTGATCGTCATCGCGTGCATGTGGGGGTCGTCTTCCGAGTTCATGTTCGACCCGCCGATGAACTCAAACGACATGGCGTCGCCGTCGTTGGACGCCTGCTCGCCCATCTTCGGCTGATTGCCGATGGCGCAGTAATGGGTCATCACCACTTGCCCGGCGTCCATGTGGTACACGGTGACCATCTCGTGTTCGGTGTCGGCGAACAGGGTTTCGATGATCGCGCTGCCTGCGGACGTGACGCGGTAGACGGCTTTGGCCGGCTCGGCTTCGCCCTCGTCGCCGTGGGTGACGGTGCCTTCCCAGGTGCCCGCCAGTTGGCGAAGCCTAGCTAATTCCGGCGCCGGCTCGGGTATCATCGGCTCTTCAGCCGCGGCTGGCGGCGCTGCGGCGAATACCCCCGTTAACAAAGCCACCACGAAGAGTTGGCCTGATACGGTGCGATTCATGGTCTTTGAACTCCTTGTTTTGAGGCCCTCGCTTGTAAATCATTATATACCCAAAGCCGTGCCTGCCCAAGAGAAGCCGCCGGGGCTCGTCGATAAGTCATTGTTTCACAGCAACAAACAGCCAGATATTCTTTTTGAATTTAGTCTTGTTGCCGCGGTTTGGCGGGTGGTTCGCGCGGGGCTGATAGATCGTCCGCGCACGCTACAATGAGAAAAAGATGGGGCTGTCCGCCGGCAGGCCCATCTTTGATGAGACGTAACCCGAGGGTTCATCGGTCAGTAAGATGGCAGCGACTACCCCCCAACAGCTCTATATGGACAACGCGGCGACGAGCTTTCCCAAGCCGCCTGCCGTGATCGGGGCCATGTCCCGCTTTGCGACGCAGGTCGGCGCTAGCCCCGGTCGCGGCGCCTACGCACAGGCCCAAGAAGCGGGACAGCTGCTGCACCAGTGCCGGGAACGGATCAACACACTGATCCACGGCGAAAATCCCGAGCACGTCGTTTTCACGCTCAACACGACCGACGCGCTGAACATGGCCATCCGCGGGCTGGTCCAGCCCGGCGATCATGTCATCACCACTTGGCTCGATCACAACTCCGTGCTGCGCCCGCTCAACGCGCTGATTGACCAGATCGGCCTGGAGCAGACGCGCGTGCCGTGCGACCCGCGCACCGGGTTGGTCGACCCCGACGACATTGCTAAGACGATTACACCGCGCACGAAGCTCATCGCGGTGGTACATGGGTCGAACGTCACAGGCACGTTGCAACCCATCGCAGAGATAGGCCGAATCGCGCGACAGCACGATATACCCCTCTTGGTCGACGCCGCGCAGACCGTGGGCCACGTGCCCATCGACGTGCAAGCCGACTGCATCGACCTGCTCGCCTTCCCGGGTCATAAAGGGTTGCTTGGCCCGCTTGGCACCGGTGGGCTGTACATCCGACCGGGTGTTGAGAAACGCATGCAAACTTACCGCGAAGGCGGCACGGGCTCAGCAAGCGATAGCGACACCCAGCCTACCTTCATGCCCGACCGGTTCGAGCCGGGCAGCCACAACGCCATCGGCATCGTCGGCTTGTCCGAAGCCGTGGCGTGGATACTCGACCAAACGGTCCAGAAATTGTGGCGACACGAGCAATCGCTGATCCGGGCCATGATCGCGGGGCTATCCGACACCGGGCAGATGCCGGGGCTGACGTACTACGGACCACAGGGGGTGAAGGACCGCTGCGGCGTGTTTTCCGTGCGTGTTGAGGGGTTCAACGACCCGCAAGCGTTGTCGGACCTGCTGGAGCGCGAGTACGGCATCCTCACACGCTCGGGCATCCACTGCGCTCCGCTCGCCCACAAGACATTCGGCACACACGCGCTGGGAGGCATGACACGGTTTTCTTTTGGGCCGTTCTTGACGGTGCAGGAAGTGCAATACGCATGCGACGCACTAGGGCAGGTCTGCCACAAGCACGCGGTGGCGGTGGGGGCGTGAGGTAAATCGTGGTGTGCTGAAGCACACCCTACGAAACTGCCAAACCATCGAAATGGAATATCTTATAGTTTCCATCTTCAAGCTTGACTTTGTATTTAAATTTACGTAGTCCAATCAGCTTAGATCTTTTATCAGACCAACAACGTTCATACATGCAGTAGGGAGCAACGGTGGTATATATAACCCCACGCTGATAGTCATCTTCTTTATAGTGATCGCGAACCTCCATCATAAGCTGATTAGCATATTTGTAGTCAAGGGTGATTATTGTACTTGTGTTTACTCTGTTCCGACCCTGCGTCTTAATTTCAGCATATTTTTTAGCAAGTTCTTCATCACCTTCATAGATATGTTTTTTGATAAAGTCGTATGTGCAGTATGCCCTAAGTGTCTGCCCCCAAGCATCTCGATGTTTCGCCATAGATCACCTGTTGTATTTTATTCAGAATTTTGAGATATTAGCCCGCTAACACAGTAAAGTAGACGCTGCTTGGATTAGCCAACATTCCCCATGCAACCTCCACCAACAACGGCAAAATTTACATTTCAGTTTTGTAGGGCGGGTCATTGACTCGCCTTGTGGGATTGCTGGCGATCGGTAGCAGGTCAATGACCTGCCCTGCGGGGCTAATAGGCAGGATAAAAATACATTTTACGTTGATGAGTTAGTAGCCCTAGAGCCCCATCGCTTAACAAGAAACCTATCGACGGTTCGGGCGTAACTGTCACATTATCAATCGAAACCCATTGATCTGCATCAACTGGGAGAATAATGTCGAACCAATCGATATTCATCCAATTCGGGTCGCGTGTATCAAGCGACACAGTGCCCAGAGAGTTAACAGTGAAGTCGCTGGGTACACCATTTGAGTTGGTGAAAATCACATTTAACGGACCATCTGTCACATTCTCAAGATCAACACTTATCGGATTAAATGGGTCGCCACTAACGAGCTCAAAACGAACAAACGAAGCGTCGTGTTGAATTGTATGTAACGCCATCTCGCTGTCGGGGTCTCCGTCAAGACCAAAATCTGCTTTGTCGAAGTGTACAAACCCATCACGGCTAGAATCGATTGCTGTAGCCACGATTCCACTCTCAGTATAGTCAAGAAATCCTATGTTATTTGGCTGCTGAGCCGGTGTGCCGCCGTCAAATGTCATAACAAGAAATCCTGCGTGTGCCGGCAGAGTGCTTAAAATCGTGACTATAATTATCGCAGTAGCGGAGTTTCTCATGTCACACTCCTTAAAATAGGAGCATTAGGTTACTTGCTAGCGTGTCTGACTATACTCTTTTAGTTATATTAAATTTACAGTAAAATTTGTCAATAAAAAAAGCTATGTAATCTGCCGGGTGCCACACCTTGTCCCGAAGGGCAAAGTGTGTTTCACGCCAATTGTTGATCCCGCACACCTTGCCCTTCGGGACAAGGTGTGGCACCCAATCTTAGCCGGATAGGGTGTACTTCAGCACACCGTTTCGAAATGTCGTGCCTCACGTTGCGCGGTGTGCTGAAGCACACTCTACACAAAGTTTGGTCTACTGCCTGATCTGCCCGCTACCGCGCACGACCCATTTGTAGGTCGTCAGGTCGGCTGCGCCCATAGGCCCGCGCGCGTGCAGCTTGTCGGTGCTGATGCCAATCTCGGCGCCAAGCCCATACTGCCCGCCGTCGCTGAAGCGTGTTGAGCAGTTGACCATGACGTTGGCCGAGTCGATGCCTTCGACGAAGCGTTCGGCGGCGTCGACGCGCGTTGTGACGATCGCGTCGGTGTGCTTGGATCCGTAGCGGTTGATGTGTTCGACGGCTTTGTCCAGTGAATCGACCACGCCGATGGCGACGATTTTGTCGAGGTACTCAGCGCCCCAGTCCTCTTGCGTCGCGGGCTTGGCGGCGGGGAACTGCTCGCGTGTGCGTTCGTCGCCGCGGATTTCGACTTGTTGGGCGGCGAGTGCTTCGCAGACGCGCTTGAGCAGCCCGCGCTGGGCGGCGTCTTTGTGGAAGAGGATCGTCTCGGCGGCGTTGCACACACCGGGGCGCTGGGTCTTGGCGTTGATGCAGATGTCCAGGGCCATCTTGTCGTCGGCGGCGGCGTCAACGTAGACGTGGCAGTTGCCGGTGTAGTGTTTGATGACGGGGATATGAGCCTGCTCGACCACCGCCCGGATCAGCGACTCGCCGCCGCGCGGGATGGCTAGGTCTATCTTGCCCTCCATCTTCAGCAGTTGGCTGACCGCTTCACGGTCGGTGGTCTGTACCAGTTGGACGGTGTCGGGGTCGAGCGAGACTTGTTCGAGTCCGTCTCGGACGCAGGCCGCGATCGCGGTGTTGGAGTGGATCGCCTCCTTGCCCCCGCGCAGGATGACCGCGTTGCCGCTTTTGATGCACAGCGCCGCCGCGTCTGAGGTGACATTGGGGCGGCTCTCGAAAATAATCAACACCGCGCCGATAGGCACACGCTGCTTCTCAATGCGCAGCCCGTTCGGGCGGACGTAGCCGTCGATGACTTGCCCGATGGGATCGGGCTGGGCGGCGATCTGTCGCACGGACTGGGCCATGGCCTCGATGCGCTTGGTGTCGAGCTTGAGCCGATCGAGTAGTGCGGCGCTCAAGCCGGCCTGTTCTCCGGCTTCGAGGTCCAGTGCGTTTTCTTGTTGGATGTTCTCGGCGCGTTCTGTGATGGCCCGTGCCACGGCTTGTAGCGCGGCGGTTCTCTTGTGGCCGGAGGTGACGGCGAGGCTCCGGCCAGCGGCTTTGGCGCGGTCGGCCAGTTGGTGGCAGTAAGCGTTAATATCCTCGGGGGCTTCGGGCATCATGCCATTATTCTAGCAAGCAAGCGACGAGAGACGTGGGGGGAATCCTTCACAGGCGGTGGTGGTGGGTCGACGTTACGGGTTGGCGGCGGTAAATCGCTCGCAGAACAGCTTAAGCTCGTTGAGCGTCTCGGGCGTGAGTTGCAGCGTGGTGCGTTCGAACTGGTTGCCGTCTCTGTAACGCAGGGTCATCATCACGACCGGGGTGTTTAGGTTCATGCCGCGGTGGGAGGCGTTGACTTGATCGACCCGCCAATCCAGGCCGACCAAGACTTTGCCGTGGTCGGCTAGCGATTCGGTGATAATCAGCTTCCTCAACTCAGACTTGAGCCCCTCGTACCGTGACAGCAGCACCTCGTGGGCTTTGCTGTCGGGCGGTGAGAGTGTTGCAAAATCCTGGTCGAGCAGGTCCAGTCCCAGGTTCAGCGCCGCGGCGCGGCTAAGCAGGAAAACACAGCTACGCACGGCGGCGAGCAAGTCGTCTTGGCCGACGCCGTTTTCTTGACAGAACGACACGACCAGCTTGTTACTCGCCGGGTTGTGCGGGTCCATCAGGGCGGGCATCAGCAGCGACCATATCCGGCTGTTGGCGGTCTTGGAAAATTCAAGGAACTTCTTCCAGCCGTCAACGATCTGTGGAGGCGGAGGCGTGCCGTGGCAGCAGTGCAGCTTGATCGGTGGTTGGGTGGGTGTTTCCATAAGTAGGCTCAGCGGTCGCAGCAGGTATCGTCGCAGCAACCGTCTTCAGACTCGGTGGCGGTGTCCGCTTGGGGCGTGTCAGCCGCGTCCGGCGGCAGGTTTTCAAGTTGTTCCATGCCCTCGTCGTGGTACCCCGTCCGGTCCAAGCAGTTGAGGTTGACGTAGTCGCCGTCGATGAACGTCTGCTGGGCGGATTTCATGCGGATCTCGTCGTCGCTTTGGACCCCCATACTGCCGCCGGTGTTGATCTGCAGGTCCTCGGTGGTGTTGAGTTCGAGCCTGCGGCAGTTGACCGACACGGTATCGGTGGATTCGAGGTTGAGCTTGGCCCCGCGCAGCGTGATCACCGGTCCTTCGTCCGTCAGCGCGATGCGCAGCTCCATGTCGCCGCTGCCCGAGCGCACCTCAATAGTTTCGCTGTCGCGGTCAGCCGAGACAACGATCGACTTGCCCGACGGCAGCCTGCTGACGCGTGGGGCGAGCGGGGCGTCTTGCTCCTTGCGGGCGGGCGGGTTGGGGGTGTCGGGTGTGGTCATGTCAGGACAATCTGGTTGTGACAAACGGCGGCGAGTTACAAGCCTACCAAGCCATGTTTATAGCGTAGCGATTCTTCCGGTTTCGATGACGGCGGCTTGATTGTATTCGTAACAACCCCAAAACCTCATCAATAACCGCTTATGCATTGTAGGTGTAAGTATATTCAGGATCAATATCTACGTTTTGCTTACCTGGCCGTGCTAAAAACCGTATACCGTTGGGTGTCTCGCTGCTCCCGAGCGGTTTGGCGGTTGGCGATGGCGTCCATGACTTGCTGTTGCTTGGCCAGCAGCACGGACCGGAATCGGCCGTCGGTGTCGTGCTCCAGCCCGCGGGCGATCGCGGCTAGCGCCTTGGTGTGATCGCTTCGCTGCGTGTAGCTGAACGCAAGGTTCAACTGGGTCTGCGCATCGGCGGCATTAATGGCCTGAGCCGTTTCGTAGGCCTCGTGGGCTTCATCGAACCTGCCCAAGCAGAAGTAGCAGTTGCCCAGGGTGTTCCAGAGGAAGGTGCTGTACCAAGGGTTGATGGCGACGGCGGCTAGCGCCAACTCAAGCGATTCTTCGTATCGGTGCAGTTGTTGCGTGAGGAACTCGGCCGCTTGGCCCAGCAGGTGCCAGTCGCTGGGGCAATACGACAAGGCTTTTTGGTAACACTTGAGCGCCTCGCCGAGCCGGCCGGCGTTGGTGTGTTGCGTCGCGGTGACGGACATGCGGTCGGCTTCGATAAAACGGTCATCGCTGCACTTTTCTATAAATACACGTGCGGTTTCTTCAAAGGGTTTCGCTGAGATTAAGCGAGAGTGGATCGTGCGTTGCTCGTCGCCGTTTGGAGTTAGCACGACTCGGCCTTGCGACTTGAAGTGGTGCTCCATGAACGGGAAATGCACGCACACCGCCAGCGACGCGCCGAACCGTTGGGCGTACGATAAGTCGGCCGCCTGCTTGGCCTGCGTGGGGCCGTAGTCATTGATCAAGACAAACCCGGTTGGGTTTAGCCGTTCCAGGCAAACCTCAAGGCTGCCGATCGCGCCGTAATTCAGCATGGTTCGGGCGCCGTCGTTGGTTTGTGCTAACAGGTCGTTGCAGTAGGGGGGTGGGGGGCCGTCGATGGGTTGGAAGGCGGCTTCAAATTCCAGGTATGACAGGATCGACATTAAGCGCAGCTTGTCGTCGGGTTTGGCGCTGCCGGCCGCGGCCACGGCTTGCGGGATCGTCAGGCCGGTTTGGCGGGTGATGGCGTCTTCGTGGATCGTGTTGACGTAGGCGCGTGCGCAGAGTTGCTCTGTTTGGCCGTTGTGACGGCGGAGCACGGTTGCGGGCAGCGAGTCGAGCACGTAGTTCGCGAAGACCGCTTGGATTTCTGTTAGCGCGACGCGCTTGCCGTTTTCAACCAGCGCCTCCGTGGGCCTGCACGCGTCGCACCGCGCCAACACCGCGTGTGGGCCGTGCTCTGTAAAGACACCTTTCTCGCGCCACTGCTCGATGGTTTTCGCTGAGCCGTCGGTGACGTAGTAGGTCAGCCGTTGGTAGTAGTCGTGGCTATGCTCTTCACACAAACGCTTGAAGGCGTCCAGCAGTTGGCGGGCAAAGAGCCCCAGCCCCGCGCCGAGTTCGACCACTTGGATATTCTCTGGCAGGCTGTCTGCTTCCCGGCAGCTAGCCAGCAGCACAGCCGCGGCGTTTTCCGCTGCCCAACCGCTGTTGTTGACTTCGAACGGCACGTCTTTTTCAACGAACGGACGCAGGCCGTGGGTCTGCCAGTACAACCCCGATAGCTCCCACTCCAGGCTGTCAACCAGCGGGCGGAATTCTTGGAGCATGACGCGCTGCGGCTGGTTGCTTGGGCCGTCCTGGCTGTGGGGCCCGGGGGTGTCGGGCAACTCAACCCCCGCGAGGATTTCTTGGGGCGAGCGAGCGGGCGGTTGAAGCGGAGGTGGGGTGTTCACCGAAGTCGGATCCTTGCCAGCTGGTATCAAAATCAGAACCCGCCATTGTAGTGGCTTGCCGACACGATGGCTCCGCGGTTCATCGGGCTTGGGCGTGTAGACCGGTCTGTAAAACGCCGCTATGATTATTTTGAAAAGTCGGCATCTATAAAGATACGCCATGCTAACACGGTGACCTAACACAGAGAGAAGAGAGGGTTTTTATATGCCGGGTAAAGCAGCCGCCCGCCAGGGCGACAAAATGAAGCAGGACGCGCCGCACTGCCACGCGCCGATCCACCCCGCCGCGCCCACGCCGACCCCCGCGCCACACCCGGCGCTGCCTTTGGACATCATCCCGCCTTGCTCGCCCACGGTGAAATACGACAACAAAGCCGCCGCCCGCCAGACCGATATGTCCAAGCCTTGTATGCTGCCGCCATGCGTGCCGGGTGGGCCTGGCATGATCTCGAAAGCTTCGATGAACGTTAAGGTGAACATGCTCGGCGCGGCGCGAGCCGGCGACATGACCGCTCACACGTCTTGCGTCGCTCCGATCCCCTCCCCGGTGGGCAAGATTCTTCCGCCGTGCAGCAACACCGTGAAGATCGGGTAAACGGGGGTTGTATTGAAGCGGCAACACTTCGAAGCCCTGCGCCCGGTCTGTCCCCTGTGTCAAACCTCGCTTAGCCAAGAACACCCGCTGAAAATAAGTGTGGTGGTCGAAGAGTGTGACCACGGCATCGACCAGGGCGTGCTGCAATGCACCAACAGCGAGTGCTTGTACGAATACCCGATCATCGACGGCGTCCCGATCATCGTGGCGGACGCTCGCTCATTTGTGACGAACAGTATTGCTCAGATCACCAGCCGCGATGACTTGTCGCCTGTTGTCGAGCAGATGCTCGGTGAGTGTTGTGGGCCGGGCTCATACCTGGACTCGACTCGTCAGCACCTGAGCATCTACGGCTGGGACCACTACGCCCAATTCGACCCCGACGAGTCGCAGGCGGACGCCAAGCCCGGCTGCGTGGCAAGGGTGATTGAGCAGGGGCTGTCGCTGTGGGGCGCGCCGCCGCAGGGGCCGGTGATCGACGTGGGGTGCTCGGTGGGGCGGTCGACGTTTGAGCTAGCCCAGCGAAGTGATGGCCTGGTCTTGGGTGTCGATTTTAATTTTTCTATGCTGAGAGTGGCGCAACACGTCATGCGCCGTGGCGTGGTTCGCTACCCGCGTCGCTCCGTCGGCCTCATCTACCAACACCGTGAGTTCCCGGTTTCGTTTAACAACACGGAGAACGTCGATTTCTGGGCGTGTGACGCGACGGCGTTGCCGTTTCCGTCAGGGACGTTCGGCTCAGCCGTGAGTCTGAACGTGCTCGATTGCGTGCAAGCGCCCCTGAACCACCTGCGGACGGTGCGTGATGTGCTCAAGCGTAACGGGCGGTTGCTGCTGGCCACGCCTTACGACTGGTCGGGTCAGGCCACGTCCCCTGAAGGCTGGGTGGGGGGGCACTCGCCGCGATCCCCCGGCGGGGGCGCCAGCGAGCCGGTGCTGCGTGCCCTGCTGACGCCCGGCGCACACGCTGCGTCGGTCGAAGGCTTACGCATCACCGCTGAGTTGGATAGTGTGCCCTGGCACGTGCGCCTGCACGACCGCAGCACCAATTTTTACCGCTTGCACTTGGTCGCCGCTCAGGCCACGCGCGACGCCGAGCTTCTTTAGCATCGTTCCAACCAAGTGTTGCGAACTTAGCGAGAGGTTGTGCTATATTGCAGACCCAACCCGGTTTGTCCCACACCCCGCGACAAAGGCATACCCTATGAGTTTTTCTTTGACGTTAACCACACCGGCCACCGTCTCCGCCACGGTGTCGATCCGCTCCATGATAGGCTCCGAAGAACTCGGCCGGCTGTTTAAGTACCAGCTTGAGCTCTACAGCGACGGGACGCCCATCGACGTCGACGAGTTACTAGGCGAGAACCTCACCGTTGAGCTGACACTCGACGACGGCTCAACGCGCTACTTCAACGGCTACGTCAGCCGGCTCGTCAAGACGCGCGTTGAGGGCGCCCTGACTTTCTACCGCGCCACGCTGGTGCCCTGGCTGTGGTTCCTGACGCGCGCATCGAACAACCGGATTTTCCAGAACGGCAACACGGGCATCTCCGTGCCCGACATTATCATGCAGGTCTTTGACGACCACGGGTTCAGCGATTACGACGACCGCTTAAGCGCCACCTACCGCACGTGGGAATACAGCGCTCAGTACCGCGAGACGGACTTCAACTACGTCAGCCGCCTTATGGAGCAGGAAGGCATTTACTACTACTTCACCCACGAGGCCGACAAGCACACGCTTGTATTAGCCGACGCCATCAGCGCCCACGACGCCTACACGGGGTACGATCAAGTCGTGTACTACCCGCCGACGCAGGGGGGCATCCGAGCCGAAGAGCATGTTTTTGATTGGAAGGTCATGAACCGAGTCATGCCCGGCACCTACACGACCAAAGACTACAACTTTAAGAACGCCAACACCCCTCTGCTCAACAGCGCGACCATTGACCGCGACCACCCGCGGTCGGAGTTCGAGATGTACGACTACCCCGGCGAGTACGTCAGCTCAGACGACGGCGACGGCTACGCGCGCGTGCGCATCGAAGAGGCGCAGGCTCGGCACGGAGTGTCCAAGGCCCAATCCAACGCGGCCGGGCTGGCCTGCGGGCACACGTTCCAAATCACCGGCTACCCGCACCACAGCCAGTTGCCCACCGAACCGACGTATCTGATCACCTCGGTGTCGTACGCCCTCAAGTCAAACAACCTGATCACCGAACGGACCAACGACGGCGAGACCGATGCCATGAAGCTCAAGCCCTTTTTGTGCACGCTCACCGCCATCGACCAGAACGAGCAGTTCCGTTCAGCCCGCGTCACGGCTCTGCCGGAGATCAAGGGGCCACAAACCGCCGTCGTGGTCGACGACCAGGGCAGCCCCGACAGCAACGGCGGGCAGAAGGTCAATACCGACGAATACGGCCGCGTTAAGGTGCGGTTCCACTGGGACCGAGACGACGAAAACTCCTGCTGGATCCGCGTCTCGCAGAACTGGGCGGGCAAGCGCTGGGGCGGGCTGTTTATCCCCTACGTGGGCCAGGAGGTGATCGTAGACTTTTTGGAAGGCGACCCCGACCGCCCGGTGATCACAGGCTGCCTCTACAACAGCGCCCACATGCCAAAATACGAGCTGCCCGAGAACAAACGACGCAGCGGCATCAGCGACGCGTACGGCAACGAGCTGCTGTTCAACGGCGTGCAAGACACCAGCGAATCGCACTACCGCCGCCACGGCCGGTACGCCGGCAACAGCACCGGCGACACCGTTGAAAAAGAAAAAGTGAAAGAAGCGGACTTCCTGTTCCTCAACACGTCCGACAACAAGCCCGACGCGTTGGACCACCAACTTGACGGTATCTTGGATTACACCGACGCCAACCGCACGGAAGTCACGATGTACAACCGCGAGGTGAGCATCGGCGGCAAGAGCCGCATCTCGATCGGCGCCGGCGGGCTGGGCGTATGGGACGCGGGGGCCGCGTGGGTCAACAACATGAGGCCGGTGGGTAGTTGGGGCGGTGAAGACGGGCTACAACTCTGGCGGCAGACCGTCGTGAGCCACGCCTCTTCCGACACGTATCAATTCGGCGACACCGAAAGCTTCTTCGCCGGGTTTACATTTAGCGGCGCTGTGGGTTTGAGCACCAGCCTGCACATCGGTGGGAATCTGGATGTGGCTTTAGCCGGTAACGTGAACGTGGCGGTCGGCGCGAACATCGATTTTAGCTTGGCCGGCTCGTACACCATGTCCGCGGGACCGACATTCGAAAAAACAGACAAAGAACACACGACATCGGCGAACAAGAAAATCACCTTGCAGGTCAACCAATCCGATTCGGCGTTGGTCAAGGCTGCGAAGATAGGGACCGGCGCGGGGGCCGCTGCGCTGGCGGCGGGGGTGACGGGCTTAATCGTCGGTGGGGCCGCTGCGGCGGCGGCTACAGGCACGGACGATTCGGTTTCAGAAGACAAAGGGTCGACCTGGGGGTCGCGGATCGGCATCGGTGCGGCCGCCGCTATCTGGGGTGGGTCCATCGCGGGTGCTATCGCACACGCCATCGCCACAAAAGCAAGCTCAAAGACAACCGCGGCCTCTGTGATTGAAATGGAAACCGGGAAGATCACCCTCGCCGCCGGCCCGTCGGCCCTGCCCACGACGCCGAAGATCGAGATAGGCGTTGACTCGATCAAGCTTTCGATCTCACCCACGTGCTATCTAGAGATTAGCCAAGAAACGATCACGCTAAAATCTGGCACCAACAGCTTCCAGGTAGACCCAATGGGTATGGCGGCATTCATGTCGGATATTCAACTGTCGAGCAAGGGTGGGATCACAGTTAAATCGCTGCCCGGGCAGTTCAATGTGAACAGTGGGGCTGTGACGGGCTAAGCTTCACCTTGCCCGGCAACGGCTGGCAGGGGCTTGCCCATGCGGCCGGGGTGTGCCGCGTTGTGACGGCGAACCTGAAATGGCCTCTACCGATCAAGAGCGGCCCAGTGTATAATATACGCACACGTCTTGATGTCGGTCGATACATTCTGTGAAGGAGACTTCTTATGAGTGACCAAGCCCCGTCACCGCCGTCTCAGGCCAAAGATCAGCAGCCGCTTCAGGTGAAGACAGTAGACCTTAAAAAAACTCGATAGAAACGCCGACGCGTTGGCTGCCCTGCGCGAGCGATCAGGCAGGCAAGGCTGGAAAGAAGCCCCAGCCATCCCCACGCCGATCGATATGCAAGCCGATTAATAATACAAGTTGCGTTTCGACCCGGCTAACCGCGATCCCGCTGGCCCACCGCCTCATTAGTTCAGCGCCCCAACAAGTTGGATCGACCCGGTCGGCTGAGGCACACCGCCCGCAGGTTCATCCGTCACCGCCGCCATCGCCAGCGGCCCAATATCGGGCGGCAGCGGCACGGTCAGCACCGTCTGCCCCGAACTATCCACATTGAACAGACCCGCCGGGACTTTCTTCTGGTCCTTGGTGATGAACCACAGCTCATAGGTCTTGCCCTCGCCCGCCGGCTTCATGCCCGAAGCGTAGAAGTGCCACACACCCCGGTCCTGGTCCCAGAACAGCCTGCCCCATGCGTTTTCGGGTTGCGTCTCGCCAGCGTCCAGCGACGCGACGATCAGCCGCCGCGACCGCAGGAAATTCACCGTCTGGGTCGTGGTCTGGACCTGGGTTTCCAACTCAACGATGCGCTGGTTCTTCGTGGCCACAGCGAACTCAAGGCGATCGATCTGTTTGCCCTTTTGGGCGAGGTCCGCCTGGACTTGTCGCAGTTCATCACCCTGGCGTTGCATCGGGCTATAGGTAACGCCCCAGGTGATCAGCACCGCCACCGCAGCCGCCAGCGCCGAGCTGACAAGCGTCCACGCCACCGGCACGCGTGGGCGGATCGTGCCCGCCACCTCGCGGTGCTCCGTCGCCGCCTTGGGCGCGCCGTCCGGCTGCGACGCCCGCGCTACCCGTTCAAGCAGATTCCGCTTGGCTTGCGGCGAGGGCGCGACGGGGTCGAGCGCCAGCGGCAGGGCGGCCAGGGTCGCCTCAGCCTCAGCCAGGTAGCCGGCGCAGACCGGGTCACCGGTCAGCAAGCGGTCGCGGACCTGCTGTGCTTGGGCTTCGTCTTCAAGCGTGCCCAGCACATACAGAGGCATCAGTTCTCGTAGTTCGTCGTTCGTCACTTCAAGTCCTGTACTGAAAAAGCCGTGCTCAAAGCTCCACGCAACCGGATCAACCCTTGGCGGATCCGTGTTTTGACTGTGCCCAGGGGCGAGCCCAGGGCGTCTGCAATCTGGGTGTGGGTCAGCCCGTCGAAAAACGCCATCTCCACTGCCTGGCGTTGGCCGGCGTCGAGTTGCTCAAGGGCTTGACGCACCTGGGTCCGCTGCTCACCGGCGATCATGGTGGCGTCCGGGCCGGCCGATGGTCGCTGACCAGGCTTGGCAGCCGCTTGTCCCTCTAACACCTGTCCCTCTGTGGCTACTTCATGCTTTTGGCCCAGCCGCCTGAGCCGGTCGATCGCGCGGCTGCGCGCGATTGTCATTAAGTAAGTACGCGGAGCACCGCGGCTTGGATTGTATTGTGAAGACCGCTCCCAAACCTCCCAAAACACGTCGACCATCACCGCCTCAGCCTCGGATCGGTCGTGCAACACACGCAAACACAACGCGCACACCAGCGGGCTGTAACGGTCGTAGAAGTTATTCAGCGCCGATTCATCGCGCGACGCCATGCCCTGCATCAGCGCCAGGTCGTCTGGCGATTGGCTAGGCCGGCTAGGCACGCTGGGTTGATTCTGGTCGGCTGTCAAAACGCGGTATCCCGTCTCCGTCGTCATCAGGCGGGCCTGATCAAAAAAAGTGCTTATTTATGGTTGCAGGACACCGCGGGGCTGTCAATCAGGTTCGACCGGTTTATAGAGAGCTACCAGTCCAGCGGGGCGAGCCAGGCGTCGCGGAGCTTAGCCAGCGGCTCGTCCAGGACTTGGCCGCGGTCGGCGTGGCGGGCAGTGAGGGTTGAACGGTCGGTGAAAGTGCCGATACAGGCGAAAGTGGCGCCCGCCTGATTCAGTGACCGGGTTACGGCGTCGAGCCGATCCGGCGTCACCTCGATCAGATACCGCGACGGTGTTTCAGCAAAGCAAACCGCTTCAAGGGGTGTGGCCGTGTCCGACACCGGAACTTTGTCTAAATCAAGGTCAAGACCCACACCCCCCGCAAAGGCCATCTCCGCCGCCGCCACGAGCAAGCCGCCGTCCGAGCAATCGTGAGCGCTACGCACTAGGCCATCGGCGATCAACGCCCCAATCGCCGTCGCAGACTTCGGGCCTACACCGAGATCAACACGCGGAATAGCACCATCGCACCCAGTGTTACTTCCGGGGGCGCTTCCGGGGGCGGGGGCTAGATAGTGCGACCCGCCCAGGTGCGATGTGGTGACGCCCACAACGATGAGCTTGTTACCCGGCGCCTTAGCGTCCATGGTCACGCAGCGGCACACGTCCGTCACAATACCCATCGCGGTGATCAACAGCGTAGGCGGAATCGTGATCAGCTTGCCCGAGTCGGTGACGAATTGGTTGTTGAGGCTGTCCTTGCCGGAGACGAACGGCGTGCGGTAAGCCAACGCACCGTCGTAACACGCCTCGGCCGCACGCACCAGCGACCCCAGTTGGGCCGGGTCGTCGCAGCTTGGCCAGCAGAAGTTGTCAAGGATAGCAATGCGCGACGGGTCCGCCCCAACGCACACGCAGTTGCGCACAGCCTCATCGATCGCGGCCAAGGTCATCCAATACGAATCACCGCCCGGTGTCTTTTCGCCCAGCCCCGGCTGCATACCGCAAGCGATCGCCACGCCGCGCTCGCTGTCGTGCTTCGGGCGGACCACCGCCGCGTCGCTTGGCCCGCTTTGTTCCGGGCCGACCAACGGCTTCACCACCGACGTTCCCTGCACCTCATGGTCGTACTGCCGGATGATCCAGTGCTTGGAGGCGATATTGGGGTGGCCCAGCAGCGTGTAGAGCGATTGGGTGATGGTTTGGTCCGAAGTCGTTTTTGAATGACTCGCCCCCGTCGGCTGATTTTCAAACTTCCGGGGGGGGGGCCATGTTGCGTTGCGTGTGGGTTTGGGGATGCCGTCGTGGACGAAGTGCATCGATAGGCTGCCTACCTCGGTGCCGTGGTAGGTCAATACGAGCGTGGGCTGTTTGTCCTTGTCATCACCGTTTTCGCCGAAGTGGCCAAGGTCGCAGAACTCCACGTCCTCCGCGTCGCACATGGCACGCAGGGTGTTGATGCGGCTTTCGGGCACCGCCAAGACCATGCGCTCCTGAGCCTCGCTGATCCAAATCTCGGTGTAGGTTAAGCCCTGATACTTCAGCGGGGCCGTGTCGAGCGTCACGCGGGCGCCCAGTTCGCAGCCCATCTCACCCACGGCGCTAGAGAACCCGCCCGCCCCGCAGTCGGTGATGGCGTTGAACAGGCAGCCGCTTGCGTGGTCGCGCGCTTGGAGGATCACGTCGAGCGTCTTCTTCTGCGTGATGGCGTTGCCGATTTGCACGGCGTGGCCGAACTCGTTGGCGTGGGTGTCGGTCAACTCGGCGCTGGAAAACGTCGCCCCGTGGATGCCGTCGCGCCCCGTGCGCCCGCCCAGCGCGATGATCCGGTCGCCGGGCTTGGGGCTGCCGAAGCACTTGTCCAAAGGCATCAACCCGACACACCCCGCGAACACCAGCGGGTTGCCCAGGTAATCGTTGTGGAACCAGACCGCGCCGTTGATGGTGGGGATGCCCATGCGGTTGCCGTAATCACGCACGCCGCTCACCACGCCCTCCAACACGCGTCGCGGTGGGATCACCCCAGCCGGAACCCGGTCAGCCTCAAGGTTCGGCTGAGCCACGCAAAACACGTCCGTATTAGCGATCGGCCGAGCAGACAGGCCCGTGCCCATGATGTCGCGGATACAACCGCCGATGCCCGTCGCCGCTCCGCCGTACGGCTCAATCGCGCTTGGGTGGTTATGCGTCTCAACCTTAATACACACGGCGTCTTGGTCGTCGAACTTCACAATGCCCGCGTTGTCCTCAAAAACACTCACGCACCAATCTTTGTAGTGCGGGTCTTCCATGAGCTTAAACGTAGCCGCGGCGATCGTCCGCTTAAGCAGGTTGTCGATGGTGAGCGTGACGTCGGCGTTGACCGTGTGTCCGGGTCGGTCGGCCCAGTCTGCCGGACCGGGGGTGTTTGCGTCACTGTCGGTATCGGCGCCGATAGGCTGCGTGTAATGGATTTTGGCTTTGAGTGTTTTGTGTACGCAGTGCTCGCTCCATGTCTGAGCGAGCGTTTCGAGTTCGATATCGGTTGGCTCACGGTTCAGCCCTTGGTAGTGCTGCTGGATGGCGCGCATCTCATCGAGGTTCAGAAACAGGTGTCCCTCTTTAGAAAGTTTGGCCAGGCCGGGATCATCGAGGCCGCGAATAGGCACACGCGTGATCGTCAGCGTGTAGGCGTGCCCATGCGCGAAGCTATCCGGGTGATACGGCGACAAGTGGATGTCCTGGATCACCGGGTTGGCCAGCGCCGTCGCCGCCAGCTGTTCCAACGCATCGGCGGTGATGGCTACGCCGGTTTGGGGCGTCAGGTCGTATCGCCGCCCCGTACACACCGACACGCTTTCAGGGGCCAACCCGGGCAGCATCTCCGCGATCGCTTCTTGAGCGGATTGGGCCACCGGGTCCATCACGCCCGCTTGGTAATGCACCTCGACGGTCGATGCGTTAGGGGTGAGTGCTGCTGTGCCGATCACCGCTTGCTCAGCCACCGGGTCGGTCAGCAGTTCATCGACGATCGCTTGGAGCGTGTCGGGCGTCAGCGCTGCTTCGATCAGGTACACCCTCGCGGTGCGCACCGCCTCCACCCCGCCCATCGTCGTTTGAGCCGCCGCCAGCGCCGCGCGCGCCTCCGGGTCGGGCTGGCCCTGCTGGTTGCGGACCTCCACACGGTGTACGCGCACCGCAGCCTGGGGCTGTGGATGGCGGGGCTTCGTGGTCTGGGGGTTGGTCACAACGCTCAAAGGGCCACTCAAAAACGGTAAATAATGCTTACGGCTAACACGCCACCGCGATCATAGAAACTTACCCACACCCTGGCTAGGCGGCCGCCCCAAGCCCCGAACGGCTACAAAACCCCATGGCTGCGTAGGTGGTCCATGACTTGCCCCACCGGGTCGTTGTGCGGGTCGATGCGCTGGGCTTGCCACCCTTGTTTCGTGGCGCTGTCGATGTTTTCGGGCAAGTCGTCGAAGAAAAGAATCGCCTCAGGCCCGACGCCGGTTTGGTCTTGTACGTGCTGGTAAGCAGCGGCCACGGGCTTGCGGTGGCCAATCAAGTGGCTGGCGAACCGGTGGTGTAGCCGGTCCAGCGGCAAAAACAGCGGGCCAGGCGTCGTCACCGTGCGCCAGTGACGCATGTTTGTGTTCGACAAGCACGCGGTCTGAACCGCACGCTTATCCAACGCATCGAACATCGCGTCCACCCCCGCGTATGGCTCTACCAGGATCGCGTCTATAACAGCCAACACCTGCTCGGGCGTAAGCCCCGACAGCCTCGAAATCTTTTCGGTGTATTCGGCTTCGTTGCCAATCTCACCTCGCTCAAATTGGTGCGTGGTTTCGATGACTTGCGGGTCGCGCAACACCTCGCGGTCAAAATTCCCGTTTAAAACCCCCGCTCGCCGCAGGGTGTCGTCCCAGCCGTCGGCCAGGCGCAGGATAACCCCGCCAAGGTCGAGGCAGACAAGCTGGATGTCCGTGTTGGGCATGTCTGGGCCGCTGAATCAAGTATTAATGGGCGATATAAGCCCGGTACAAACCGGGTATCATACCGGAGCGATCGCGGGTGGGGTGCGACGCTTGGGTGTTAAGCTGGGGCTGTCATAACAGTCTTGGCGATCAGCCGGAGCCATATTGATCCAACAACGCTTAAAACAACGGAGTTGTCTAGACGCTTTGGGTTGCTAGGAATATACTAAACTCCGGATTTGTGCCGCTGTTGGCACGGGCCAATCGTAGAACGCCGGGGGGGTATCACATTAAGAATCCTCTTGCGGGTGTGAGCCATCCACCGGCACGCGTACCACGGAAAAACTAGATGAAAACGTTCACCCGCGTCGCCGACCACGTGCTCTTAGCGACTCTCAAAGCGCTGAGGCTCGACTCGCGCCTGTTCGACGTGCTCTACCGCAACAAGAACCGCAAGCTGTTTACCAACACCTACGTGCATCAAAAGATGCTCGCCGATACCATCCGGTGTCAGCGGTACCACGACGCCCTGGTGAAACACGTCAAGCCCGATAGCGTGGTCGTGGACTTGGGCACCGGCACCGGCATCTTGGCCATCTTCGCCGCCAAGTGCGGCGCGAAAAAAGTCTACGCGATCGACCACTCCGATATCATCCAACACGCTGAAAAGCTTGCCAAGCGAGAGGGCCTGACCAATATCGAATTTATCCACGGGCACAGCTCACGGTTCGTCCCCAATTCCAAAGTTGACATCTTGGTCCACGACCAGATCGGCTCGTACCTGTTCGACGAAAAGATGATCGTCAACATCGTCGACCTACGCGAGAGGGTGATGCGTAGCGACGGGCTGATCCTGCCGGGGCATTACGACCTGTTCTTAGAGCCCGTGCAGATGCACAGCGACAGGGTGGTCCGCCACATATGGGACGAAAAGATTTGCGGCGTTGATATCACTTCGCTATCGGAGCTTGAGGTGCCGTATAGCTGGTACCACCGTTTTTCTTTCAACGACCCGGGCGCCGTCGACCACTTCCTGTGCGAACCCGAATCGGTGCTGTCCTTCGACCTACACACGATCAACGAAGAGAGCCAGCTACCCACCCAGTTGTCGTACTCCAGGCCGGTCGTCAAGGGCGGCCGCATCGACGGGTTCCTGGTTTACTTCCACGCACGGTTCGACGACGAGGTCTTTTTCACCACCGGCCCCGAGGCCGACCGCGCGATGAGCTGGTCGTACCAACTGCTGCGGACCAAGCCGCTCCAGTACGAAACCGGCCAAACGCTCAACTTCAACATCGAGGTCGACCGCTGGTCCAACACAAACTCCTGGCGTTGGAAGTGTTCCTGACCGCCCTTGGCCCGCGGCATCGCACAGCTAAAGCGGTGCCCGCGCGGATGGTCGGTGCGACACACCTGGGCAGCGGTCATCGACCCAACTCAACAAGCCGAACAAAACCACACGCCACTGTTCTCACAGCTAACCGCAACCCCGCCCAATTCCCACACGGGTTTGCACGCCGGTTGATTCGATTAAATACTACCGGTACGGCCCTGTCGGGGGCTTTGATGGAGCCGGTTGAAAACCCTGGCGGGCTGCCGCGTTTCCAAACGCACTGCCTTGAACACAGCGACGCTCACCACCGCGTACCCGTGAGCCGTTGCCAAGCGGCGAGTGAGCGAATATGACCCACAGCATCCCCGGCTCGCCGGACAGGCAAGACAGGCTGATCCTCGCGAAGCTGCCGCTCACCGAAGGCCAACCCGCCCAGGTGCACGCGGGCAATGACATTCACCACAGCCGACACGGCGACACCCAGGCCTACCTGTTCGGGCTGCCGTACTTCACCGACCCTTGGCTCAACACGGCCAACGTCGCTTCCCGCTGGGCCCAAGACCGCGACCGCGTGCTAGAGACGGTCGATGGAACCTACCTGCTGTTGGTCGTCGAGCCGGGCAACTTCTACCTGGTGAACGACAAAGTCAGCCCGCTCACTTGGTATTGGACGCGTCGGGACGACGCCGTGCACGCCTCCAACAGCCTGACCCACCTGACGCAATCGTTGAGCCTGCCCATCGATTTCGACTACGAGTCCTACCGCCACATGCTGCACACCCGCAACCACCACTTCGACCGGTCGCTGCTCAAAGGCGTCTCGAAGCTACTCAAAGGGCACCTGCTCTCGCGTCAGTGCGTCGCGACGCGGTATTACGATTTCCCGCCCCGCATCAAAGCGGGCTCGACCCCGGGCGATTACTTCGACCACATCCGGGACTACACCCGCCAAACCTTGGCTGGCAAGAAGGTCGCGCTGCTGGCTTCAAATGGCTACGACTCCCGCCTCAACGCCGTGATCCTGAGCCAGTGTCTCGACCGGTTCGACATTTTTACCTTCAAGAGCGACGTCTACTCGGAGCACAGCGGCGCCCGGCAGTTTTTTTCCAAACTGCCCCGACAGAACTACAACCTGCGTACCCCGGGCTACTCCATGGCCCCCGGCTCGCCGCACTACGCGCCCCGTTGGCTGGGACGCCACCCCGGCCTATTCCTCGATTGCTTCGACGACCTCTCGGAAAACAAGGAGCACTTGCTCTTCCTGGAGGTCTTCGCGCAGCTAGCCCGGGAAGGGTTCGACGCGGTCGTCACCGGGTGCATGGGCGGTGACGTGCGGCGTGTGCACCCGCTGTACCTCGTCGCCCACCGCGACAGCGACCTTGATTTAGCCGGGACACCGCAGACCAAACGCCTGTTCGGCATCTCCGACAAGCAGATCGATGACCACTACCGACAGATGGAAGCCGACCCCGAGTCGCTGGAGAATCAGCGTGAGCTGTTCGGCGACGGACAGATGAACTACACCGCGCCGCTGCTGATCAACCGCGGCATCTGCCAGGTGGCCCTGCCGCTGTGTACCGCCAGGTCCATGGAGATCTACCGGGGCATCGACCGCGCCAAGCTCCCCGGACGCGGCGGGATCAACTTCTTCCGCGAGTTTATCGCCCAAGAGGTGCCCGGCTCAAAGCCCGTGCCGTTCGACACCGGCATCGCGCTACACGTGCCTTTTGAGAAAGACTCCTGGTTGGCCGACACGGTCGACATCGACACCGCGCACCGGACGATGCTCGAGTCGGGGCTTTTCGACCCCGACTTCTTAAAACTGATGCGCGACACCTACGGCCAACAGCGCCAGCCGTACTACAGCGGGGCTTGTTCATACCTCAACCTGTGGGCGTGGTTCGCGGTGATCACCAACCAGCCCGACCGCTTCGCCCAGTCGCTAAGCCCGCTTACCCAACACGACCCCTACCTGCAGCCCAAGGGCGTGCGACGCGGGTTCCAGATTTTTTGGCAGCGCCTGGTGTACGCCTTCTGCCTGCTGCCGTACCGGGCGGGCGGCTGGCGAGACCACCGCCACCCCATCAACCGTTTTTGCCTATGGTCAAAAACCAAGGTCAAACGTGGGGTCTACCTGGCCGGTTCGGCTGCCTACGGCGTGCTGCGAAAGTGCCTCGGCCTGCCGCCCTGGGACCAGTTGCGACGGTAGCGGTAGCGGTATCGCACAAAGCCAGCCCGCACGCCTGACAGGCTTTTACACGAACGGAACATAAAGACAGATCAAACTGCGAGCCCAGGCTTTGTGACGCCCGTATTGCTGTAAGATCAGAAATTGCTAGGATCAGCAGACCAAACGGGGTGTAGCGCAGCTTGGTTAGCGCGCTTGACTGGGGGTCAAGAGGTCGCGAGTTCGAATCTCGCCACCCCGATTTAGACAACTTCGCAGGCCTGGATCACACGGCGCCGAAAATCCATCTAGGACGCCCAAGCCACGATGACTTCCTTATCAGGGCTCTATTCATCTCATCACCGATCTGATCCGGTGGCGATAGATTTGAAGTAGATGTGTTCTACGCACTATTTACGCACGCCAGCCAAGGCGAAGCGCATGCGCCGACGAATGCCCATGCCCGCCGTCGATGCAGCGGCTGAAGCGGAGTCCGCCCGTTCGACAGTAACAAAAGCCTCCTTGCCTCAAATCATAATCATCGGATAGCAGCGAGTAATTATGTGAATCGCTCTAGTTGGGGCCCCGTGACCCTGTGCCGCTGAATGAGCATCCGGGAATGAAGGTCGATGGCGCGAATAATCCGACGCAAGGCGACCAGGCCTGTTCGCTGGCTGACGGATCAGTCGGCGTATCATCTTTACCGTATCTATGGTTTGTGTTCAAACTATATTTTCCATACCTTTGCTTGATCGGTGCATTGTATATATAATATTTTAGATAAACAAATTATATAAATTAATCTATGCATTGAATGGTTGTTAAGTCGGCCCAGTTTGACAGATATCATTTTGTGTAGAAAATAACATTACGGGTTTCTATTTTCACAAGCTAGTCACCTGTAGAAATAAATTAGTCCACTTAATGGAGGACTCGTTCTATCTCTTTTTCTTTCAGTGAAACCGCACGAAACCCCACGCTTGAAGATGCGCCCCGGGTCGACGCGCTGATACGCCAATGCCCACCGCTTGACACCAATTCACGCTATCTCTATCTGCTTCTTTGTCAGCATTTTACGGACACATGCGTGGTGTCGGAAAACGAAGGCGGGATCGTCGGGTTCACCTCCGCCTATCTGCTGCCGGATAAACCGGATACCCTTTTTGTTTGGCAAGTCGCGGTCCACCAAGAGGCCAGGGGGTTGGGGCTGGCTACGGGGATGCTTCACTGGCTGCTGGCGCGAGATTGTTGCCAAGCTGTCCGCTATCTGGAAACGACCATCACCCCGTCGAATCTGTCTTCGCAGCGATTGTTTGAACGCCTGGCTCAGCGGTGCGGCGCGCCGTGCGAGCGGGCCGTCGTATTCCCGCAACATCTGTTCGGTAGCGACACGCACGAAGAAGAGTTGCTGTTCCGCATCGGCCCAATCAACCGTCCGTCTTTCGAGCCTGCTCACATGAACCCCAAAAAGGAAATGTCTTCGCTATGAGTATTTTTGATACGTTAGAGTCTGATGTGCGTAGCTACTGCCGGTCGTTCCCGACCGTGTTCACCAAGGCCAACGGCGCGGTCATAGAGGACGAGCAGGGCAACCGCTACATCGACTTCCTGGCGGGGGCGGGCAGCCTGAACTACGGGCACAACCACCCCGCGATCAAAGCCAAGCTAATCGAGTATCTCCAGCAAGACGGGCTGGTCCACAGCCTGGACATGCACAGCGATGCGAAGAGGCGGTTCCTGGAGGTCTTCGATCGGCACATCCTCTGGCCGCGTGAATCGGAGTACAAGGTTCAGTTTACCGGGCCCACGGGCACCAACGCGGTGGAAGCGGCTTTTAAGCTGGCGCGGAACGCGACGGGGCGGACCAACATCGTGGCGTTTACCAACGGCTTCCACGGGGTGACGCTGGGGTCGGTCGCGGCCACGGGGAATGACCACTTCCGCAACGCCGCGGGGGTGCCGCTGCACAACGTGACCTTCATGCCGTACGACGGGTATCTCGGCGAAGAGGCAGACACACTCGGATACTTGCGGAAATTTATCGAAGACAGCTCCAGCGGCTTGGACCTGCCCGCGGCGGTGATTGTTGAAACGGTCCAAGGCGAGGGCGGAGTGAACGTGGCTAGCTGGGATTGGCTACGCGGGCTCGAAGAGATCTGCAACGAGTTTGAGATTATTTTGATCGTGGACGACATTCAAATCGGCTGCGGCCGGGCCAGCACATTCTTTAGCTTTGAAGAGGCGGGGATCAGCCCAGACGTGATCACGCTATCGAAGTCACTGGGGGCTTACGGCTTGCCCATGTCGCTGCTGCTGATGAAGCCGCACCTGGACCAGTGGAAACCCGGCGAGCACAACGGCACGTTCCGCGGGCACAACCTGGCGTTCATCGCGGCGGCTGAAGCGATTGAGCTGTTCTGGAAAGACACCGACTTCACGCGCCAGATCAAACGCAAGGGTCGTTTGATCAAGGAACGGCTCGACGCGATCGCGGCGCGGTTTCCAGAAGTAGGCCTGGCGGTCAGGGGCCGGGGGATGGTCTGGGGGATCGCATGCAAGTCGTGCCCCGAGTTGGCTGGCGAGGTGAGTAGGGCCGCGTTCGAGCGGAACCTCATCATCGAGACCAGCGGCACCGACAGCCACGTGCTGAAGCTGCTGCCGCCGTTGGTGATAGAAACCGAGTTACTCGAACAGGGTCTCGACGTTGTTGAACAGAGCTTTGAAGCCGTGCTCAGTGACCGGGCATTTCTTGAAGAGCACGACTTGTTGGAGGCCAACCGATGATTGTGCGCAAGCTAGATGAAGTGGTAGGGACCGATCACGACGTCGCGGCCGAGGGCTGGAACAGCCGGCGGCTGCTGCTGGCCAAGGACGGGATGGGGTTCTCGCTGCACGACACATTGATCCACCCCGGCGTCGATCTCAATCTGTGCTACGAAAACCACCTCGAAGCTGTTTACTGCATCGAGGGCGATGGCGAAATCCGCGTGCTCCCGGATGGGCCGACTTACCCGATTGTCCCGGGTACGGTCTATGCGCTGGACCAACACGATCATCACGTGCTGCGGGCCACGACGACCATGCGCATGGTGTGCGTGTTCAACCCGCCGGTGACCGGCAATGAGGTCCACGACGAGAACGGCGCCTACCCGGCGGCGGCGGTGCTTCAAGAGAGTTGACGACACACCGCTGGGAGCGTGAATACGTTGAACGCGACACAAACCATCGCAGCTAGGCTGCCTGTACTGTTGATCTTGCTGGCCGGCGTGGGTGTTCCCGCTTGCGGTGATGGCTCCGACACCGGCGGTGAATCCACGCTGGACCGGGTCAAACGGACGGGCGTGGTGCGCGTGGGTTTTGCCAACGAAGCGCCCTACGCCTACCTGGACAGCGCGACCGGCGAGCTTACCGGCGAGGCCCCGGAAATCGCGCAAGTGATCTTAAAAAAGATCGGCGTCGAAAAAATTGAGCCGGTGCTTACCGAGTTCGGGTCGCTGATCCCCGGGCTCAAGAGCAAGCAGTTCGACGTGATCGCCGCGGGGATGTACATCACGCCCAAGCGCGCCCGGCAGATCGATTTTTCAAACCCCACCTACGGCATCGGCGAGGCCTTTATCGTCAAACGGGGCAACCCGTTGGGGCTGCACAGCTACGAAGACATCAAGGCCCACCAGGCCGCCAGGCTGGGCGTGGTCACGGGTACGATTGAATACGAGTATGCACGCAAGGTGGGTATCCCCCCAGACCAGGTCCACAAGTTCCCCGACGCCACCAGTGCGCTGGCGGGTGTCCAGGCCGGGCGCGTTGATGCGTACGCGGGGACCGCTCTGACGGTGCAAACGCTGCTTAACAAGCTAAGCGGCAATGACGTTGAGCGGGCCGAGCCGTTCACAGACCCCGTGATCGACGGCCGGAGCGTGCGGGGCTACGGCGCGTTCGGCTTCCGCAAAGGCGACGACGCGTTCAGACAAATCTTCAATCAACACCTGGCCCAATTCATCGGCACCGAAAAGCACTCGGCGTTGGTTGAGCCGTTCGGCTTCACGGAGGCTGAACTACCCGGCAGCATGACTGCCCAGCAGTTAAGCAAACCCAACGAATAACGAGCCTGTTTCATGCCGGCTATTTTTGACCTTCTGCCTTTCCTGCTCGACGGCTTGTGGGTGACGGTCCAGGTGACGGCCGGCGGAGCGGTGGTGGCTGCTGTGGCGGCGCTGGGGGCCGGGCTGGGGAGGCTTTCCAAATACCGGGTGATCCGTGCCGTGTCTGCGACGTATGCGGAATTTTTTCGCGGCACGTCGGCTTTGGTTCAGCTCTACTGGGCTTTCTACGCGCTGCCGCTGCTGGTGGGCCTCCAGATAGACGCCTTGCCCGCGGCCATATGGGTGCTCGGCTTGAATATCGGCGCCTACGGCTCGGAGGTCGTGCGCGGGGCGGTCTTGGCTGTTCCGAAGGGTCAGCGTGAAGCGGCCGTTGCCTTGAGCCTCACGCAACGCCAGTGCCTGTGGCGGATCATCATCCCCCAGGCCGTCCCCGCGATGCTCCCGCCTATCGGGAATCTGTTGATCGAGTTGCTCAAGAGCACCGCGCTGGTGTCGCTGGTCACGCTCAGCGACCTAACCTTCAGGGCCAAGCTCCTGCGTGACGATACGCCCGACCGTGTTTTGGAGATTTTCTGCTTGCTGCTGCTTGTCTATTTTTTGCTGTCTATGGCGATAACATCGCTGGTGCGTGGGTTGGAGCGTTACTTGGGGCGTCGCATGGACCGGGTCCGATCCGCATGAATCACTGGGACTGGCATTTTGTTTGGCGGACCCTGCCACAGCTTGTAGACGCGTTGTGTGTGACGCTCCAAGCCACCGCCCTGGGCATGCTGCTGGCGGCGACTTTGGGGTTGTTCTGGGCTGTGGCGCGCCGGTCGGCTGCCCGTCTGGTGAGTTGGCCAGCCGCAGCGGTCGTGGAGTTCATCCGCAGCACGCCGCTGCTGGTCCAACTGTACTTTCTTTACTACGTCTTCCCGAGCCTAGGCGTGACACTTTCGGCGATGGCGGCGGGTGTCATCGGGCTGGGCGTGCACTACAGCAGCTACACCGCCGAGGTATATCGGGCGGGGCTTGAGGGTGTGCCGCGCGGGCAGTGGGAGGCGGCTACAGCCCTAAATTTAAGTAAGTGGGACACCCTGCGGCGCGTCGTCCTGCCCCAAGCGATCCCGCCTGTGCTGCCGGCGCTGGGCAATTATCTCGTGGCGATGTTTAAAGAAACGCCGCTGCTGTCGGCGATCACCGTGGTGGAACTGGTCCACGTCGCCAAAGACGAGATCGGCGCCGAAACATTCAAGTACCTCGAGCCGTTGACCCTGGTCGGGGTGATATTTCTAGTCCTGAGTTTGTTGTCCGCGGCCATGATCCGTTACGTTGAAGCGAAGTGGACCCTACGGCGGATCGCGGTATGAATGAACAGCCCATCATCGAGCTGTGCGGCGTCAGCAAATCGTTCGGCCAACTGCGGGTCTTGCGCGGGATTGACCTTGACATTAATGCGGGGCAGCACGTATCCGTCATCGGCCCCAGCGGGTCGGGCAAATCAACGCTGCTACGCCTGCTGATGACCCTGGAAAAACCGGACGCGGGCACGGTCCGTATCGACGGGGATTACCTTTACCACCTCGACAACACCAACGGCTTGCGCCCCGCGCCACCGCGTCACACCAGACAGGTGCGCGCCAAGGTGGGCATGGTCTTCCAGCACTTCAACCTGTTCCCTCACATGAGCGTCCTGCGGAACGTCAGCATGGCGCCGCTGCGCGTGCAAGGCCTCTCCAAACAGGACGCCCAACAACGGGCCGAAGACCTCCTGGGCATGGTGGGCCTGCGCGACAAGCTCGACAGCTACCCCCACCAACTCTCCGGCGGGCAGAAACAGCGGGTGGCGATCGCCCGGGCATTGGCGATGCAACCGAAAGTCATGCTCTTCGATGAAGTGACCTCCGCGCTGGACCCCGAGTTGGTCGGAGAGGTGCAGACGGTGCTGCGCGAACTGGCGACGTCCACCAACATGACCATGCTGATCGTCACCCACCAGATGCGGTTTGCCCAGCAGATCGCCGACCGGGTTGTCTTCTTCGACAGGGGGGTGATCGTGGAAGACGGCCAACCTGAGGTTATCTTCAGCAACCCACGTCACGACCGGACCCGCCGGTTCCTACAAACGGTGCTCGAAGCAACCTAGAGCCTAGAGTGTTTTTCGATTTGGTGTACGGTTCCACGATGAGCCATCCGCCTCAGGCGGATCAGCGAGCGATCCCGCGTGAAACGGCCAACGGCGGGCCAGCGTCGCTGCGCGTCTGGCTTACCCGACCCGCGACCCTGCGGGCACGGGCTTGCTGGGGCTCAGCAGCACCACATCGCTGGCTTGATCGCTGTCCCCTTCAACCACGGACGCGGCTAGCAGCATGCCGTTGGATTCTTCACCGCGGATGGTGCGAGGATGGAGGTTGGCTACCACAACGATCTGCTTGCCCACGAGCGCTTCGGGCGGGTCGTAGAACTGCTTAATGCCGGCGCAGATTTGTCGCTGCTCCCCGCCCAGGTCGACTTGGAGCTTGAGCAGCCGATCGGCATTGGGGTGCGTTTCAGCGGAGACGATCGTGGCGACTCGCAGATCGATCTTATCGAAGTCGTCGTAGACAATGGTGGGCTTGGGCTCCATGCGGTGCGTGCTCCTGGGTTGGTGTGTGGGGCAAAGATAGCGGATAATTGCGCAAGATGCGCCGGGGTGTGCAAGGCGTCCGGTGTTTCTCTTGATTCCTTTAAGGCCTTGCGATCTGAGGGGACGATGTGGTAAGTATTGCCCACGCTGGCGTGGCGTGATGGCGGCGAGTCGGTGGGCGAGCACGGGGTACACGGTTGATCAAGTTGCCACACTTGTCGGGTCGGTTCGGTCGGCCGAAGGGCTGGCGCCGGGGCGTGATGGTGGGGCTGTTGGTGCTGGGCTTGGCGGGGTTGGTTTTCTACTTATACGTAGCCAGCCCCAGCCGCATGGCCAAGCTATCGGGCGACCTGCTTGCGGCGATGGCCGGCACGGACGTACACATCGACGCCGCCAGCTTTGACTTCAACGGCACCATCACGCTGCACGGGTTGGAGATGCGCATCCAAGGGGTCGACGGCCGGGAGGGCCGGGTCTTCGATGCCCAACGTGTGTTGATCACGCACAACCTTTTGAACCTGCTGCGTGGCCGGTTCACCCCCAAGACGCTCACCTTCATCAACCCCACGCTGCACCTGACCGAGTTGGAAGACACGGGGCGTTTCAACTTTCAACTGCTTGGCGAGGGCCGCCCCGGCGGGGACCACGACGCCGGGTTGCCTGCCCGCCTGCCGGAAATTTTCATCCGCAACGGCCAGGCGCGGTTTGGCGAGATTAAAAACGACCGGTTCCGCGAACTGGGATCGGTGGGGCTTGGCGGGAATTTCACCGCCGCCCCGCGTGAAACCGGGGTCTATTTCTTCACGCTCCGCCGCCTTCGGACCAGCATCGAGACATCGGAAAGCCCGGTGCTCAGCGGTCGGCTGGACCTGCGCAAGCTCGTCATGTCCGCCAAGATCGAGCGGTTCTCACTGCAGACGCCCCAGCCCGAGCTGCTGCCCCGGCAGTTGCGCGGGTTATGGGAGCAGCTCGAACCCGTGGGGGAGCTGCCGTCGATCCGGTTCGGCTACGACCCGGACCCCGCGGTCGGCCTGCACGCGGATGTCGAACTCCAAGGCGTTGCCCTGACCGTGCCCTACGGCGAGATCGACTCACGCATGACCAACGTCAGCGGGCGGTTCAAGATCATGAACGATTCGATCACGGTCAGCGACTTGGCCGGGCAGGTCGAGGACCTGCGCTACGTGATCGACGGACAGGTATACGGCTTCGACCGCGACGCGCCGTTTAAAATGTCGGTCCGCACCGCGCCGTTCGCGATACCCGAAAAGCCGCGGTACCTGCTGGCGTTGCCCACCGCTGTCCAGAAGCAGTTCGAGCGGTTCACCCCCAGCGGCACGTTCCAGGCCCGCGTCATGGTGGAACGCAAGGAGCCGGGCGGGCGGCTGAACTACGACGGCACGGTCCAAGTCTCCGACGCCAAGATCGTCTACCACCAGTTCCCGTACCCGCTGGAACAAGTCGAAGGGGAGCTGCGGTTCAACGACGAGCGGATCGAACTGCTGGGGCTGCGTGGGCGGGGCCCGACCGACGCCGACGTGGTCGTCCACGGGTGGATCGCGCCCCCGAAAAAAGGGGCGGCTGTGCACGTCGTGATCACCGCCCAGAACGCGCCCGTCGACCAGTTGCTCTACGACGCCATCCCACCCGACCAACGCCCGATTTTGGATTTGTTTTTTAATCGTCAAGAGCACCAGCGGCTTATCGAGCAGGGGCTGATCCAGTCCAGCGAACTGCTCAGTCAGCGGCTTGAGCAACTCAAGAACCTCCGCGATCAGCGGGAACAGCTTGACCGAGACACACCCCCAGCCACCCAGGAGGCGATCACAGAACTCGACGACCAGATCGCACACCTGCGATCGGAGACGGAAATACCCGTTTTCGACCTGGGCGGTTTGGCCACGGTCGTCGCTCAATCTTCGCGTCCGATCGGCGACAATAAAAAATTCCGCACGACCATCGGGCTTAGAGCGTCGGGGATGAACGCGTTGTACAAGTACTGGCCCTACCCGCTGCGGTGCCGCTCGGGTCAGTTGCTGATCAGGCCCGGGGAGGTGCTCGCCGAGGACCTGGAGCTCGAAGGCCTCAGCGGGGCGCTTGGCAGGATTGACGGGGTGATCCACTGGCCCGAAGACGGCGGCGACCCCGTGCCCGACCTGAGCCTGACCATCCTGAACCTCGCGTGCGACCCGCTGCTGCTGGGCTCGATCGCTCCGCCTCAAGACCAGTGGCTACGCAAGCTCAATCTCGAAGGCACGCTCGACGGCACGGGCAAAATTTTCCTGTCCGATAGCGGCCTGATCGATTTCAAGATCGAAGCCGAGATGTCCGCCGGGCGCGTCCAGCCGTTCGGCGGAAGGTACGCGATCGATCGCCTTACCGGCAGCCTGGCGTTGGGGCGGGCGGGGTTGACGATCCAGTCCATCACCGGCGTGCACGGATCGAGCCAGTGGGGGTTGTCGGGCCAGGCGTTGTGGGGTGAGGAGGATTCAAGCTTGGCGTTTGACCTTACCGTCGCGGGTTTGGAAATCGAAGAATCGGTCTTGGACCTGCTGCCGCCGGACGGGCCCGCGACCGACCAGGTCCGTCAGTTATACGAAACACACAAACCCGAGGCTGTGGTTGACGTTGACCTAAACTACACCGCCAAGCCGGACCGAGAGAATTACCGCGCGGATTTACGGATGAATGAACTGGCAATCAACTTGAAAGGTGAACGCGTAACGCTAAGCGGGATACAAGGCGGTTTGTCCGTGGCGTCTGACGGGGTGATTCTCGACGGGTGGGGCGGCTCATTCGGCACCGGCGAGTTCAGTGTGTGGGGCCACATCGCCTTGGGCGAGCACGTCTTGTACAACCTGAAGTTCGACGCCTGGTCAAGCCACTTTGGACCCGTGACCCGTGCCATGCTCCCAGCCGACGCGCTGTCGGCGATCGATGGGCTGGAGCTTGACGGGGCATACGAGATGCGAGGCGCCGAGCTTTATTACCGGCCCGACGACGAGCACCCCCAGCTTCGTTTTGACGGGCGCGCACGCTTGGAAGGCGGGTCGGCGACCGTGGGTGTGCCCATGACACAAATCGACGGCGACCTGATCATTGAAGTGGACCAGGACACGGGCCAAGCACGGCCGCATCTGGATATCCGCTTCCTCGCGAAGCGCCTGCTGGCCGCGGAGCGGGTCATCAGCCCGCTGTCGCTGCGGGTCGAGACCTCGCCGCAACTGGACCGGCTGCTGGTGCGCGATCTCTGGGGGCGTTGCTACGGCGGGATGCTGCTGGGCTGGGGGCAGATCGAGTTGGACGACCCGCAGCGGTACCGGATGGACCTGGTGCTGCAGAACGTGTCGCTGAACCCGTTTATTTACTCCCAGAACGACAGGGCCAGCCAAGAAAACACCCAGGACACGCCCTCAAGCGAGGGCGCCCCACCCAGCGAGCCGCAGGTTCTTTACACCGGGGTGCTGGGCGCGAACCTCGCCATCGAGGGTTCAGCCAATCAGCCCGACCGGCGGCGGGGGCGCGGCGAGATGGAGATACGCCAAGCCAATCTGTACGAAGTGCCACTGGCCATGGCGCTGATGCAGATTTTGAATATGACGCTGCCGTCGTCGCGTTCGTTCGACCGCGCTTCCGCGGAGTTCCTGCTCGACGACGATTTGGTGCTGTTCGACTCGGTGCGTTTCGAGGCCCCGACCATCGAGATCGTTGGGTCCGGGCTGATGCACTACAGCACGCTGGAGCTTGACCTGAGCATGGTCACGCGCGACCCGGCGGGCCCGGCGTTTGGGATGCTCTCGGACCTCTTGCAGGTCTTCAAAGACGAACTACTCAGCATCCACGTGACGGGCACGCTCGACGAGCCCAAGCCCGAGGCGACCAGCTTCCAGGGCATCAAGCAGTCGTGGGAGGATATCTTCGGCAAGCCGGATCGAGACGACCGCAGGCTGCTTCAGGGCATCAAGGGCGGGGCCAGGTAACGCGTCCAATCGGTTTGATCGACCGCCTCGGTGATCGCCCGCGGCAGGCTGCCTAAGCCCGGGTTGACGCTGTCGCCCGGACACGCCGGGACGGTCGCCAAGACCGGGGTCTGATTCATCCGCTCTAGCCATTGTGGGTTGGTCGCCATTGAAGCGTCTTGTTCTGCGGTGTCGTGGCTGTAGCCGTTCACCACCAGCCCGGCCGGCCTCGCCCCGGCCTGACGTAGCAGACGCACCGTCATGGCGGTGTGATTGAGCGTGCCCAGCCCCGCTCGTGTGACGACAACCACGGGGTAGCCCAGTGCGACGATCAGGTCCAGCACGGTGTGTCGGTCGTCCAAAGGCACCAGCAGCCCGCCGACCCCTTCGATGAGCAGTGCGTCACACGAGCGGTCGAGCGTTTCGAGGCTGTGGGCGAGCCGGTCGTACGCCGGTGGGTCGTCGGTTAGCTGGGAAGCCACGGCCGGGGCCAGGGGCGGGGCGTACCGGATCGGGTTGATCACATCCAGCGACAACCCGCCGCCCGCGAAGTGGGCCAGGGCTTGGGCGTCGTCACTGACCAACTCCCCAGCTACCAATTCGCAGCCGCTGGCGATCGGCTTGCTCATGCCCACCGCCAGGCCCGCGCGCTTCAATGACAGGGCAATCGCGCAGGTGATGGCTGTCTTGCCGACGCCGGTATCGGTGCCGGTAATAAACAGACCCGGCTTACACAGCTTGGGAGGGGGCGAGAACACCAAGCAAGCTTATCATTTTGCACGCGGCGGGTGTGGGCCGGTTGCGTCGCGCGTCTTTGGTGCGTGGGCGTTGCGGTATGATGACGCCGATGGGCGGTTCTTTATCGGGTTCATCGAGCGGTGCTACCACCACTCCCAGCGGTTCGTCGGAACCGATCGGGCTGATTGCCGGGCAGGGGCTGCTGCCGGCGTTGGTTGCGCAGGGGGTTCGCGCCGCGGGTCGGCCGGTGGCGTGTGTGGGGCTGGCAGGGCAATACGACCCAAACCTGCCCGGCCTGTGCGACCGGTTCGCCACGGCCGGCGTGGTGCGACTGGGGCGGTGGATACGCCTGCTGCGGCGGTGGGGCGTGCGCGAGGCGGTGATGATCGGGCGTGTGCGCAAGGCGAGGATGTACCAGCCGCTTCGGCTGCTTCGCCAGGTTCCCGATTGGCGGGCGTTGTGGTTGTGGTATCGTGTGCTGCGTCACGACAAGCGTAACGAAGCGCTATTGCGGGGCGTGGCAAATGAGCTTAGCAAAGCGGGCATCGACTTGATCGACTCAACCCAATACATCCAGGAATGCTTGGCTCCGCAGGGGGTGATAACGGACCGCGGCCCGACCCCCGAGCAGGAAGCGGACATCGCTTTCGGGTGGCCGTTGGTCGGGCAGGTCAGCGAGTTGGATATCGGGCAGTCGATCGTCGTCAGGGAGCGTGAGGTCGTGGCCGTCGAAGCGATCGAAGGCACCGACGCGATGATCGAGCGAGCCGGCCAACTGTGCCGCGTGGGGGGGTGGGTGCTGCTCAAGACCGCCAAGGCCAAACAGGACATGCGGTTTGACGTGCCGACGGTCGGGCCCAGCACCATCGTGAATATCCACCAGCACGGGGGCAAGTGTTTGGTTGTTCAAGCGGGGAAGGTGATTTTAGCGGACCGTCTGGAAGTTATCCGTTTGGCGAATCGTTACGGCGTGTGCGTTTTAGGTCGCTAGCATGACCGCGCGGCGGCGGTCTCGAAGTGAAGATTGCTTTCTCCCTGCTCCGCCCCGTTGCGTGGCGGCTCTTTTTTCCCGCCTCTGGAGTTTTTAGATCGGACGATCGCGCGGCGGGCTTAATGCAAGTGTCAATTGATAACTTTTTGCTGGACTGTAAAACTGGTTTTTTCGTGGCGGGACGCGGGGTGGGTTAAGAAGTCTTGATGGTGGATGACATCAAGCTGGCGCTGATGAACAGCGCCCCCGCGAGCATGAGGATCAAGCGGCAGGGCCCCGTAGCCAGGCGCATCAGCCTGCTGCGGTAGGGCAGATACAGCGGGAAGTCCTCGCCCGGCTGAGGCAAAGGTATGGCCAGCCAGTCTTCAACGGTGTAGCCGGGGCGTAATTCGGCGGTCTCGCCGGTCTGCCGTACGGCGGTGTTGTACGGGAAGTGGTTGTTTCGTGCCCGTTGGATGCCAGCCTCGCCGAGTACGCCGGCTAGGGTGTCCGCGCCCTTCGGCTTGAGGCGCAACTGGTGGTATGCCAGCCGTTCCAGCAGCACGGCTTCCTTGTCGTGCAACGCCTTGTCAAAATCGTGGTACGCCTGTGTCTGCCGCGCGAGGCGTTCGGATTGTTGTGTTAGAAGCCGGTGTTGCCACCGCAATTGCTCGTTTTGTTGCCACGGCAAGATAAGCACGGCTAAACCGATCAGGAAAGCGCCGGCGGCCAGCAGCGTCCACTTGGCCGGGTGGGAAACAATCCCCGCGGTGATAGGTTGCAACGTGCTTCGCGGACTCATAACCCAAACCATATCGCCACAACTATTTGGAAGAGATGAATTCTTGGGGTGCCTGCGGTGTGCAAACCCCGCGGCGGTGTGTCAGGCGGTGGCGATCGGGGCCAGTCGGCGTGTTTAAGTTATGTAAAATACGCAATATAGGCGATTGTGTGACGCCAAAGATAAAAAAATACGGCGATGCGGTTCTAAACAAGTGAGCTTGATACTTTGACGCGGCGTCTAAGCGGTTTTGAAATTTTATGTTGCGGCTCACGGCTAACTCACGGCGGTGAGGGCAGTGGCCAGCCGAGGGTAAAATTAATGAAGCCCTAACCAAAATTTCCAAGTCAAGATTCAATAAAGACTAGAAGCTATCCCAAAACCCCTGATGAGGTTGAATTGTGTGCCACTGGCTGCTTGCCAGCCAGTGTAAATGGCGGAGGTTTGCAACGGACCGACCGTTGCCGGTGATCTGCCGTTTGGGGTTTTGGGATGGCTTCTAGAAACCGTACATTATTTTTGATAGAATGTAGTTATTCCAACGATACTATAGTATAATGTGCTTACATAGGGTGTGATCCAGGGACGCGACACCCACACACAGACTACTCGATTACATAAGGCGGAGGTTGATTAACGGATCTCGTAGAGGGTATGCCCAAGAGCCCAACACAGTTCTGTCGCAGGAAGTCGGTTACTAATAGGAACAGTAATAGCCGGCTTGGGACTTGGGGAGTTTATAGACCTGCCTGACTTTTTTTAGTTTTAATCGTAGCCATCGGAGCGGAAAAATAGCAGCTTAGAATAACGACGGAGGCAAGCCCCGCAGATTTTGACGTGGGGCACGCCGTGCTCGGATGACGGGCTTGTTGAGTACATACAAAGAGCAAAAACCTTACAGGGAGGCATCATCGATGCGGAAAGATTCTGGTTCGGGCAACGCCGGTTGGCTCCGTGATTCATGGTTGAGCAGGGTCATCAAGTCAAGAGCAGCAGACAAGGCCGCTAACGCAGGCTTGTTCCCGTGTGCGGGCCTGGAGGCTTTGGAGCCGCGCGTGTTGATGCACGGCGTCGGCGACCTGCCCGACGGGATTGTGATTGACCCCGACACAGGGGTGATCACCATCACGATCGATGAGAACACCGAGGTCCACCAGGATGACGCGGGCAAGCTCGTCGACCACCTGGCGATGCTCGCGCTGGTGCCTTACGCGGACGTCACCCACGTCGCGGTCCAGAGCGGCGCGTGGTCCGATCCCGAAACCTGGGGCAACGAAACCCTGCCCACGCCGGGCGCTAGGGTGCTGATCCCCCACGACGTGGCCGTGACGTTTGACATAGTCAACGAGACGGATTGGTACAAAACGGTCCGGGTCGACGGGGAGTTGCGGTTCGACCACACCCAAAACACACGCTTGCGCGTGGACACACTCATCGTGGCCCCGTCGGGCAGCCTGCATATGGGTACGGAACTGAACCCGGTCGGCGTCGGCGTGAAAGCGACGATCGCGATCGTGGACGACGGCCCGATCGATACAAGCTGGGACCCGCTGCTGCTTAGCCGCGGGCTGATTTCTCACGGCAACGCCGAGTTTTACGGCGCGGAAGTCACGCCTTACGTCACACTGGCGCAGGAGCCGCTCGCCGGTGAAACGGAATTGATTTTGTCTGAGGTGCCGGTCAACTGGAAGGTGGGCGACCGCTTGATCCTGCCGGGCACCAAACTCGCGCAAAACCAAGACGAGCAGTTGAGCATCCTGGCGATCTCGGGCAACCAGGTGACGGTAAGCCCCCTGGCCTACAGCCACACCACGCCTGCCGACGGCTTGTCGGTCTACCTGACTAACGTATCGCGCAATGTCTCCGTCATTTCGGAGACGCCGGAGGTCCTCGGACGCCGCGGCCACACGATGTTTATGCACGCCGACTCCGTGGAGATCCACAACGCCGGGTTCTACGGCTTGGGGCGGACCGACAAGAGCGTCCCCTTGACCGACCCCAAGCTCGATATCAACGGCAACCTGATCCCCAGCACCGCTCAGAACCCACGCGGGCGGTACGCGGTGCATTTCCACAAGCACGGCGTGATCGGCAGCCCTGAACCGGTGCTCGTTACCGGCAGCGTCGTGGTCGACAGCCCAGGTTGGGGGTACGTCAACCACAACAGCCACGTCATCTTTGAAGACAACGTCGCGTTCAACGTGGTCGGCGCCGCTTTCGTGACGGAAGACGGCAGCGAATTGGGCGCCTTCCGAAGGAACCTCACCATCCGTTCAACAGGGACGGGTGCGCCGTCGGACTTCGAAGCCCGCGAGAGTATCCTTGACTTTGGATTCAACGGGCACGGCTTTTGGTTCCAGGGGGTAGGCGGCATAGAGATCGAGGACAATATCGCGTCGGGTCACAACGACGCCGCGTTCGCCATTTTCCCGTGTCGCTGCAACACCATCGACACCGTCCTGGACGCGACGTTCGTCGCGGAGAACCTCCTGGACCCATCAATCGCCAACGGCGAAAGCTCGATCGGCATCAGCGACGGCCCGGCCCGGATTTTCCGCGGCAATGTGGTGTTCGCTTCCGTAAAAGGGTTCGAGTCTTGGTTCCACCTCCGCTTCGCCGACCACGACACCCCGACCATTATCGAGGACATGACCCTCTGGGAAGTCAGGAACGCGGCTGTTATCCCCTACATCTCTACCTTTGTTTTCCGTGACTGGTTTGTGATCGGGCCCGGCATCTCCGAAAGGTCGACCGCGTTTCCCATTAACGGCAGAACCGCCAGAGTCCATTACGAAAACCTGCACGTCGAGGGATTCGAGACAGCGATCATCATGCCCACGCTCGACGCGAACCACGTGATCGGCGGGTATTACAACAATAAAACCAACATCGTCGTTGGCGCCGGCAACACCCAAAACGAAGGCCTCGAAAACATCCAGACAATTATCAACGTACAAGCCGGCCCGGAGACGGTGGATCACATCGCGGTGATCGGCGCCCCGAAATTAAACGGCACAGAAGACCTGCCCAATTTCTTCACGAACAAGTTCTCTCAAGCGCAGGTCTTCATCGACGGCGAACGGGTATATTACCCCAACCAGGCCGCGGATTTTGTGCCGTTCCCCGCTGACACAGCCCCCGGTTACGTCCCGGCTGAACTGATCGATAAGACCAATCAGCAACTGTGGGACCAATACAGCCTGACGGTCGGCGGTGTGTTGGGGCCCGCGGTAGGCCAGGCGTCGTCGACATCAGAGTCTGATGGCGGTGAACTGAAGCTCAGCCGACGCAGCAGAGTCAACCGACGCAGCAGAAACACCACACCCACCCAGACGCCAAGCGGCAACACGTCTCCCGCTGTCCGGCCGACCTTTATACTAAACAGCCCCACTTACACCTCGCAGATTGAAGGCTACGTGCTGTCGTATAAGAACAAAGACGGCAATGTGTTTACCGATGCCCAGCCGGTCGACCTAAACCAAGGCTGGAACGTTGTCACACGGGTCATCGATGGGAACCCATACGGCTTCCTAGTCTTCGGTGTTGTACAGCCACCGGATTTCGTGCTGACACAGACGCCGGCGATCAACCCACAAGCCGTATCACAGGGCATTTTATTAGTGGGCACCCGGTACGATGACATCAACGGGTCCAGGGGTGTCACGATCAAATTTAACGGCGCGACGCTCGCGTCTCTCCCCGTCCAGGCCAGGGCCGACGGGTCACAGTTCTTGCTCTTGAATTTCACCGTCGGCGATCGAGCCGGCAACGAAACCGCCGTGGCCGTGGAAGTGGAGCTAGACCCCAGCATCCCGTTCGTGTCTGTGAAACGCGGCAGGCAAAACCGGGATAATAACGAACCGCCGATTGTCGTCGTAGACCCGCTGTCAGATACGCTGGTCTCACTGCTCGAATTGGAGTTTACGGATCGGCGCGACCGCTGACGCCGCGTGTTAGATCATGAGTTAGCAATCCTAAACTCCCCCTGGCTATAAGGGGGAGTTTTTTTTATTGCGGTTCGGTGGCCGAGGCGGCGGTAACACGGCAAGTGGCGGCGGCTGGGTTCGGAGGCGGTATGGGTATAAGATGGAGCGGCTTCCAGCGGCGGCGGGGCTGAACCGTTGGGATTAAAACGCCACGGCGCGGCCCACTCGGAACGCCATGGCGGATCGGATCAGGGTTTACACGCAACATGACAACCAACACAAAACGCGTCGGTCGGGTGTACATGGAGACCTTCGGGTGCCAGATGAACGTGCTGGACTCGCAACTAGTCCAGGGGCAGCTCCGCGCGCTGGGGTATGAGTTTGTCACGGATTGGCGGTCCGCCGACGTGGTGCTCTACAACACCTGCTCCGTGCGTGAGCGCGCCGAGCAGAAGGTGTACAGCCGGGTGGGGGAGTTGGGCATACACAAACGCACCCGTCCCGACGTGGTGCTGGGCGTACTGGGCTGCATGGCCGAGCGCGAGGGCGTGGGCGTTTTGAAACGATACCCGCAGATCGACCTGCTGTGCGGGCCGGGCGAGCTCGACAAAGTGCCCATGCTGATCGACAACGCGGTAAAGACGAGAATAAGCAACGGGTCAAGCAAAAAAGCACGCGACACCGACGGCCGCGCCGCGCTGCAAGGCAACACGCACCGCCGCTCTTCCACCCTCCAAGCCGCCGAGGACCAACTGGAGTTGCTCGACCTGTCGCGCAGCTTCTCACCCGAAGACCACAGCGGCTCGGCCTACGTGCGGATCACGCGCGGCTGCAACAAGTTCTGCACCTACTGTGTTGTGCCCCGCACGCGCGGCGCGGAGATACACCGCCCGCCGGACCACATCGTCGACGAGTGTAAGCGGCTCGTGGAAAGCGGCGTCGTGGAGATCACACTGCTGGGGCAGACGGTTAACCACTACCATTACGACCACGGCGCGTCAGTGGTGGTCGGCGGCGTGCGGCAACCGCAGGTCGGCGCCACCGTGGGCGCCGCCGGGCCACGCGTCACAGGGTCGCGCGTCACCACATTCGCCGACCTGCTTGCCCGCATCCATGAAGAAGTACAGGGCCTCCTGCGGCTGCGCTTCGTCACCAGCTTCCCCCGCGACTTTGGGGACGACATCCTCAAGACAATCGCCGACCACCCCCGGATTTGCCGGTACCTGCACCTGCCCGTCCAGTCGGGCAGCGACCGTATGCTTCAGTTGATGAACCGCGGGTACACGGTGGGGCAGTATGAAGAGTTGCTTGGCCGGGCGCGGTCGTACCTGCCAGACGTTCAGATCGCCAGCGACCTAATCTGCGGCTTCCCCACCGAGGCCGAAGAAGACCACCAAGCCACGTGCGACCTGCTGCGCCGCTGTGGATTCAAGAATTGCTTCGTGTTCAAGTACTCCCCGCGTCCGGGCACCGCAGCGTTCGACCGCATGACCGACGACGTGCCCGACGAAACCAAGCGCCGCCGCAACAACGAGTTGTTAGCCATCCAGAGCGGCGTCAGCGCCCAGGTCCACCAAGGGTACGTTGGTCAGACCGTGCGTGTGTTCGTCGAGTCGATCAGCCACAAAGCCGCCAAGGCCCGCGACGCCGGCAACGGGGTGAGCGTCTACCTCGGCTGGGAGCGGCCCGTCACACAACTCACCGGCCGCACCGACGGCGACTTGATCGTCCTCTTCGACGGCGACGAATCACTCATCGGCTCGATCGTGGACGTCAGCGTCGAGCGGTCCGCCCCGCTAACCCTGTTCGGGCGCCTGGCCCAACAGCCGGCGGGCGTTTAACAGCACCATTTTAAAAAGCAGGATGCGGGAACCTTTGCCCAAGATCACGCGTCTATAGTTAATAGCCCAAGGGTCGCTTGCGCCACTGGGAGACGTTAGAGCAGCTTGCATGAATAATCTCCATGTCGGCTCTCCTGTAGGGCAGGTCATTGACCTGCCTTCTTCCGGATGGCATAGAGAAAAATCACGCAAAATGCTCTAGCCACACGCACCCCAATAGGAGACACGAGCATGCCGGCAAGAGAATGGCCCACGAACCCGAGCATCGGACGCGCATCAATACGCGCCATTGTATTTACGGCTTTAGTCAGCCTGGCAGGGGGGTGCGTCCACTACAACGCCCCACACCGGGCAGCCGACATGTCGTTGTTCAGTGGCCAAAAAGAACTCAATCGCCAAGGCATAACCCCCCAGCAGCGTCGCCAGATGACGGACGCGGACATCCAGGCGCTTCTGGACCGCAAGCCCGTGGCCCCGTTCCCCGCGGCGCTGGCGGTCGTCAGGGTGCAGGCCCCGGGGTACGTGTCACACACCTTTCAAAAACCCTACGGCTACGGCCAATACACCGTGGTCACCACGCGCGATATCGAAAGCGATGAGGATCTCAAACGCATCGCAAAGCTGCCCATGGTCACCGGCGGTCTGGCAACCCTGAACAAGCTCGTGCTGCCGGCCAACCTTGAATCGGACAAGGAGCTGCGCCAAGGCGCCGCGGCCTTGCACGCCGACTTGCTGCTGGTCTACACCCTAGACACGAGCTTTCATCAGCAGGGCAAGTCCGAGCCGCTAAGCCTGATCACCGTGGGCCTGGCTCCGAATCACGAGATACAAATGGTCACCACCGCGTCAGCCATTCTCATGGACGTGCGCACGGGGTACATCTACGCCACCGCCGAAGCCACCAGCAAACATCAGCAGATGACCAACCTCTGGCAGAGCGCCGAAGCCGTCGACGAATCCAGACGCAAAACCGAATCGCAAGCCTTCCAAAAGCTGATCGGTGAGTTCGAGCAGGCCTGGCGCGGTGTGATCCGTCGCTACGCCCGGTCAAACGCCCCAGCCGGCAGTTAGCCCCGCACCCGCCGCCGCTGGTACGCTTTACAGCCTATGACGCCAATCATCGACGCCCACCTCGACCTGGCATGGAACGCGCTGTCATACGACCGCGACCTAACGCAAGACGTAGCCGACATACGCCGCGCCGAAGCCGGCCTAACCGAGTCGGGCCGCGGCCAAGCCACCGTGTCGCTTCCAGCCATGCGCCGCGCCGAAATAGCCGTGTGTTTCGCCACGCTGCTAGCCCGCGCCAGGCCGCAAGCCGCACTCGCCAAAGAGCAACCCCGCACCAGCATCGACCACATCAATCAAGACGCCGCATACGCCATCGCCCAAGGCCAGTTGGCCTACTACCAACGCATGGAGACACGCGGCCTCGTCAAGATCATCCACAACTCCGCCCAGCTCGATGCCCACTGGTCTTCATGGTCCGACGAGGCGGCCAACCCCGACCCGCCCATCGGCGTGGTGCTGAGCATGGAAGGCGCCGACCCGATCGCCCACCCCGATCAGGCGCAACACTGGCACCGCTGCGGCCTCCGCGCGCTGAGCCTCGCCCATTACGGCCCAAGCGCCTACGCAAACGGAACACCATCCACACCCGCCCAAGAAACCGCCAGCCTAACCCCGCGCGGCCGCGAACTGCTCAAGCAACTCGCCCCCCTAAACGTCATGCTCGACCTCACACACGCCAGCGACGCCAGCTTCCACGAAGCCGCCGACGCGTACCCCGGCCCCGTGTTCGCAAGCCACAGCAACTGTCGCAAGCTCGTGCCAGGCACGCGCCAACTCACCGACGAGCAGATCAAGCGAATCATCGACCGCTGCGGCGTCATCGGGTGCGTGCTCGAAGCGTCGATGCTCCACCCCGGCTGGCGGACGGGCCAAACGCCACGCGACACGGTCCCGCTAACCCTAGTCGCCGACCACATCGACCACATCTGCCAACTCGCCGGCACCACGGACCACGCAGCCATCGGCAGCGACCTCGACGGCGGCTTCGGAGCCGAACGCTGCCCACGCGAGATCGACTCCATCACCGACCTCACAGCCTTAGCCCCCATACTCACTTCCCGCGGTTACACCGATAAAGACACCGCCGCCATCTTCCACGGCAATTGGCTAAAATTCCTACACAGGTCACTCACCCTCGGCGGGTAGGTCCGCCATCGGCGGACGGTTCGAGTGCCTCAGGCCCCGCCCCGCCCGGACACAAAGCCACCTCCCAAAAAAACCAAGCCACGAAATAATCTTCAATTCCGTGCTATTGGCGATCAAACAGCTGGTGTATAATACGACTGGTCGGCGGATCGTCAGCTAGTTGCCACGGTGTTGCTGACTAAGCACCTCAGCCGACGGCACGCGTGTGGGATCGGTGTTGGATTTATTTCCGGGTTTTTTTTCAGGAGGACCTGGTGATGTCACATCGGAACCTAACCACGTTATGCCTCGTCGCGACGCTCTGCTTCCCCGCTCTCGCCGCACCGCCTCAGACCCTGAACCTATCAGACCTGGTCAACCACCCCGAACGCTGGCCCGCCACGGTCACGCTCAAAAAAGATTTCCGTTTCGGCGGCGGCCACACCGCACAAGCGGGCCAACAGGTCGCGGTCTTCGAGTTCAACGGCCGCCAAGTCGGCGTCGACGCGGGCAACGACCTGTACTTCGGCGTGTCACCCAACGACTGCGACCTGCTGGAGGCCGCCAACAAAGCCTGGGCACTTTTGACACCGGACCAACGCGCCGTCGACACAGCCATGCTCCTAAACGACGCCTCCATCTGGCCGGCCCGCGTCAAGTGCATCACCGGCTTTACCCTCGATAACGGACAAGAGATCGACCCAGACGGGGAGTTCGATCTGCTAGCCGTCAACAGGGATGGCGTCGTACTCTTCTCGAAAGAGCACCAAACCAGACTCATCGCCAATGTAGCCCAGACCGACGTCATCGCACGCGCGCGCCGCCAGGCGCTGATCGAACCGGCGCAGCGCCCGTCCCGCGTGGCAGACGCGCTGCGCGGCGTCCTCGTCAACACCGAAGGAAAGCCCGCAACCCCCGACACCCTCGATACCGCCCAGGTGTTCGCGCTCTACTACGGCGCAAGCTGGTGCGGCCCGTGCCGGCAGTTTTCGCCGGGGTTCGTGCGGTTCATCGACAAGGTCGGCCCGCAGAACCCCCGACTCGTTGTTGTGCTGATAAGCAACGACGAGGAAGACGCCGCGATGTACAGCTACATGCGGAGCGAAAAGATGCCCTGGCCCGCGGCGCCGCTAGCGGCCATGAAAAACTCGCCGATACTCTTGAGCTACACACAGGGCAGCATCCCACAATTGGCGGTCGTGGACCGCTACGGCAAGCTCATCGCCGACGCCTACATCAACGGTCGATACGTCGGACCCAAACACCCGATGGGGGTCTTGGCGAAGCTGCTGGATACCGGCGTGGCAAGGTAAGAAGCGTAGCGTGGGCACCGCCCATCACCAGGAACAAACTACGGAACGAACAATGCCTAACGCCGCCAATACCGTCCGGCTCCACCGCGTCGTCCGCGCGCCGTCTGAGCGTGTGTACCGAGCGTTCCTCGACCCCGACGCCATGGTCAAGTGGCTTCCCCCGCACGGGTTCACCGGCAAGGTCCATCACATGGATGCACGGGTCGGCGGCGGGTACAAAATGTCGTTCACAAACTTCGGCACGGGCAAGCCCCATTCTTTCGGTGGAAAGTACGTAGAGCTTACGCCGAACGAACTGATCAGATACACCGACCAGTTCGAAGACCCGAACTTGCCCGGCGAGATGCGGGTGACAATCTCGTTGCGCGAGGTCGCCTGCGGGACAGAACTTTCCATCGTTCAGGAAGGGATCCCCGCCGCGATCCCGGTCGAGTTTTGCTACCTCGGGTGGCAGGAGTCGCTGTCAATGCTTGCCCACCTGGTCGAACCCGAGATCCCAGACGGAGCGTAACCGTTCATGCGATGCCCACCCAGGGTTAATGCAGGCCGACAGCCCGGCAACCCGCGGGGCGTTCGGCTGGCATAATCGCATCAATACAAAACACCAACAAGCAGGACCGGGCCCGCTCAGACACCGTGGCGGCCGATTTTTAAGGCCACGTGGCGCTGCACGCCAGCCGCACTTTTACCGATGTATGAAAAACAATAGGACATGCTATGAATCGTGTTATAGGACTGGGTGACGAGTAGGCCAAGCGATACGGAGGACTGTAAATGGAAGACGTGAAGCTGCTATATGTAGAAGACAGCAAGTCTTTGCAGCGCCTCTTTGAGTCGGTGGTCGCCCCGATCGCCGAGTATTACGCGTCGTCCTCGCTAGAGGAAGCCCGGCAGGTCATCGGATCACATCAAATCAATTTCTTCGTGCTCGACTACAATTTAGCGGACGGCAACGGCCTGGAGTTAGCCGCCGAGTTACGCGCCGACCCCCGCTACAGCAAAACCCCCATCATTCTTTACACCGCGTGCTTGGATCAAGACCTTGAGTACCGCGCGATGAAGTGCGGCGTCAATGTAAGCCTCGCCAAACCGATGAACCCGATAGACTTGCGTGAACACATTGTCAACCTCATCGAGACGCCCACCGCCGTGAAAAGGGTTCAACGCAATCTGGTTCAGATGAATTGCTACTCGTGGTCAGCCGATGGCAAGCACCACGCTTTCTCAGCCGACTTTAATCACCACATTGAAAACAAATCACGCCAAGCAGCGCAAGAACGGATGCACGAGTTCTTAAGGCAAAAACTCCAAACCGCACACGATCCGGATCAATACCCGCGCGACGTTGAAGTGTTCAGGTGTATTATTGAACTTGACGCCGCCGACGACCTCAAAGCCTCCGCTTGATCTGAGTAGACCCGGCACTCCTGCCGGGCATTCGGTTGATCACTTCTCATCAGCCGCCGCCCCATACGGCACCTCAAAAAACCCGCTCTCGATCCTCGCCCCCAGGTGCACCTCCAGTGTGGGCGCTTTGCAGTCGCCTTTCCAGCGTGCCTTCGGGCCGATCACCACGGGGCCGCCGCTGGTCACGTCGGCGTGTAGCGCGCCTTGGACCTCAAGCCCGCTGTGCGCCTCGATCTTGCCGGCCATGATCCGCCCGCGCGATTTTACCACCACGCGCCCGCAGGTCTGTAGCTTCTGCGTCGTCTTGAGGCCGGTGACGATGATGTCTTGAACAATAACCGCCTTGTGGCAGCCGGGGCAGGACGTGGACATCGCGCGCGCACTGACCTCGAACCGACAGTGGCAGTTGTAACAACGGACCGTTTTGCGCACGCCTTGACGAGCCATCGTAATGCGGACAACGCTCCCTCTCGGCGACACCGATTCGGCGACACCGACGGGGAGCTAGGCCTAGTTCGGGCGGGGGTGTTATTGCTTAGTGGATTCGGGTTGCTTGGGCTGTTGCGGGATCGTCTTGATCTGCGGCTGCTGCTGGGGGCTCGCGGCCTTGGCGGCGTCGGGGCCCACGGCGCAGTGCCCGTACAGCGAGGCGCCCTCCGCGACGACAAGCTTGGCGGCTTTGATGTCGCCATTGATGCTGGCCTTGCTGTTGAGTTGGATGCGGTCCTGTGCGGTGACGTTCCCGTCAATGGCCCCGTCTAGGGTGACGCGCCCCGCTTCGACCTCCGCTTTGCAAACGGCGCCCTCAGCGACTTGCAGCTCGCCCTTGGCGGTGACCTTGCCCTCGAATTTGCCCAAGAGCTTGGCTGTGCGGTCGAAGCTCATCTCGCCGCGGATGTGCGTGTCCGCCGCGATCACGGTCGTCTGTGTGTCTGTGTCTGCCATGGGGTCCGTCTCCTTGTGTGGAGGGTGATGGGGGGGGTGGAAATACGCTTAAACCACAGGGGTTTGGTAGCCCAGAGTGTAGGGCACAGCGGGCGGTCTGCCTAGATGCTCCGCGGGCTTTGGGGGCGATCCGGAGCGGCGGTGGGCCGGTCAGAGGTAGGCTGTGATGGATTCCAGCGCTTGGGCCAGGGCGTCGATGTCTTCGGTGCGGTTATAGATATAAAAACTCGCCCGCACGGTTGGCAGCATTTTCAACGATTCATGCAGCGGCTGGGCACAGTGGAACCCGCTACGCACCAATATGTTAGAGCGGTTGCTGAGCATGCGGGCAGCGCCGTGCGCCTCAAGCCCTTCAACGTTAAACGACACGGACGCACAACGTCCCGCCGGGTCGGTCGGCCCAGTAATCCGCACGCGGTCGATCGCGCCCAGCCGATCCAAAGCGTAGGCGACTAGTTGCCGGTCGTGGCCCGCGACGTCCGCCATGCCCAGGTCGGACAGGTACGCCACCGCCTCGCCCCAGCCGATGACCGCTTCGATCGCCGGTGTGCCGGCTTCAAACTTGTGGGGTGGGTCTTGCAGCGTGTAGCTGTCGATATGGACCTGGTCGATGATGTGCCCGCCCATGTGCCAGGGGGACATGCAGCCGAGCAAGTCGCGCTTGGCGTACAAAGCGCCCACACCGCCCGGACCAAGCATCTTGTGCGCGCTGAACGCCAAAAAATCCACACCCAACGCTTTTACGTCCACCGGCAGGTGCGGCACGGACTGCGCAGCGTCCAGCAGTGTGCGCTTGCCGTTGTGATATACAGGCCGTATCCGCGGGGTGATCTTAAGCACCCGTGGCTCTGCCAAGGTACTCGCCCGTCTGGGTTGAGATTTTCACCACCTCACCGGTCGTAATGAATGGCGGGACGCGTGTTTTTAAGCCGGTTTCACAGGTGGCTTCTTTGAGCTGGTTGGTCGCCGTAGCGCCCTTAATGCCCGGCGTGGTGTCGGTGATCTCCAACTCCACCGACGCCGGCAGTTCCACCGTCACCACATTCCCCTTATAAACCAGCGCCGTCGCCGCGGTATTAGGCTTCAGGTACAGAAGCGCGTCGCCCAGCGCGTCTTGCGGGACAGTTGTCTGGTCGTAGGTTTCGTTGTCCATGAAGACCGCGCCGGTGTTGTCCGAGTACAAGTATTCCATCTCACGACGGTCGATGTTGACCTGCTCGACGTTTTCGCCGCTGCGGAGGCGCTTTTCCATGTGGCCCCCGGTGAGGATGTTCTTGAGCTTGACCTGCACGTAGGCGGGCCCCTTGCCGGGCTTCACGTGGTCGTTCTGGACCACCAGCCACGGCTGTCCGTCGATTTCGATGCTCAAGCCGTTGCGTACTTCCTGCGGTTTCATGTCACGCTCCAAATTCGTGCACGGCGACATTGCCGTGTGGGGTCGGTTGCGGGGTATGCTAGTTTTAATGAGTGGCGATGCCAAGGCTGGGCGTTTGCCCGCCACGGCAGGGGGGATTCCCCCGCCTTCGGGTGTTTCAGGTGTAGCCCGCGGCGCGGTGTGTTACACGCGCTTCTGTGGGCGTGTCGGGTCCGGCCAATCGACGTGGAAGAACTGGCCGCGGGGCTTGTCCACGCGCTCGTACGTGTGCGCGCCGAAGTAATCACGCTGGGCTTGGAGCAGGTTGGCTGGCAGCCGCGCGGCGCGGTAGCTGTCGTAGTAAGACAAGGCCGACATAAACGCCGGGCAGGGCACGCCCGTCACCGTCGCGATCGACACCACGTGCCGCCAGTTGGTTTGCGCCGCGTTGATCTTGCTCTTGAAGTAGGGATCGAGCAGCAGATTGGGCAGCTTCTTGTCGCGGGTGTACGCGTCGGTGATCTTCTGCAAGAACCGCGCCCGGATGATGCACCCGCCGCGCCAGATCTTGGCGATAGCGCCGAAGTCGAGCTTCCAGCCGTACTCTTTCTGCGCCTCAGCCATCAGGGCAAACCCCTGCGCATAGGCGCAGACCTTCGAGCAATACAGCGCGTCGCGGATGGCGTTAATCAGCTTCTGCTTGGGTCCGGTGTAGCGGTGGCGCGGGCCTTTGAGCTTCTTGCCCGCTGCCACGCGCTCGGCTTTGATCGCGCTAATGCACCGGGCGTAGACCGCCTCGGTAATCGTCGGGGCGCACACGCCCATGTCCAGCGCGTTGATGGAGGTCCACTTGCCCGTGCCCTTTTGACCGGCGGTATCGAGAACAGCGTCTACAAAGAACCGCTGCGGTTTGGCGGGGTCGTTCTGCTGCAAGATGTCAGCCGTGATCTCGATCAGGAACGAGTCCAGGTCGCCCTTGTTCCACTTGCCGAAGACCTTGGCCATCTCGTCGGGGCGCAGACTCAATAGCTCTTTCATGAGTTGGTAGGCTTCGCAGATGAGTTGCATGTCGCCGTACTCGATGCCGTTGTGCACCATCTTCACGTACTGACCAGCGCCGCCCGGTCCGAGGTAGGTGACGCACGGGCCGTCTTCGACCTGCGCCGAGATCTTCTTCACCATCGGCTCGATCGCCGCGTACGCGTTCTTCGGGCCGCCGGGCATCAGGCTCGGGCCGTGTCGCGCGCCTTCTTCACCGCCGCTGACACCCATACCTACATAGCGTATGCCGCTGCCTTGCAGCTCTGCAATCCGGCGGTCTGTATCTTTAAATAATGAGTTTCCGCCATCGATGATAATATCACCTTCATCCAATATGGGACGTAATTCCTTTATGACAGCATCAACAGCATCCCCTGCGCTAACCATCAATACAATTTTTCGGGGACGTTCTATCCATTGCACAAACTCTTGCAGGGTCGCCCCTATTTTGAATTGTTTGCCGGGATGAGCGTCACAAAACTGTTTCGTTTTTTCGGTG
>JAJDCS010000035.1 GCA_029260715.1 Phycisphaeraceae bacterium | reverse complement strand
CGGTTTGGCACCTCGATGTCGGCTCGTCGCATCCTGGGGCTGTAGGAGGTCCCAAGGGTTGGGCTGTTCGCCCATTAAAGCGGCACGCGAGCTGGGTTCAGACCGGCGTGAGCCAGGTCGGTCCCTATCTGCTGTGGGCGTAGCAACTTTGCGAGGATTCTTCCCTAGTACGAGAGGATTAGGAAGGACGGACCCCTGGTGCGCCAGTTGGACCGCTAGGTCCACAGCTGGGTAGCTAAGTCCGGCAGGGATAACCGCTGAAAGCATCTAAGCGGGAAGCCTCCCTCAAGATAAGAGTTGCATGCGAGCTTGCTCGCGAGAGACCCCCGGAAGACTACCGGGTTGATAGGCCGCGGCTGTAAGGGTTGAAAAACCCTCAGGTGAGCGGTACTAACGGTCGATTGCTTGATCGTACCGACCATCGGCCGATCCTTTGGGATTTGGTTGGTGGTTTTAGGCTCTTCAAGGGCTTCTGATTTTTGGTGTTACATATGGAATTTGTGGGTCATTCGCACTACACGGCTATGCCGTGTAGTGGCACCCGTTTGTGGTGTGCTGAAGCAGCCGTATATAAATGAATCGGTGAGCGTCGAGTGTCTAACCCTCACCTTTGTCCTCTCCCTAGAAGGGAGAGGAGAGAAAAGATAGAGGGTGGTGCTCACCCTGCGGCGTAGGCACTGGTGGACGAGCCGCCAGTGGCACCCCAATGCTACCTGGTTATTCATGTTTGGCGGTTTTTGTCCGCTGGACGTACAAGTGAATATTTGGCAGGGCCCGGTTGACGCCGGGGCCTGTACTTGCCGGTGAATATAGCGGCGGGGCCACACCTGATCCCATCCCGAACTCAGCAGTTAAGCCCGTCGCGCCGATGATACTGCAACAGTGGGAAAGTAGGTCATCGCCGGCTTTTCAACCCCGTAGCCCTAAAGGCTGCGGGGTTGTTTTGTTTATGAGGGGGGTATGATTTGAATAAAAAGTTAGAATCGGTAACCCTGTTGGCGCAGGTAGATCAGTGATGGTTCTACACTGACAAACAAGTTTGTCAGTGCCACCCGGCGTCGGTGATGGGCAATTGTCATGGCACACTGGCTATACGACGAGATCAAAAAGAATGACAATGATTGGAGTCCGAGGCATGCTCAAACAAGCACGGTCCATTGGGCATTATCCCTTGCTTGTGAAGTGCAAGCGGAGAATGGTGAGAGCGCAACGAAGCAGTTTGATTCATGCCTCTCTCTTTTGAAGAAGAATATGCGGGGTGCGCAGCAACACCTAGGAGCAGGAGAGGTTTTTGGCCCGCTATTTTCTTCGTTGACGTTTGCCCTTGATCTATGCTCAAGGGCTGCTGACGGATGCCCAACATGGTCGCTGCCTTCGGCTGTTATAGCGTGGTACTACGCTCACTATGGTGCCCTGAGGTCAATGCTCGCTGCCTCGAACGTCCTAGTGGAAGAGTATCACGCTAAGTCGATCCGCTCGTTCGGAAGTTGTCTCCGAAACAGACTCCCTCATCCGTACAACATGAAGGCCCGTTGGATCAAGAATGGGGATTTTGATGTAGAACTACCCGACTATCCAGGAACCTCATCAAGACTCCTTATTAAAGAGTTTGATGGTGAACGAATCACTGCCAGAGAGATGCTAATTGGATACCTCAAGGGCACAGCAAAAAGAGAGCTAGAGATAATCAAATCCGATATCAAGTCAAAAAACAAGACCATTTTAGACTTTAAGTCAGCAGAAGCTAAGGCTGTTAGAGACAAGCGAATGCAAGGTGTCGAATTTAACATGATGCATTGCGCCTTTCGATACCGCGGAAAGGCGAACTATAGAGACTCTGTATATCTATCCTATGGTTCTGTTCCGCTTCACAAAGAAGTTGACTTCCTGCGGTCACTTTCCACAACGGCCCTCTTTTCGTTCCTGTTGGCATTGGCATTAGCAAGAGTAAAGGTTGGAAAGTCCTGTACGCGAAGTTTCTTATCCGATGCATCTAGTAACCTAAGAAATATTGAAGATTGTCGATCGCATGCTTCCTTCCTGAATGACTTGTCCTCTCAATTATGAAACGGCGGCGTGTGGCACTGACAAGTCTTCTTGTCAGTGTGGTGTGGTCGCCTTTCTTCACTGACAAACGAGTTTGTCAGTGGCACACGTAGACTTGCTGCTTTGTTTGCATAGGCCCTTCTATTCCAGAGATTTCCGTTGATTTTGTGGCTGATTGCCTGGATTCGGTATGATGTTGGGCTATTGTGAAGACACGCCGAGCGATTAATGCGCCGGGGCATGCGCATGAGTTGACTTTTTCCTGTTACAGGCGGCTGCCGCTATTGAGCCGTGACCGCACGAGGCAATGGCTGATAGATGCGTTAAGTCACGTTCGTGAAACGCATAGCGTGGCTCTGCTGGCATATGTGGTGATGCCCGAGCATGTTCACGTTCTGTTGCTGCCTAAGGATCGTGATTATGACATGGCTCGCATTCTCAAATCACTGAAGCAGCCTGTGGCGCGTAAGGCTCTGTACCGGCTAAGAAAAGATGGGTCACCATTTTTGGGAAAGCTTGAAGGTGCGTTGAGTGGGGGCAAGCGGCGGCACCATTTCTGGCAGCCTGGCGGTGGGTACGACCGTAACGTCACAGAGCCTGGAACGCTGTACGCGATGGTTGAGTACATCCATGCCAACCCTGTGCGGCGCGGGTTGGTTGGTAAGCCTACTGATTGGCGGTGGTCCAGTGCGGGTTGGTACGCGGGGATGCGGGACGTTCCGATCGTTATGGATCAAGTGTTGGTTTGATGGTTTATTCCGGTAAGACACTGACAACGGGGTTGTCAGTGGCACCCGCCGGTGACCATAGCGGTAGGGCCACCCCCGGAAAACCTGATCCCATCCTGAATTGGGCCGTTAAGCCCCACTGCGCCGATGATACTGCGACAGTGGGAAAGTAAATCATTGCCGGCTTTTCAACCCCGTAGCACCTAGAGCACCTGGCGTGATTATCTTTGATGGATGTTCGGTGGTCGTTGACATGGCGAACCCGCATTTCACGGCTTGCAAGCAAGCCGTGCCACCCAGTCAATCAAATTTATAAATGCAACGTGCTATAAAGGCGGCGGGGTTGTTTTGTTGGGGGGATTGCGGAAGGTCACCGCTCTCTTATCCGCCTGAGGCGGACGGCTCGTCGTGGTAACGCTTAGCTTCCTAAGCCCCTTCCTTTTACCCACACCCTTTAAAGCTCAACAGGCACAAACTCTGTAATCTCCAGGCCGAAGCCCGCTAGGCCGGTGGGGTGGACGGGGTGGTTGGTGATCAGTCGCAGCTTGGCGATGCCCAGGTCGCGTAGGATCTGCGAGCCGATGCCGTAGTCGCGTTTTGGGGCGGGAGTGGACGAGCTTGGGTCTGCAGCGGCGATCATGGGTCGGTCGCCGGGCCCGGTTTGGTCGTGGGGCAGGTGGAGGGTTTGTAGCCGACGCAGCAGCCCGGAGCCCATGCCCTCGTGACGGAGGTAGACGATGGCGCCGTGCCCGGCTTTCTGGATCATTCGCATGGCTGCTTGGAGTGTTTTGCCGGAGGGGTCTTGGGCGTCTTGGAACACGTCGCCCAGGAGGTTTTGGCTGTGCATGCGCACGAGCACGGGGGCTGCGATGGGGATGGGTTGGTTGGTGTCGCCGAGTCGGCCGGCGTCACCACAAACCAACGCCACATGTGGCAGCGCATCCACGGCGCTGCGGTAGGCGATAAGCGTGAAGTCGCCCAGCTCAGTTTGGAACGGGACGGTGTCGACGCGTTGGACGAGGTGCTCTCGTTCGAGGCGGTAGTGGATGATATCGGCGACGGAGCACATTTTTAGTTTGTGTTTGGCGCAGAGCGTTTCGAGGTCGGGCAGTCTGGCCATGGAGCCGTCGTCGTTCATGACTTCGATAATGGCGGCGGCGGGTTTGAGCCCGGCTAAGCGGCAGAGGTCGACGGAGCCTTCGGTCTGCCCGGCTCTGACGAGCACGCCGCCGTCGCGGGCGCGGAGGGGGTTGATGTGTCCTGGTCGTTTTAGGTCGGTGGGTCTGGTGTTGGCGTCGATGGCGATGCGTATGGTGGCGGCGCGGTCGGAGGCGCTGACGCCGGTGGTGACACCGAAGCGTGGGTCGGCGTCGATGCTGACGGTGAAGGCGGTTCCGTGGACGGCGGTGTTGACCAGGCTCTGGGGGGATAGTTCCAGGCGGTCGCAGGTGTGGCCGTCCATTGCGAGGCACAAGACGCCGCGGGCTTGCTGTACCATGAAGTTGACGGCTTGGGGTGTGATGGACTGTGCGGCGCAGACGAGGTCTCCCTCGTTCTCTCGTGTTTCGTCGTCGATGAGGACGATCATCTTGCCGGCGCGTAGGTCTTCGAGGATGTCGGCGATGGGGTGCATATTTTTTTTGTGGAATGGCGAGATGTTCGGGGCTCGTTGCTTACGGTCCGAGGCGTAGGATTGTGCGTGGCTGGAACGGCCACTTGTCGAGCAGTGCGCGTACGTCGTCGGCCTTGACGGCCATGATGCGGCGCAGCTCTTCTTCGAGCGGTGTGTATTCGCCCAGGTAGGTCCACTGCCCGCCTAGGCTTCGCATGCGCCCGCCGGGGTTTTCTTCTTGGAGTGTTGCTTGTGTGGCGAGCTTGTTCTTGGCGCGTTCGATCTCGTCGGGGTCGACGCTGTCTTTGTATTGATCGAGCGTTTTGAAAAGGAGCGATTCAACTTCCTCAGCGCGGTCGGGGTCGCAGGAGGCGAAGGCGATGAAGCTGCCCACGTGGTCTTGGGGGTAGAAGGAGAAGTCGGCTTCGTCGGCCAGGCCGGGGTCGACCAGCGCCCAGTAGAGTCGAGATCCTTCGCTGTCGCCCAGGACGTCTCCCAGGACTTTGGCGGTGTATCGTCCGTCGTCCTGGCTGGTGGGCGCGGGGCACATCATGGCCATGTAGAACCGGTTGAGCTTCTCGTCGCGGATGGTGGATTGCTTTGGGGCGTAGCCGGGTTGTTGGTAGTCTCGTTTGGCGCCGGTGGGGTGCCAGTGGCCGGCGATTTTGGCGATGTCTTCGACGAGTTTTTCAAACTCGATGCGACCGGCGGCGGCGACGGTGATGTTGTCGGGGCTGTAGCGGTGGTCGAAGTATGCTTTCATCTGCCCGGCGGTGAGGGCTTTGATGGTGTCGTTGGTGCCCAGGACGCGGTAGCCCAGTGGCAGGCCCTGGAAGTGTTTTTCGATCAGGGTGTCTTGTAGCCGCCACTGGGGGCGGTCTTCGTACATGCTGATCTCTTCGAGGATGACGTTTTTCTCCATGTTGAAATCGTCGTCGCGCAGGGCGGGGCGGAGCATGTCGCCCAGTAGGTCCACGACCCGCGGGAGGTACTCTGGGAGAACCTTTGCGTAGTAGACGGTGTTTTCGTGGCTGGTGAAGGCGTTGTAGTTGGCGCCGATTTCGTCGAACTCGCGGTTGACGTCGTCGGCGGTTCGTCGTGCGGTGCCCTTGAACATCATGTGTTCGAGGTAGTGGCTGACGCCCATGACGGGGCCCTCTTCGTCGCGCGTGCCGGTTTTGACGAAGAACCCGACGGCGGCGGTGTGCGCGTCGGGGTTGGTCTCGGCGATAATGTTCAAGCCGTTGGGCAGGCGGTGCTGGTGAAAGACGACTGGCAAGTGAAATCTCCGTGGATCGTGACAGCCCCCGCGCCGCTTGGCCTGCGGTCGCCGGTCGGCTGCATCGAAGAATCGTAACGGCGGGCCTTAGCCGGCTACTTTGTTTAGCTCTGCTTCGAAGTCGGGCTTGGGCGTGACCCCGACGAACTTGTGGACGACTTCCCCGCCTTTGAAGAGGATGATCGTGGGTATCGACTGGATGTCGAACTTGACGGCTGTGTCGCGGTTGGCATCGGTGTCGACCTTGCCGATCTTGACCTTGCCGTCGTATTGCTTGGCCAGGTCGTCGATGGTGGGCGCGAGCATGCGGCAGGGCATGCACCACTCGGCCCAGAAATCGACGAGGACGGGCTTGTCGGATTTGAGCACTTCCTGGTCGAAATTGCTGTCTGTAAACTCTTTGACGGCGTTGCTGGCCATAGCCGGGGCTCCTGAAAGTGGGTAGCGTCTACGGTCAATAGACGGGTGTTGACGTTGGGGCGATTCTAGGCACTGGGGTTGGCGGTATCAACCGCTCGCCGTGACGGGCCGATTGTACAGGTGCGGCGGATGGGGCGGAGACAGTCCGGTAAGATGCCCGCTGATTAACTTTATGTGGAGGCCGCGACGCGATGGACCTTGAATCAAAAATCGAGAACGGCACAGCGGTAATCGGCGTGGTGGGTCTGGGCTACGTCGGGCTGCCGCTGATGCGTGCGTTCTGGGAGGCGAAGCCTGGCGCGTTCGGGGTGCTGGGTTTCGACGTGGACCCCACGAAAATCGAGACCCTCAACCGTGGCGGGAACTACCTGAAACACTTCGGCGAGTCGTTTGTGCGTGAGATGTCCGAGACGGAGCGGTTCGAGGCGACGGCTGACTTCGCACGTCTCGGCGAGGCGGACGCGATTTTGGTGTGTGTGCCCACGCCGTTGGGGACGCACCTGGAGCCGGACTTGAGCTACGTCGAGCAGACGGCCGACGCGATCGCGGCGACGCTACGCCCGGGGCAGTTGGTGGTGCTTGAATCGACGACGTACCCGCGCACGACGCGGGAGATCATGCTGCCACGGTTTGAGGCGCGTGGGCTTAAGTGCGGGAAAGATTTTTTCTTGGGGTACTCGCCCGAGCGGGAAGACCCGGGTCGCAAGAGCCACTCGACGCAGACGATCCCGAAGCTGGTGGGTGGGATCGACGAGGCGTCGGGGCGGGTGGCGGCGGCGTTGTACCGCAAGGCGGTGCGCGAGGTGGTGCGGGTGTCCAGCGCGGAGGTGGCTGAGGCGGCGAAGCTGCTGGAGAACATCTACCGGGCGGTGAACATCGCGTTGGTGAATGAGATGAAGGTCGTGCTGTCGGCGATGGACATCGATATCTGGGAGGTGGTCAACGCGGCGTCGACGAAGCCGTTTGGGTATCAGGCGTTCTACCCCGGTCCGGGGCTGGGGGGGCACTGCATCCCGATCGATCCGTTTTACCTGACGTGGAAGGCGCGCGAGGTGGGCATGCCCACGCGGTTCATCGAGTTGGCTGGGCAGGTTAATCACGCGATGCCCGATTATGTGGTTCAGCGCACGGCTGACGCGCTGAACCTGCGGTCGAAGGCGGTGCGTGGGTCGCGCATCTTGGTGCTGGGGTTGGCGTACAAGCCGGACGTCGACGACGTGCGTGAGAGCCCCAGCTTTGAGTTGATCGAGAAGCTGCGCCACCGCGGCGCGGAGGTGGATTACAACGACCCGCACGTGCCTGCGACGCACAAGATGCGAAACTACGACTTGGAGATGCAGAGCGTGGGGCTGTCTCCCGAGGCGCTTGGCGGGTACGACTGTGTGCTGATCGCGACGAACCACGCGGCTTACGACTGGCAGATGGTGGCTGACCACGCGACGCTTATTGTGGACACGCGCAACGCGATGAAAGGCGTGACGGGTAAGCGTGAGCATATTGTGTCGGCGTAAAACGGATCATTCTCTATTAGCGCAAGTGGTGTGATGAATCGCCATTTGCCGGGTGGCACGGCTTGCTTGCAAGCTGTGTAAAGGACACAAAATACAACACGGGTTGCAAGCAACCCGTGGCACACCTGTTGCGACATCACTTATTATGATCCGTATTAATCCCCGCAGGCTCATAAAACGCAAAACACCAATCCCGCTTCAACGCGGTGCGCCGGTTAGCCAAACCGACCCTCGCCCGCTCAACCCGCTCCTGCGCCTCAGCCAATAGCCGAGGGTGGGACCGCGCCAAAGCGAGGTTGATCTGGCGCACCCGCTTAAAAGCCGCCGCCCGGCGGTCGCGGTCGCGGTCGTCGTCCATGTGCCCAAGCAAGTCTCGCTTTTCTTTGACCAACGCAATCTCAGCAGCGCCCGCGGGGGCTTGGCGGTCGATGTTGTGGGGCAGGTGGTGGCGGTGCCACTGGGCGTGGCGGAGTTTTTGCTCGTTGTTGACGGGCGCATTGAAGTTCAGGGTCAGGTCGGCGCTGACGGCGGCCATGGGTGCGAGGGTTTCACCGAGCCAGTGTTGCCACCAGTCTTCGGTGACGCGGTCGTATGCGTCGCCGCCTCGGCCATGGATGAAGAGGTCGCAGTGGTAGCGGCGGAGCACGGCGGTCATGAGCAGTGCCTTGGGCGCGGGGGTGTAGCGGTCGGGGTGGTCCGGTGATGGGGTTTGGGGGTTGGGGTTGATGGGTTGTCCGTTGTCGAGTGTGAAAATCGGCGGGCTGTCGGCTAGGTCGATGAAGACACGTTGACGCGGTTTGTTCCATTGCAGTGCCCAGAGTGGCGCTTCGACGCGGTCGGGTTCGACGCGTAGGGTTGCGACGTGGGCGTTGGGGCGTTGGGCGGCGGCGGTGTTGTAGGCTTGTGCGCACGCGCGTGCGTCATTTAACAGGCGATCCAATAATGATTGAAACGGCGGCAGCGTCGGTAAATCGGTGGCGAACAGCACGGGGATGGGTGTGTCGATGAACGGGCGGCGGAGGCGTGTTATGGCGGCGGTGATCTGCTGGGCGAGGGTTTGGCTTGGGGGTAGGTCGGTGAACGCGGCTTCGATCGGGGTCAAGTCGACCGCTAGCGTGGCGCCGAGGCGTTGGCGGGTGTCGGCGAGTGTTTTGGCGATCGCGCTTGCGTCTGCGGGCGGTTGACAACCGGTGGGTACGTCTTGTGCGGTGGTCGCTAGTTCGATGGTTTCAACCGCAATGCGTCGGTCGTGGATAACGGGGAGCTCCAAGCGTAATGCGGGGTGCGTGTCTTGATCGACGACGAGGTGTAAGGCACCGGCGTTGAGGCGTGATGCGGCGTGGATCATGGCGACGTCTTTGGCGAGGATGCCGGGGTGCCACAGCCAGGCCTGGTGGCCGGTGGCGATGATGGGCGTGGCGGGGTGTGGTGGTTGGCCGGTGTTCAGTCGCGAGGCGTGGTGGGCGCTGCGTTGGGCAAGCGGTGCTCGGGTGGTGGGGTCGGGCGCGCTGGGTTGGAGTTGCCAGCGGTCGATGGGTGGTTCGATCAGCCAGTGCATGGTCGGGGCGTGGGAAGCGGGTTAGGCGTGGCCCTTTGCAGACGGAGACGGCGCGTGGTGGGCGGTCGGCGCGTTGGTCGGCTGTTCGGAGACATCCGCCTCCGCCGTGCCCGATGCGCAAGCGCAGGGTTGGCCGAACCGGTCGGTGAGCTTGGCTAGTTCGGCGTCGAAGACTTGGCGGTAGTGCTTGAGGCGAAGGTCGGCGTTGTCGAGCGGGCCTCCGAAGCTGCGGTTGGGGTCGTTGTAGATCAGGCGGATGGGCACTTCGGTGATGCGCAGGCAGTGCGCGGCGGCCTGAACCCAGAACTGCAACGGGAAGGCGTAGCCCTGCTCGCTGAGGGCGAGTTTTTCCACGGCTTTGGTGCGGTAGGCTTTGAATCCGCAAAAGGCGTCGGTGATGTTCAGCGACAGGCGGTCGTTGACGAGTGAGGTGAAGGTTGCGTTGATCTGTCTCCGGTCGGCGGGTGGGCGGTCCTGGGTGTATTGCTCGTTGAGGTAGCGGCTGCCGCTGATGACGTCGGCGTGGTCTTGGCGGATGGCGTCGTGGAACACGGGCAGGCTGGCGGGCTCGTGCTGGCGGTCGCAGTCCATGGTGATGACCCAGTCGTAGCGGTAGCACATGCCCCATCGGAAGGCGTCGATCATGGAGCAGCCGTAGCCGCGGTTGCGGGCGTGGCGGATGACCTCGACGGGCTGCTTGGCGATCAGCAGGGGCGTGTCGTCGGTTGAGCCGTCGTCGATGACGAGGATGTCGCTGGCGAAGCGGCGGACCTCTTCGAGCACGCCTGTGACGTGTTGCTGCTCGTTGTAAACAGGGATCGCGATTAGCGTTCGCATGCGGCCCTCCTACACGGGTTCTGAATAATGGATACGCAGTCCACGCATGAAGAAGCCCGCTGCCTGATGGAGAGCGGCTTGTAGCCCCGGCCGGAAACTCCACTGATTAAAAGAACAGAGGGTGCCGGTCAAACGGCGTTGTTATGAAAGCTTACCGGCTGGTGGTGCGACCTGCTGCTGCGCTGCTGCTGCGGCCGCGGGGTTGGCCAGGCGCTTGCGTGGGTCGATCTCCAAAGTGCCGTAAGCTTTTTCGTACCGTGCGATCGCCTGGTTCATGGCTAGGCACAGGCGTTTGGCAGCCCAAGGGTTCAGGACCATGCGTTGGTCGATCTTGAGCCTGGCCGACTTGGGCCCTGTGGGGCGCAGCGGGCCGGCGAAGTCGAGGTTGATCTCCTCGGCTGATCCCCAGACTCGCACCGTGGAACTGTAGGTCACGGGCGTTTGGGCGTCGTCAACCTGGATCTGCACGTTCTGCTGCTGATCGCCGGCGGGCGTGCTGATGGTCTCGATTTTTTCGTCGTGCTGTGCTGTGCCGTCGCTTTTTGGTTTTTCCGCCACAATAAAACTCCCTCTAAATCCGAATTGACAATGGCCTTAGGCCAAACAATAACAATCATGTAACGATAGCAGGCTCTGGGCGTGATGTCCACGCGGGTTGTCATCGAAAAAAGTATTTTGGGGGTCACGACCCGGAAAAAACCAGACAGATGCGTTAACAAGGATAAACTGTAACGGTGGTATCAATAACCGTTGGCTGGCCTTTGTGTGCCGGAAGGTTTGCAGGGGCAAAAGCCGTAGCCCGCTCAAGGGGTACGGGGTTTGAACAAGCCGACCGATGTTAAATGTAACGGCGAGACGCTATGGGCATGCCCGTTCAAACGCGCTGGTGGCACCGTGAGGGCGAGAAAGTGGTTTGCACGCTGTGCCCGCGCGAGTGTCACATCCCTGAGGGGCAGCGGGGGTTTTGCTTTGTCCGCGCCAACATAGGCGGCGAACTTGAGCTGACCACCTACGGGCGCAGCTCGGGCTTCTGCATCGACCCGATGGAGAAGAAGCCGTTGAACCATTTTTTGCCGGGCACGGCGGTGATGAGCTTCGGCACAGCGGGGTGCAACCTCGGGTGCAAGTTCTGCCAGAACTGGGACATCTCCAAGAGCCGCGAGATGGACAGCCTGGCCCAAGAAGCGGGGCCCGAGGCGATCATCGCGGCGGCGAAGCAGACGGGCTGCCGCAGCGTGGCGTTCACCTACAACGACCCGGTGATCTGGGCGGAGTACGCGATCGACATTGCGAAAGTCGCGCGACAAGAGGGCGTCAAAACCGTGGCGGTGACGGCGGGGTATATCAGCCCGGAGGCTCGCAAAGAGTTCTACCAATGGATCGACGCGGCGAATGTCGATCTTAAGGCGTTCACCGAGACGTTCTACCGCAAGCTCACGCAGACCCACCTTGAGCCCGTGCTCGACACCCTGCGATACCTCAAACACGAGACAGACGTATGGTTTGAGATTACCAACCTGATGATCCCCGGCGAGAACGACTCGCCCGAAGAAACGCAAGAGATGTGCGACTGGATCGTGACGAATGTTGGGCCTGACGTGCCGGTGCACTTCACGGCGTTTCACCCGGATTTCAAGATGATGGGCCACGCGCCCACGCCGCACGAGACGCTCCTGCGCGCGCGGCAGCAGGCGCTGGACGCCGGCATCAAGTTCGCTTACGTCGGCAACGTCCATGACATGCAAGCGCAGACGACGTACTGCCCAAGCTGCGGCATGACACTGATCGAGCGCGACTGGCACGAGCTGGGCGTGTACCTGATGAACGACAACCGGTGCGGCGGGTGCGGCGTGACGATCCCCGGCGTGTTCGAGCACAGCCCGGGGCGGTGGGGGCGCAAACGCGTGCCGGTGATGATCGGCAATCGCGTGTAGCGGGGACCGGCGGGGGGGTGTGCGTTTCGCGTCGCCCAAGCCCAAAGAGCGGGGCCCCACGGGCTTAAGGTTTCGGGGGGTGTCAATTTGCTTACAATAGATTGGACGGCGGGTACGTCATGGCGAATACGGATTACAGCTTGGGCACGCAACGAGGCGCGCCGTCGCCCCCCGGCGACGCGGACGCGAAGTCGGTCTTAACCGACTACGACCCAAACGAACCGCCCACACCGAAAACGGACTTCACCGAAGCGCAAGCCGAAACAATCCTGGCCTATGTCCGCAAAGCCACGGAAGCGGCGGTCAAGGGCGACCCCTTCGACGCGGTGCTCGACGCCGATATCGACCGCGCCCCCGCGTTCGGCGTGTTCGTCACGCTGCGTCGGGCCACGCAGTTGCGCGCTTGCCGCGGGCGTTGGGGGGGCGCACACGGCAACTCGCTGGGTCAGTTGCTGGCGATGGTGACGCGTGATACGGCCACGCTTGACACGCGGTTCCCCGCGATCACCGCCCACGAACTCGACTTTCTAGGGGTTGATGTCTCTCTCATGCACGACCCGGCGATGGTCGAGGCTCAGGGCGAAGACCGGATCGACGCGATCGAGGTCGGCACGCACGGCTTAGTCATCGACCACCCGCAGGGCCGAGGCCTGCTGCTGCCGCACGTGGCGACGGAGTCCGGCTGGGACGCCAAGACATTCCTGGACCACCTGGCCACAAAGGCGGGTCTGCCCAGCGACACGTGGCGACGCGACCCGGGCGCCAAGCTCATGACGTTCAAGACTAGGCTGATGACTAGCGAATCGCCGCGCGTTGAGATGGACGTCCAGGGCCTGCGGTTCAAGGGTCTCAACCAACTCTTAACGCTCACGAACCTGGTCCTGACCGATCAGCCGTTCGAGGATTGCCTGACCGAAGCGCTCACCACGGCGTATGAGCAGGAAATGGGCGTACACCTGGAAACGGAATCCGGCGCGACCACGGTGGCGGCGGCGAGCAGCCGCAGCCTGTTGGATTTGGTCATGGCAGCGGTGCGGTCGCTGAAGAACCTCGACTCGTCCGACGAACCGGCGGGCGACCCCGTGAAACACGTCACACTTCTGTGGCAGCCGATCCGGCTACGCGCCCAGGACTACCCCGCGAGACACCAATACCTGGGCAACAGTGTGGTTCGGGCGCGGCGAGCGGGTCAGTGGCAGTTGGCGCTTCCGGGCCCACAGGGGCGCACGGATCAGGTCGCCGGGGCGCTACGCGCGATCCGGATGCACCCCTCGCGGTGGCACGAGCTTGAGCAACGCGGCGAAGCGGAGGTCACCGCCTTCACCGCCCTTCGCTTCGACGCGCGCGAAGCGCCGCAGAACCACGCGGTGCGCAAACCCGCCCAAGCCGGTCGTTTCTACCCCGCGCAAGCCGAGGCGATGCAACAAGAGGTGGACAAGTATCTGGCGATGGGTGACGCGGCTGCGAATGCCGCGGGTGTTGAGAAAGAGCCCTTCCGAGCGGTCATGCTGCCCCACGCGGGTTGGCGGTTCTGCGGCGAGACCCTCGGCAAAACGCTTGCACGCGTGCGCGTGCCCCAAACAGTGATCGTGATCGGCCCCAAGCACACGCCCCACGGCGCGGTGATGAGCGTCGCGCCGCACCAGCAGTGGCAGATACCCGGCGCAGCCGTGCCGATCGCCACCGACTTGGCCCAACGCCTCGTTGAACTGGCGCCGGGAATACAAGCGGAGCCGGACGCCCACCAACACGAGCACGGCTGCGAGGTGCTGTTGCCGTTTTTGCAGCGCGTTCAGCCGGGCTTGCGCGTGCTGCCGGTGGTGATGGGGCAAACCACTTACGAAGACACCCAGGCCGTAGCCCAAGCCCTGGCCACGCTGATTGAAGAAGCCCAATCTCGCGGCGAAGAGCCGCCCCTGCTGGTGATCTCAAGCGACATGAACCACTTCGCGCCCGAGATGGAAGGCAGCCGTCTCGACAGGATGGCGATCGACGCGATGCTCTCGGGCGACCCCGTCAGGCTTTATGAGACCTGCCAGCGCCACCAGATCAGCATGTGCGGCGTGTTGCCAGCCGTGGCCGTCATGCAAACCCTTGCCGCCGACAGCCAGGCCATGAAGATCAAGCTCATCCACTACAGCAACAGCGCCAAAGCCAGCGGCGACGCGTCTCGCGTGGTGGGCTACGCGGGGGTCACCATCGGGTAAGCCGCTGCAAACGGTGTTTGTTTCACGCAATTCACGCAAGCGTCGCGGTGTTTGACCCGCCGATACCCACCGCCTAGATTGCCTATGCTTTTTAGCGGCCCAACGGCGAGGGCCGCTGCATGTCAGCGAGACAACCCATTCGCCATCAAAACGCAACACCATGAACCACCCATTTAAAAGCTACGCAGCCGAGTTCATCGGGACTTTCGCACTCGTGTTCATGGGCACCGCGGTGGCGACGCTCCAGGGTTTTTTGGATTATGGCAGCACGGGTTGGCTGGGGATCTCGTTCGCGTTCGGGTTCACGCTGATGGGCTTGGTCTGGGCGGTGGGCCCGGTTTCAGGGTGCCACGTGAACCCGGCGGTGACGCTGCCCATGGCGGCGGCTGGCAGGCTCAGCTGGAGCCTGGTGCCGGGGTACATCATTGCTCAGTTCCTAGGCGCGTTGGCGGCGAGCGCACTGCTCTTGGCTCTGATGAAAGGGCTGCCGGGTTACGAACTGGCCAAACACGGTGTCGCCGCAAACGGCAACCCACAGCAGATGTCTATTGCCACGCTGTTCGGGTGGGAGCTGATCATGACGGCGCTGTTCCTGTTGACCATTTTTTCCGTCACGCGCAAGGAGTCGCCCCCAGGTTTCGCGGGGCTGGCGATCGGCGGGTTTCTGTTCGTGGCGCACCTGGTGGGGGCGCCGTTGGGTGACGCGTCGCTCAACCCGGCTCGCAGCTTGGGGCCGGCGATCATCCAGGGCGGCGACGCCATGTCAATCGTATGGGTCTTTATCGCTTCACCGATCGCCGGGGGGGCCCTGGGGCTTGGGCTATACAGGCTGCTCTACAAAGACTGACAAATACCCCCGCCGAACCGCTCGCCGCGTGTGGCGAGACGGCTACAATCGATCTTTAAAAACCCGACCCAAGGAGCGATTTTGTCATGCCCACCCAAGTCGGCTCACCGGCCCCGGCGTTCAAGGCACAAGCCTACTTTTCCCAAGACGACAGCTTCAAGCAGGTCGGGCTTGAGGACTACAAAGGCAAGTGGTTGTGTTTCTGGTTTTTCCCCATGGCGTTTTCGTCGGTGTGCCCCACGGAGGTTGTCGGGTTTGACCGTGCTTGCGACGAATTTAAGAAGCGCGGCTGCGAGTTGCTTGCCTGCTCGTGCGATAGCTACTTGGTGCATAAGGCTTGGTGCCAGTCCAACGCCGAATTGGCCGCGTTGAAGTACCCGCTGCTGTCGGACATGACCAAGCGGATCACCATGGACTACGGGCTGCTGCTGCCTGAGAAGGGCTTGGCTCTGCGGGGCACATTTTTGATCGACCCCGACGCTGTGATCCGTCACACCAGCGTCAACGACTTGCCCATCGGGCGCAGCGTCGATGAGGTCTTGCGGCTGCTGGGCGCGATCCAATCCGGCCAACCCTGCCCGTGCAACTGGCAAAAGGGGCAGGCCGGATGTACTTGATGTGGCGACCTTTACGGGTCAATCACGCCTGCCGACGGATAAAAATCGCGGCTGTTGTTAGAAATACCGCCCCGGCGGCGCTAATATTAGTTATGCCAAGTCGCTGATCAGGCGTTACACCGAACTGCCCCGCGCGGACGAGTCGCAGGGCGTGGCGCGGCATAAATGCTTGCAATCACGGAAATTATACACATCGAAGAGGAAGGGTTGTATGGTTATGCAGAAGCTTGAACAAGCTCAGGATGTTGGGGGCAAGACACTGGAAGTCGGCGACACCGTCACCACACTGGCTGGGGACATGACCGGCAGGGTCTGCGATATCTGCGAAGATTCGAAGGTTCTTTTCGTGCGTGTGCGTCCGCTGCACCAGTCGCACGGCCGAGGCGTGTGGCACGCGGCGGACCAGACGCTGTGGCTGTCGGCGTCGCGCCGCAAGAAAAAGCCCGAGGCACAGACGGCGGGCAAGGGGTAAGACAAAGGCCCTCACTCGAACATATCCACTAAGTAGGTTTCCGTACGCGCTACACCCATCAGGGTATGGCGTTGATCACCACGGTCATCCCGCGTCGTAAACCCGCCATCAAAAAAAAGAAGAAACTTGTTGCCGCGGCGCCACTCTTGTGTCGTGAGCGATAAGATTGTCGTGTTCATTCACAACTGAATCACGCGCGTCGTGGTAATCTATTGTGCTTACGACTTAGACTGGAGTGATCGTGCAAATGGTCGAATTAAAGAAGGCGTTTGTGTCAACGCTGATCGGTTTGTGGGTGTTGCTGGGCGTTGCCGGGTTCACCCGCGGCGCCGACGGCCCGCCGGAGGGTCAGGGTCCGCCGCCGGCGCTGGTGCGCGTGGGGGTGGCGCGGCATGAGACGCTCCAAGCCAGGTGGGACGCGGTGGGCAGGCTAAGCCAAGTCCAATACGCCGTCGTCGCCGCCGAGCAGCCGGGACGGGTAATGCAAGTCCCCGTCGACGAGGGCGACGGCGTCACCGCGGGGCAAACCGTGCTGGCGAAGATCGACGACGTGTGGGCGAAGCTCGCGGTGGCGGCGGCGGAGGCACACGTCACCCAGGGGCACGCGATCGTGGCGGAAACCAAGGCGCAGTTCGACCTGGCGGAACGCAACAGGCACTCCTTGGAAGAGCTGCTTAAAGCCTCGTCCGCAAAACCCAAAGAAGTCGCCGACGCGCGCAACGAAGAAGAAGCCGCAAAAGCGCGCCTCGACCGCGCCAAGGCGGACCTGCTCATCGCGCAAGCGGACCTCGACCTGCGCGAGGTACAGTTGGCCAGGCTATCGGTGCTCGCCCCGTTTGACGGCGTGGTAGTGAAGAAAAACGTCGAAGTCGGCCAGTGGGTCAAGCAGGGCGACCCCGTGATGGAAGTGATCTCAAGCGGGCGGATCGACGCTGTGATCGATGCGCCCGAAGCGGTGGTGAACCAGATCGACGCTGGACACGAGGTCGAGGTTATCGTCGAGCCGCTGTCGCTTGAACTGATCGGGCGCGTGGTGGCGATTAACCCGATGGGCTCGAACGCGGCGAGAACCTACCGTGTGAAAATCCGGCTCGATGACCCGGAGAGTCGGCTCAAGCCGGGGATGAGCGTGATCGCCAAAGTGCCGACGGGTAAGAGCGTCGAGGTGCTCACCGTGCCGCGCGACGCGGTTTACCGCACAGCCAACGGCACTGAGATATGGGCCGACGTCAACAGCCTCGCCACGCCCATCCCGGTCAAGGTTCTGTTTAGCCAAGGCGACCGGTACGCGGTGCAGCCCACCGCCCAACCGCCCGCGGGCGCGCTCGCCGGGGACCTGCGCGTGGTGACCGAGGGCAGCGAGCGTCTGTTCCCCGGACGGCCGCTTAGCATTATCGAGTCGCGCACGGAGTAAGACACGCCGCGGCCCCGCCGCAAGGCCGCTCTTCCACACGACGTAAACAAAGCCAATATGGACTACATCCGGTTTGCCATCTCGAACCCTGTGAAGGTCACCGTCGCCGTGCTCATTTTGCTGCTGTTCGGCGTGATATCGGTGGTCACCATCCCCATCCAGATGGTCCCCAACGTCGACCAGCCGCTCATCACCGTCGAGACAAGCTGGACCGGGCGAAGCCCCGAAGAGGTCGAGCAGGAGATCGTCGAAGAGCAGGAAGACAAACTCAAAGCGGTCTCGAACCTGAAGAAGATGACCGCCTCCGCCAGCGTCGGGCAAGGCAAGATCGAGCTGGAGTTTTTCATCGGCACGAACATGGACCGGGCGCTGCAGGAGGTTTCCGACAAGCTGCGAGAGGTGCCCGAGTACCCGCCCGACGCCGACGAGCCCGTCATCACCGCGGCGGACTCCAACAGCGAAAACGCCATCGCCTGGACCATCCTCCAGAGCACCGACCCCGAGGTGGACATCCAAAGCCTGTACGACATGGCCGACAAGCGGATCAAGCCATACCTCGAGCGTGTTTCGGGCTTGAGCAGGATCAACATCTACGGCGGGCGCGAGCGGCAGGCGTTGATCTACGTGGACCCGAAGCGCATGGCCCAACGCGGCATCACGTTCGAAGACCTGCGGAACGCGCTGCGACAGGAAAACATGAACGTGTCGGCAGGCGATCTGCCCGAAGGGCGGCTGGACATGCGCGTGCGCATGGTGGGGCAGTACGACACGCTCGACGGCATCCGCCAAACGATCGTGCGGTACACCGACGGCGGGCCCGTGCGCATCGCCGATTTTGCCGACGTGGAGCTGGGCTTGGAGAAGCGGCGGAGCTTCGTGCGGTCGCGTGGTCAGCCGGGGTTGGCGCTCAGCGCCACGCGTGAGTCGGGGTCGAATGTCATCCAGGTCATGCGTGGTTTGCAGCAGCGGATCGACGAGGTCAACCGCGACATGCTGCCCGCGTACGGGATGGGTTTGAGTCTCAAGCAGGTCTATGACGAAACCGTGTACATCTACGACGCGTTGGACCTGGTGACGAACAACCTGTGGATCGGCGGGACGCTGGCGGTGATTGTTTTGTTGCTGTTCCTGCGGAAGGTTCGGCCGACGCTGATCGTGGGGCTTGCGATCCCCACGTCTGTCATCGGCACGTTTGTGGTCATGACCGCGTTCGGGCGGAACATTAATGTGATCAGCCTGGCCGGTCTTGCCTTTGCCGTGGGTATGGTGGTCGACAACGCCATCGTCGTGCTTGAGAACATCGACCGTCACCTGGGCCTGGGCAAGTCGCCGATGAAAGCCAGCTACGACGCGACCAAAGAAGTATGGGGCGCGGTGCTGGCGTCAACGCTGACGACGCTGGCGGTGTTCGTGCCGGTGCTGACGATCCAGGAAGAGGCGGGCCAACTGTTCCGCGACATTTCGCTGGCGATCTGCGCCGCGGTGTCGCTGTCGTTGATTGTGTCGGTGACGGTGATCCCCACGGCGTCGGCGCGGTGGTTGCGTCCGGGCAAAGCGACGACGCAATCGCGAGACCGCTTTACGACGCTGTGGGGCATGACGGCGAAGCTCAATTCGCTGACCGGCCGTTTTTCCGACCTGATCTACAGCTTGTCCGATCCGGGTAAAAAATTGGCGCGTGTCGGGGTGATCGCGCTGCTGACGTTCGCGTCGATCATCGGGGCGATGGTGATGACGCCCGACGCTTCGTACCTGCCCAACGGCAATATGAACCTGGTCTTCGGTGTGATGCTCACGCCGCCGGGCTACAACATCGACCACAACCAGACCATCGGCGAGCGCATCGAAAAAGGCGTGCGGCCTTACTGGGAAGCCACGTCCACCGAGCAAGCCACCGCCATCGGCCCGGTCATTAATTTTGAAAACGGCCAGCCCTACCCGGCGGTGCCGGCGATCGAGAATTACTTTTTTGTTTCTTGGAGCGGCACGATTTTCATGGGTGCTTCGAGCCAGGACAAGGGGCTGATCAAGCCGTTGGAGTCGGTACTTGGCAACGCGATGTCGAGCATCCCCGGCAGCTTCGGCTTCGCCATGCAGCGGTCGATCTTCGGCAGGGGCATCGGCGGGAGCAACTCCATCGACGTCGAAGTCATGAGCACTGAAATGGACAAGCTCCAAAGCAGCGCCGACGCCGTCTACAACGCGCTCACAGGCAAGTTCGGGTTTATGGCTGTCCAGCCCGACCCGCTGAACTTCAACCTCTCGGGGCCGGAGCTGCGCGTGGAGATTGACCAAGTACGCGCCAAAGACCTGAACCTGGACGTGGCCGGCCTGGGCCTGGGCGTGCAGACGCTTATCGACGGCGCCACCGTCGGCGACTACCGCCTCAAGGGAGAATCCATCGACCTGCTGCTCGTCCGCTCGCCGGATATCCCGCTCACGCCCGACGCGCTGGGGCAGGTTCCCATTGCCGTGCGCGACAACGACAACACCACAACGATCATCCCCCTTTCAGCTGTGACGCGCCTCTCCTTCACCAACGCGCCGCAGCAGATCAACCACGTCGAGCAGTTGCGGTCGATCACCTTCTCCGTCACACCGCCCGACGAAATCCCGCTTGAGCAGGCCATCAGCCAAGTCGAAGCCTTGACCAACCAGCTACGCGACGAAAACCATATCCCCTCCGACGTGGGCGTGGGCCTGGCCGGCACCGCGGACAAGCTCGTCCAGGTGCGTACGGCGTTGCTGGGCAAGTGGCACGGGTGGTTCAGCCTCGACAGCTACACCAGCCTGCTCAGCAGCCGTATGTTCATCGCGTTGTTGATCACGTTCCTGCTCATGGCCGCGTTGTTCGAGAGTTTCTTGTACCCGTTCGTGATCATGTTCAGCGTGCCCCTGGCGGCGGTGGGGGGTGTGCTGGGGTTGGCGGTGGTCAACCTTTTCGACCACACCCAGCAACTGGACGTGCTGACCATGCTGGGCTTTGTCATCCTGATCGGCGTGGTGGTGAACAACGCGATCCTGATCGTCCACCAGGCGTTAAACTTCATGAAGGGCATCGGGCAATCCGACAGCGACAAGATCGAGCCAATGCCGCCGCGTCAAGCCATCCGAGAATCCGTGCGCACGCGCATACGCCCCATCTTCATGACCACCCTGACCAGTGTCTTTGGTATGCTGCCGCTGGTGTTGATGCCCGGTTCGGGCAGCGAGCTGTACAAAGGCCTGGGCGGGGTTGTGCTGGGCGGGCTTGTCTGCTCGGCGGTGTTTACGCTGCTGCTGGTGCCTCTGGTTTTTAGCCTGACGCTGGATATCAAGACCTGGCTTTACAGCCGGCTCAAGTGGCCGGTGCCGGAATTGGGGCAGGGCGAAAGGCTCGCGTAGCCCTTCTGTTTTTTTTATATCGTCTCGATCCGCACCCCCGCTCACTAGCGACTTTAATGAAGCCGCCGGGGCAATAAAAATTTCTCAATTTTTTTTTTGCCCGGTATCCATAACCGGTATAAACAACCCACTTCGCGGCACGCCCCGTGCGGCCAAGGCGTTATGGGCGGTTCAATAGAAATCATTTTTTTGAATTTCAAACTGTTGGCTTTCACCAGCCGATACAGTACTTGTCAACAAGACGCGCCGGCGGCTTGGCCGCGTTCGACCGTGGCACGCACCGCCGGCCCGCCGTATTAGAAAAAGTTGTTTTCTTGACGGGAAAAAATTTGACTTGCGGCGTGACCACCTAATAATCACTATTGAAGCGAACACAAAATGAGGGCCAAGCCCATGAACACTGAAAACGCATCCCTGACGGTCTCCGGCGCCCCGAAGAAGGGGAAGAAATACTTCAGCGTCTCCGAGGCCAACCGGGCCTTGCCGTACGTCTCAAAGATCGTGCGTGAGGTCATCGAGGGCCACGCCGAACGCAAAGAGATGGGGCACGAGATCGACCGCTGCCAAGACGAGAAAGACCGCGACCAGTTGTTCACCGGTTACGAACGTCTCACCGACAAGCTCAACGACCTGCTCGATGAGCTGCACCAAGTCGGTGTCGAGCTCAAGGACTGGGAAAAAGGGCTGATCGACTTCCCCGCCGTCCACCAGGGCCGGGAGATCTGCCTGTGCTGGCACCACGGGGAGCAGTGTGTCCACGCCTGGCACGAGACAGACGCGGGCTTCGCCGGGCGTCAAGACGTCTCAATGCTCGAGCCTGAATGACCCACGCCTGTCTCACCAACGGGCGTCGGTGTTATTTTCCGCTATCAGATGGATGAAGACGGTCGATGCGCCGCACGCCGGGTTTGCCTGCCGCGAACCCCCCGGCTGCGCCACGCCAGCACCGCAAGCGTGACAATAATTTTCCACCCCGCGCGCAGCGAGCCGATGACCGACCCCGATATTTTGCTAACCCCCGCGCGTCGTGGGCGGTAGGGCACGTCTAGTTCCGCGGTCCGTAGCCCGTGGGCCGCGGCTTTGAACTGCATCTCAACCGTCCAACCCCACGTCCGGTCAGCCATTTTCAGCGATTGCAAGCTCGACCAGCGGATCGCCCGCATCGGTCCCAGGTCCGTAAACCGCCTGCCAGTGATTAGCCGGATCAACCCAGACGCAATCAGGCTGCCTATGCGCTGTGGCGGCGTCAGCGCCCCCTTCTGAGCCAAACGCACACGCGAGCCGATCACCAAGTCCGCCCGGCCGTCGAGGATCGGGCCGCACAGCCCCGCCAGGCACGCCGGGTCGTCCGCCAGGTCCGCGTCGATAAACGCCACCACGTCCGGGGGCGTCTCCCGCCCGTCTAGCCACGCCAGGCACGCCAGGCACGCCGCCCCGTACCCACGCTGGGCTTCGTGGACCACCACCGCCCCTCCGTCCCGGGCCAGCTCCGCTGTCCGGTCCGTCGAACCGTTGTCCGCCACCACCACGTAGCGCACAAAGTCCCACGGCAACGCCCCCAGCAGCGCGGGGATGTTATCCTCTTCGTTGCGAGCTGGAATGACCAGGTCTACAGTCATCGGGGAAGGCTCAGCCATCACGGGCAGTTTACAACCCCCCCCCGGGGGGGCCGGTATCGCGGACGCGAGGGGGTATGGAAATATCCCGGTATGATCCGATAAGTGTCATGATGGTTTTTTTCGATCGCTGTTACTGTTAATTTAGGCTTGTCTATGCATATCCGAGATATCTTCGATAAATACTCAACCACGTTCTCGTTCGAGTTCTTCCCGCCGAAGACCGATGAGGCGGCCCAAAACCTCTACGCCACGATCCGGGAGCTCGAGCCCCTGGGCCCCGCGTTCGTCTCGGTGACATACGGAGCGGGCGGCTCGACCCGGCAACGCACCCATGATTTGGTCGTGCGGATCAAGCAGGCCACCAGCTTAGACCCCATCCCGCACCTGACCTGCGTCTGCCACAGCGAGAAAGACATCCAAGAAATCCTCGACCGCTACGCCCAAGAGGGGGTGTCGAACATTCTCGCCCTGGGCGGCGACCCGCCACGCGACCTGACCGGCTACGAACGCGACAAAGACGCCTTCCAGCACGCCAGCGACCTGGTCGCCTTCATCCAGCGGTTCAACCACACCGGTCTGCACAAGGACAACCGCGGGTTCGGCGTGGGCGTCGCCGGCTTCCCCGAGGGGCACCCCGCCACGCCCAACCGATTGCTCGAAATGGATTACCTCAAAGCAAAAGTAGACGCGGGGGCGGACTATATTTGTACGCAGTTGTTTTTCGACAACCGTGATTTTTTTGACTTCCGCGACCGGTGCGAGCTGGCGGGGATCAACGTGCCGATCATCGCGGGGATTATGCCGGTGACATCGCTGCCGGGGATGAAGCGTATGGCCGAGTTGGCAGGCGGGGCGCGCTACCCCGCGGCGTTGCTGCAAGCGGTTCACGAGTGCCAAGACAACCCCCAAGCCGTCGAGCGGGTGGGCATCGATTGGGCCACTGAGCAGTGCAGGGGGTTGCTGGCCAACAGCGTGCGGGGCATCCATTTTTATACGCTCAATCGCTCCGGCGCGACGCGGCAGATCTACGCGAGCTTGGGCCTGGGGTAAGGGCCGTGACGCGGTTCAGACGCCACTTTGTGGCCGACGCCCGTTGCTCCGCGGGATCGAGTGTATAATCAATGTGCTACTTCTAACTCCGTGTCTGGACCTCGCCGGCAAATCGGGCGGCTGGCGGGATGTAAAAACCAGTGATGCCCGGTGACAACCAACGCACCACGGCGGACGCCGTAACGGTGTGCGTGATAAGAAACAGGCCCACACGAGCCGCCCGCCTTAGGCGGACCGGGGAGCGGTTTTTCGCTTCCCCGCGCGGTGAAGGCCTACAAACTCTTTCACGCCCCACCACCGGCCCGCCTTCGCGCACACGACACGGAGCCTCACTTCATGCCTGGATCAATCACACCACTGCCGGTGATGGAAGAGGAAGCCAAGCAGCCCAAGCAAATACCCCTGCCGCCCAAGACGATCGTCTGCAGCTACGGGTACATGAAGCAGATCGCCGAGCTGCCCTACAACGGCGGCTCGAAGCCGGGCTGCGGTACGAAGCTGGTGATCCGCACCAACCGGGGTATCGAGCTGGCTGAGATGCTCACCACCACGTGCCCGAACGCCGGCTGCGGGTCGAGCGTGACGCGGAAGCAGATGCTCTCCTACATCGACTCTTCGGGCGGCAGGGACTACCCGTTTACCACGCAGGGCAAGGTTCTGCGGATCGCCGTGACTGAAGATATCAACGAGCAAGCCAGGATCGACGCGCGCAAGCAGGAGATGATCCGCTTCACCAAGGGCATGATGAAGGAGATGGACCTGGCCATGCGCCTGGTCGACGTGGAGCCACTCCTGGGCGGCGAGCGAATCATCTTCCACTACACGGCTGAGCAGTGGGTTGATTTTCGCGAGCTGGTGCGTCGGCTGGCGTCGGAGTACCAGACTCGCATCGAGATGCACCAGGTGAACGCGCGCGACGAGGCGAGGCTGGTCGCCGACTATGAAAAATGCGGGCAGCACTGCTGCTGCAAGCAGTTTCTGAAGGTGCTCAAGCCGATCTCCATGCGGTCAGCCAAAGTCCAGAAAGCCACGCTCGACCCTAGCAAGATATCCGGGCGGTGCGGGCGGCTGATGTGCTGTTTGCGGTACGAAGACGAAACCTACGAGTCGCTGCGAAAGAAACTGCCGCACAGGAAATCACGCGTCAAGACCGACGACGGCCCAGGCACCGTGCTCGACTCGCAGATCCTCACGCAGCTCGTGCTGGTCCGCCTCGACAGCAACGACACCAACGCCGCCTACCCCGTCGAGAACATCCAAATTTTAAGCAAGGAAGAAGACGCCCAGATCCGCGAAGCCCAAGCCCTGGCCGCGCAGAACGCGCAATCGAAGTGGCGTCGCTCCGCACCGCCCGCGAGAAGATCGCCGGGCAAGCCTGACAAACCCTCAAGCCCCGACCAGCCTCCGACCGCCCAAGCCAAAGACGGGGCACCCGACCAAGCCAACCCGGATAAAAAGCGGCGGCGGCGCAGGCGGCGGCGGAACAGAGACCGTGGCGATCAACAGCCGCCCGGCAACACCCCGCCGCCCGCTGCTCAGTAACGGCTGCACACGCGGGGGCGGCGCGTCACCGCTGATTTCCTCCGTCGCCGCGCGCATCAACACCGCGCCCCGCGTCGGGCCAATCCGCGGTGATGGCCACAACGGTCTGCGTCGGCTTTCCCAATCGCGAGACGGTTAACAGCCTGGCCCCCAGGTTGTCCCGCAACACGCGCCGCGGTTCGGGCGATTTTTGAGGTTGTTCTTCTTCGTTGGGCGGTGTTTCGGGCGTCGTCGCGGGGGGGCTGTCCTCCGCGGGCGTGTTGATTTGTTCGGCCGGTTGCCACACTTCGGCCCAGGCTGTCCGTGGGTCCAAGCCCATGACGAGCACCCCCTGCGTAGGCAGGGTCACCCCCACACTCATGGCGTCGAACAGAACGCCGTCCATCGCTCTTTCTTGTGGCGGTCGCACCTCCAGCGACACGCGAGACTGAAAGTAATGGGGCACCAGCTCCAGCGTCGCGCCGCCGTCCGGCTGTTCAACGACCCGCCCCAGCAACTGGCAACGGCCTTTGGCAAAGCGGTGTGTTTGGGCAGCGCCATCCGCACCCACGACTTCGAACTCGGCCACACCCGCGTACACGGGCGAAGCCAGCAGGCGAACGCGCTGCTGTGAAACTTTAATTCGCGTCTGTCGCCGGCCGGTGGCGTCTTGCAGGGCTTGTGAAAATGCGGCCCAGCCGTCTGCTTTGAGCACGCCCAGGCGCATGCCGTTGGCGTTCCACGCCTGGACCGCCGACGGGTTGAGACCCACCGGTGTTGTTTGGTCCCACGCCCGCTCAGTGGGCGCCTCCAACGGCAGGCTGACTTCAACAACCCGCAAGACCGCGAACACGCCGGGTTGGTCGGGGTTTAGCTCGCGGTCAGATTCGAGGCGAGATCGGATGTCTTTAATACTCGGCAGCTGCTTGGTGTCGCCTTCGCCGCCCGGACCGCTGCACGACACCACCACCACCGTGCAGACCGCTAGCGTCCCCGCCCACACACGCTTCGGTTGGATCATCCGCACAGCCCGCCTTACTGACCGGTGATGACCTGCTCGATCACGTCAATCCCTTGATCCAGGTCGTCTTGGCTGATCGTCAGGGGCGGTGCTAAGCGCAGCACATCGCCCTGTGTGCTGTTGATCAACACGCCCCGCTCCATGCAGCGGTCCACCACTTCCTTGGCGTTCTCAAACCACGCGGGTTCCAAGGTCGAGCCCTCCGTGCCCGGGGCTAGCTCAATGCCGATGAACAGCCCGACCCCGCGCACCCGCTTAATTGCCGGTGTCTGCCGGGCGGACTCCCGCAGCCGCTCCACCGCCCGTGCGCCCATCTCCAGGGCATGGGCCACTAGGTCGTCGCGTTCGAGGACGTCGAATAGTTTTGCCGCCGCGGCCATTGAGAGGCAGTTGCCGCCTAGTGTGGTGGCGTGTTTCACGACACCCTGCTTCCGGCAGTCGTAAAGCTCAGCCACGCGCGGGCTGGCACACATCACCCCTACGGGCAGCCCGCCGCCCACGCCCTTTGCCAGCGTCATGATGTCCGGCTCGATTGCCCAGTGTTGATACGCGAAATACTTGCCCGTGCGTCCGCACCCGGTCCAGACCTCGTCGCAGATCAGCAGCATGTCGTGCTCGTCGCAGAGGGTTCGCAGGCCCGGTAGGTACCCGGCGCTGGGTATGTTCACGCCCCCCTCGCCCTGGATCGGCTCGACAATCACAGCCACTGTCTCGTCGTCGATCGCTTCGGCCATCGCATCCAGGTCGTTGTAAGGCACCTGCTCAAACCCCGTCAGCAGCGGCTCAAACCCCTTGCGCACGGTCGTCTGCCCCGTGGCGACCATGGTGCCGAACGATCGGCCGTGGAAGCTGCCGGTGGTGCTGATGATCTTGTACCGCGGCCCGGCGGGTCCGGGCAGCGTCTGTCCGTACAGCCGTGCCAGCTTGAAGGCTGCCTCGTTCGCGTCGGCGCCGCTGTGGCAGAAGAACGACCGCCCGCCGAACCCGTGGCGTGAGATTGCTTCGGCCAGCCGCGTTTGAGGGTCCGTGTGCAGCAGGTTGCCCGCGTGCCAGAGCTTTTTGGCTTGATCCGTCACCGCATTGACCAAGTCCGGGTGGCAGTGCCCCAGCAGCCCCGCGCCGAAACCGGCGAATAGGTCCAAGTATTCCTTACCGTTCGAGTCGTACAGCCGGCTGCCCTGACCCCGCTCCATTACCACCGGGTAACGCGGGTAGTTCAGCGACATGCACCGGTCGTGCAGGTCAATAACAGCTTGTGGCTTGATCGCGCGTGTCGTCGTAGCCATACCCATGGCAGCCTCCAATATGATTTAATCTAACACCCGGAAGAAACGAAAAGATCGAATGCCTCACACCCCAACAAACCAACGACGGCGGTTTAATCACTCGATCATATCCACTACAGCCGGCGAGAGTATGAATTTGTTGTGATCTTATTGAGGAAATCGTCTTGCGATCGGCTGATCGTGATTAGGAGTTTTAGGCGAGCGCCCAATAGAGGGTCCGGTTGGTCGGCGACCCCTCGGCGTGAATATTCTACACTCGTGATCCGATCCACGATCGTTTAAACGCTTGGAGCCGCATGCGTCGTACGCACATTATCTTAGACGGCCTGCAAGACCCGCTCGCCGGGCAGGCGCTGTCGGCGGCGTGGGCAGGGGCGGGGTTTCATAATGTGGTGGACGTGGCTGGGCAGTGCGCGTGGTTGGCGCCGGGGGGCGGCGCTTTAAATGAAAACGACGAGGGTGGCGTGTTGACGGAGGGGGACGTGGACCGCGCCGCGGCGATCGCGCGCCGGTTCGGCCTGGAGATCCGCGACCGAGCGGGCAAAACGTTTCAGCCTGACAACGACCTGGCCTCGCTGCATGAACGGATGGCCTATGAGTATAAGTCCCGCTTCGCCACGGCCGTGGTGTTCGTCTTGCCCGCGTTAGCGATGCACTACGCTGGGCCTTGGCTGGCAGGCGGGGCGACGGGCGCCCGCGACATGCTCTACCCCTGGCTGTTCGAGCTATTGCTCGTTGGGTGGGCGTGCATCGCCGCGGGGTGGCCGATCCTCTGGCAGGGGGTGCTGTCGTTGGTCAACCGGCGGGGCACGGGCGATTTGCTGACTTCGCTGATTGTTGTGGCGGCGTTTGTGCCGTCGGCGTTGGGCGTGGTGACGCTGATCGCGACGGGTCGGACGTGGCTGGGTGCTTCGGGGTCGGGGGTTCCTGGGGACGGCCCCGCGTTCCACGCGGCGGGCGTGGCGATCGCGCTTGCGGTGCTGGGGCGGTGGCTGGCTTACCGCGTGATCGCCAACCTGTCGGGCAAAGCCAACGTCATGCTGCTTCGGTTTGGGCGGCTGATTGTGTTATGGATCGCGGCGAGCGCCGTGGTCGCGTTTCTGATGGGGTGGCACTGGGGTTTGGCGTTTGGTTTGTTGCTGCCGCCTCTGGCGTCGCTGGGCGCGATCAACCCTTGGAGCCCCGGTTGGTCGGCGGTGCTACCGGTGGCGGCGTTTTCGGTGGTGTTCCTATTGGGCCCGGGGGCGATGCGTGTGTCATTGGAAAGCGTGCAGACCGAAACCGCCGCCGGGTTCGCGCTGATCATGACGCTCTTTTTTAATGCGGGGTGGCGGCGACTCCACAAACAATAGCCGCCTACATCGGCTTCTTGTCGATCGTCTGGTCGTAGATAGCCAGCAGCTTCTCTTTGTCGAACACCATCTCCTGGCGCGTTTGGCCGACGATGTCGTAGGTGTGGGTCAGCTCGATCGCGTCAACCGGGCAGGCCTCTTCGCACATGCCGCAGTAGATGCACCGCAGCTCGTCAAGGTCGAACTGCGCGGGGTATTTCTCGCGGTCGTCCCACGGCGATTCTTCTCCGACGATGTGGATACAGTTGGCGGGGCAGGCCGTGGCGCACATGAAGCACGCCACACACTTGACGCGCCCGTCTTCGTCGCGGTTGAGCCGGTGCACACCCCGGAAGTTGGCGTGGTACAGGCCGCCTTCCTCGACGGGTAGGTCTTCGCGGCGCTCCTCGGGGTAGCTCATCACCTTGTTGCGCTTGCCCCGGCCGATGGAGCCGGCCATGTGCTTGAGCGTGGTGCCCAGCCCCTTGAAGACCTCGGGTAGAAAGAACGAATCAGCCACGCTCAGCGGGGCCGGTTCAATTAAGAGGATGTCCTGTTCCTGGATAGCCATGGCGTCTAGCTGAGTATCGTCATTTTACCCGCCCGTGTGATATTCTTCGCCCCGCTGGGCTGCCCGTCAACCGGCCGGTGCGGGCGGGTCGCGGGCCGCTACAATCCATAGGCGGTAACGGCATGAAACTGTACACGAAAACCGGTGACGACGGCTCAACGGGGCTACTCGGTAAACGGCGGGTCTCAAAAGACGCGTTGCGCATCGAGGCGTGCGGCGCGGTCGACGAGTTCAACAGCCACGCGGGCCTGGCCGCGGTGGTGTGCCGGCACGAGTCGATCACCGCCATGCTCCAAGAGATCCAGCACCACCTATTCGATTTAGGCGCTGAACTGGCCACACCCGCGGCCACCGCCCCCGCCCAACCCCCGCCCCCACGCATCGGGCCCAAGCACATCGCCCAAGCCGAGCAACACATCGACACGCTCAGCGAGCAGGTTCCGCCGCTGGAACAATTCATCTTGCCGGGCGGCTGCGAGCTGGCCGCACGGCTGCACGTGGCGCGGTCCGTCTGCAGACGCGCCGAGAGACGGTGCGTCACGCTCGCCGGCCAAGAGCCCGTCAGCCCACAGGCGATCGTGTATATCAATCGCTTAAGCGACTTGCTGTTCGTCATGGCCAGGCGGGCCAACCAGCTAGAGGGCGTGGCGGATGTCAAGTGGAACCCCGCTGAGATTTAAAGACCCGACCCAAACAATTGGAGGGCTGGAGCAAAGCGAATCGCCCCCAAGGCACACCGCCGCTGGACCGCCGCCCGCACACGCCCCTATGATTGACGGCTGATCGGGGAGGCCCCGCCGCCCCTTCAATCGTTCGCACTCAACACCGTCAGCAACACATGCTCACCCACCGGATCATCCCGTGTTTGGACGTCAAAGCAGGGCGTGTGGTTAAGGGCGTGCACTTCGTGGGCCTACAAGACGCCGGCGACCCCGTCGAGACCGCCCGCCGATACGAGCGGGCGGGAGCCGATGAACTCGTGTTTCTGGACATCACCGCCAGCCACGAGGACCGGGACATCATGCTCAGCGTGGTCCGCCAGGTCGCCGAGCAGTGTTTCATGCCCTTCACCGTCGGCGGTGGCATCCGCACGATCGACGACGTGACACGGCTCATACAAGCCGGCGCCGAGAAGGTGAGCATCAACACCGCGGCCGTCCTCAACCCCGACATCATCACCCAAACCGCCAACCGCTTCGGGCGCTGCGCCACCGTTGTCAACATCGACCCCAAACGCGTCACCCGCGACAACAAAACAATATTTGAAATCCACACCCACGGCGGTCGCAAGCCCACCGGTCTGCAAGCCGTCCAATGGGCCAAGGAAGTGGTTGATCGCGGCGCCGGCGAGATCATCGTCACGAGCATGGACGCCGACGGCACACAAGCGGGGTACGACCTGGAAATCACCGCCGCGGTCGCCGCCGCGGTTGGCGTGCCGGTGGTGGCGTCGGGCGGGTGCGGCAGCCCGGAGCACATCCGGCAAGTGCTCACGCAGACCCGCGCGGACGCTGCGCTCGCGGCGAGCATCTTCCATTATGACCAGTACACCATCGAGCAGACCAAGCAATACCTGCGTCAGCACGGCGTGCCCGTGCGATTCGCTGCTTAGCGCCAAGAGAACGGGCTTGGAAGCATGACAACCCTCGCGGCACACGCACAACCCGTGATCCTGATCAGCGTTCTGAAGCCGATCGCCATGACCGCCATCCTTTTCGGCTGGGCAAGGGTTGTGCTCTTCCTCAACAGCGACCTGCACACCATCGGCGGCCAGTACCGGCGGTGGAACGCCGCACAGACGCTCGCGGGCGCCTGCGCGTTCGGTGTGTGGCTTGTCATGCCGGACTTCCTGATCGGCCTGCCCGCCATGGCGCTGATCTGCGGAACCGGCATCGTCTCTTACACCTACTACCGCAACCAACGCGTGTCACCTGAGGCCAGGTGGAGCTGGCACAAGCTGCTGACGTTCCAAGGGCTCAACCCGCTCATCCCCACCTGGCTCAAAAGCCCGATGCCCGTCTGGGTCGCACGCCCCGACGGCGTCGCCATGCCCGCGCCAACCGCGCAAGACACCAACGCATGGGTCAACCGCGTGTTCGAGCGGCTGATGGGGTACGCGATCACAAAGCAGGCCCAACGCGTCGTCATACAAGCCAACGCCAATGAAACTCAGCTTTTCCTGCAGATCGACGGCATCGCATACCCACAACCACCGATCCACCCCACGACCGCCGCGCAGATCATGAACTACGTCAAGCACCACGCGAGGATCGACCCCGCGGAGAAACGACGCAGGCTCACGGGACGCATGTGGATCAACGCGGACTCAAAAAAACGAGCCTTGGTCGTCACCACCATGGGCACCATGCGTGGCCTGGAGCTCGTGATCGAAATCGACCCACAGCTCGCCGCGAACCCCGACCTCAACACGCTGGGCATGCTCCCCGACCAGCAGCGGCAGCTAGAACAAGCCCTCACGCAAGAACACGGCGTCGCGCTCGTCTCGTGCCCACCAGGGCACGGCCAAACCACCGTCCTGTACGGCCTCGTCAAACAGCACGACCCTTACACGCAAAGCGTGCTGACCCTCGAAGACCGCATCGCCACCGAGATCGAAGGCATCTGCCACAGCCACATCCAAACCGTGCCCGGCTCGCCGCCGTTCCTTAGCCAAGCAGAAAGCCTCATCCGCCAAGAGCCGCACGTGTTAATGCTCACCGACGCCTTCGACCACCAAGTGGCGAAGCTCCTTGCCGACACCGCACGCGGTGCGCGCGTCTACCTAGGCATGCGACAGCCCGACACCTTCACGGCGCTGCGACACTGGGCACAGCAGGTCGGCGACCTGCCCAAAGCCATCGAACCGCTGCGCGTCATCGTGGCCGGGCACCTTGTCCGGCGGCTCTGTCACACCTGCCGTGTCCCCTACCAGCCGCCGGCCGACGTGCTTAAAAAGCTCAACCTCTCCGCCGCGGGCGCCGGGCATTTCTACAAAGACGCCGCACACAACAACACAAAGCCGTGTCCCGATTGCAACGGCATCGGCTACAAAGGCCGCGTCGGCGTCTTTGAGGTCATGACGTTCGACGACGAAACCAAGAGGCTGATCCTCAGCGACCAGCTCGAGCCGCTGCGTCTCTACCTGCGAAAACACAACATGGTCTGGCTGTCGGAGGCGGCGATGACGCTGATCGTCGACGGCACGACAACCATCAGCGAAATCACCCGTGTCTTAAGCCCCACACCCGCCACCAATGCCCAACCGCCCGCGAAGGGCGGGTCGGCGTAGGGGCGTTTTAATAAGGACCGGCTAACAAAAGCTAAAGACCAACACCCATGCTCGCGAACGTTCTTATTATTCTGTTCCTGATCGCCATGGTTGGCTGGGGCGCGCTGCGCGTCGGGCTGTTCCGGGGGTTGATTTATTTCATTGTCACCGTCGCCGCCGCCAGCCTCGCCGTAGCCACGTGGGAGCACACCGTGCGGGGCATCCTCATCGACCCGCTGCCGCGTTACGCGTGGTGTTTGGGCCTGATCTCGCCGTTTGTCGCGTGGCTCGTCTTGCTGAGGCTGCTGACGCTGTATTTTGTCCCCGACCCGCTCCCGGTCACGCGCTCGGCGGATGTGGTCGGCGGCGGCGTTTTGGGCCTGCTCACGGGTGTGGCGGTCTCGGGTATGTTCATGATCGCGATCGGCTTCTTGCCCACACAGGTCGGGTGGCGGTGGTACAGCCCACGTATAGCCGAACAGGACGGCAGCATCGAGCCAAACCCGCAGGGCCGACTCTGGGTGCCCGTCGATCGCATCGTGGAACACGCCCTGTCGGCACTGTCCGACGGCGTGTTCAACGCCTACCACACAATGTCAAAATATCAGCCGGACTTGGCGACCCAGGCGGCCCTGTTCCGACACAGTTGTCAGCGTCAAGAGTCGGTGCTCGTGGCGCCGTGGTCTACAAAAGTCACAGCCGTCTATTCCTGGCCCATGCCGATCGAAGGCCTCGACACCGCTTTTCACAGCCAGCTCGGACCAAACGCCTTACAGCCGGGCATGCAGCTGGTCGCCGTTGTGACACTCTGGGAATCCACCGACACGGTCAGATCGCAACGCCCCCAGCAGACCCAAACCCGCTTGGCAGGCATCATGAGCAAAGACCGTCGCATCGTCGCGCACCTACACCCCCCAACCGGGTGGGCACAACACGACCCCGCGACAGGCCAACAGCGGTTCAATTCGTTCGCCGATCCGCCCGACCTGCTGCCCGTGCTAAACCGCCACGAACCGCTCACCTGGGTGTTCGTCATCCCGATCGCTGAGCAAGCGGCATTTTTGTTAGAGCGGAACCTCAGGCTGGGCCTGTCCGGCAGACAGGCCGACGCAGACGCGCTGATCGCCGCGCTGGGGCTTCCTGTTAAAAAACACGCACCACCGCAACCAGACCCCGCAAGCCCTTAAACAACCCCACGGAACACCTCATGCCGCTAAAAGGAAAACGCGTGCTCGTCATGGGGCTTGGCCGGTTCGGCGGCGGGGTCGGCGTGGCTAAATACCTCGCTCAACAGGGCGCCGACGTTCTCGTCACCGACCTCCTGCCGGCCGCCACGCTCAGCCCCAGCGTCGACCAGCTCGCCGGCCTGCCCATCCAATACCGACTCGGCGGGCACCTCATGCAAGACTTCACCTCCGCGGACTTGGTCGTGGTCAACCCCGCGGTCGACCCACGCGCCAACCCGTTCCTGGAAGCCGCACGGGCGGCAAGCGTCCCATTCACCAGCGAGATACGGCTGCTCACCGCCGCACTGCCCGACCGCAGCCGGGTGATCGGCGTTACCGGCACCGCGGGGAAATCCACCACCACCGCCATGATCGGGCATCTGTTAAGCAAACAACTCAAACACAGCCGCGCATACGTAGGCGGCAACATCGGCGGCTCGCTGCTCGATCAACTCACCGCGATCCAACCCACCGACTGGGTCGTGCTGGAGCTGTCGAGTTTTATGCTTGAAGGGCTGGACGCCGATCGGTGGTCGCCCGGCGTGGCGGTCGTGACCAACATCGCCCCCAACCACCTTGACCGACACGGCGACACCCACGCCTACACCCACGCCAAGCAAGCCATACTCCGACACCAGCGCCCCAACGACCTCGCTCTGCTGGGGCAGACCGCCGCCGATTGGGCGACCAACCCCGGCGTGACACGCACCCTCGTCCCCCCCCCCAGCCACGCCATACCGCTGGCCATCCCCGGCCGACACAACCAATTCAACGCCGGCTGCGCACGCGCCGTGGTCAAAGCCATCGGTGTTGATGACGGGACTTCGCCAATCAGCCTCGCCGACTTTCCAGGCCTGCCCCACCGCCTACAAGCCGTCGGGGAGCACCGCGGCGTGCGTTACTTCAACGACTCCAAAGCCACCACACCCGAAGCGGCCATGCTCGCGATCGCAAGCTTTACCATGGATTCGCCCACCAGCCCTCGCGGCCGGCTGCACGCCATCCTCGGCGGGTACGACAAACGCAGCGACCTGACACCGCTCGCACGGACCGCGTCAAAACACTGCCGAGCCGTCTACACCATCGGCGCCACCGGCGACGCCATCGCCGCCGCCGCCCAGCAAGCGGGCGGGACAGTCCACCGCTGCGAAACGCTTGACCGGGCTGTCGAGCAAGCCCAACGCAACGCACAACCTGGCGACACCGTGCTGCTATCGCCAGGCTGCGCCGCGTGGGACCAGTTCGACCACTTCGAGCACCGCGGCGCGGCATTCACCCAAGCCGTAAGCAACCTGCACACCAACCCGCCACAGCCGACCACCCAACAACCTCAAAAAACCCTGTAATACGGCAGGCGGCTGGAGCTAAGTCCGCCTTAGAGCGTTCCCAGTCCAAGCGTATTGCATGAAACAAGAAGAAAGCCCCCTCCCTGACGGTCGGGGCTCGTATTGGACGATACAAACGGATTGGGAACGCCTTAGGCGGATGCTCCAGCGTCAGGCGTATAAGCCCAGCCCCGCCCAAACAAGCACATTTAGAGCACCTGTCGTGATTATCTTTGATGGATGTTCGGTGGTCGTTGACATGGCGAACCCGCATTTCACGGCTTGCAAGCAAGCCGTGCCACCCAGTCAATCAAATTTATAAATGCAACGTGCTATAAAGAATCTCCAGCACCTTTTCCGGCGGACGCCCCAGGCGTGCCCGCTTGCCCTTCACCACGATCGGCCGCTCGATCAGGGCCGGGTGCGCCGCCATCGCCTTGATCAGCGCCCGCCGATCGCCCTGCTTTTTGTCCAGGCCCAGTTCCTTGTAAAGCTTCTCTTTCTTGCGGATCAGATCGATCGGCTCGATCCCCAACATGTTGATGATCTTCTCAAGCGTCGCAGCGTCGGGCGCCTCGTTGAGGTACTCCACAACGTTAGGCTCAACGCCTCTGTCGCGTAGCAGGGCCAGCGTCTGGCGGCTCTTGGAGCAGCGTGGGTTGTGGTAGATGGTCACGCCTGACATCAGCAATACCCCTTGGCTCAATCAACGCTTACCGCGTCAACGCCGTGAGTATACAACCCCGCGAATAGCCCGTGGTTCAAGGCACTTAGCAACGGACAAACACCCGCCCGCTGCCCCGCACAGACCTTTGACACCCCTAGGCCCCTCCGCTACCTTTGGCCTGCCACTGCGGGTTCGCAGGTGGCGGTGGGCATTGGGAACGGATATCGGGGTGAGCCTGTGACGGCTCGCGCGCGAGTCGCGGGGCAACCACCCCGTCGGCTAGACGGAATTGCTTGAAATAAATACGGTTGTGTCTCCCAAACCCGCCAGCGACAAGCCGCCCCGCAAGGCCCAGGCCAACCCGCTGGCCATGGCGGGCGCCGCCATGGAATTGGGTATCGCCATCGCGGGGCTGGCGCTCGTAGGGTGGTGGCTAGACAGCAAGTTCACCACCACGCCCTGGCTGATGATGACCGGCCTTGCCATGGGCCTGATCGGCGGGACGTACAACATCTGGAAAATGAGCCGCAAATACTTCGGCGATTAAAGCACGCGTTACCAGGCATGACACCCACGACCCACGCACAACCGCAACCACGCTTCCCACTGCTCACCGCAGCGCTGTGCCTCACCGCGACCGCCGCCGCCGCCTGCGTCGCCGCGTTCGGCCTGCTGCGCTTCGGCATGGCCCACGACCACGCCACCGCGCTAAACGCGGTCTACCTCGCCGGCGTCGTGGCCTGGGGCTCGGCGGTCGTCGGCTTGCTGCCCGTCGCCGCGCTGGGGCCGCTTGGCGTCATGCCCACCGTCTGGGCGTATTTCGCCGGCGCCGCGCTGCGACTGGCCGCTTGCCTGGGGGTTTATATGTTGGTCGCCACGCAAGGCAACACGCCGACCGTGCCGCTGGCTGTTGCGCTGGCGATGGTCTACGTCCCGCTGCTGTTTGTCGAGGCGGCCATTGTCGGGCGATACCTCTGGGCTAAAGACTTCCTCCCGCCCCAAAGCCAACCCCAACCCACCAATCTACACACACAAGGGGCGGTGGCATGAACCTATTAACAACACTGGCCGCCAGCCCCGTGGCGCACGTCACGGACAAGCCGCTGCTGGAGATGAACATCGGCGGTATGGACCTGTGGATACTCTCTAACGTCACGGTCATGCTCGTGTTCAGCGCCCTGGTCACCTGCCTGCTGGTTATCCCCGCCGCCAAGCGCATTGCCACCGGTCAGCAGCGCACCCTCGACGACTTCCGCGCCCAAGGCACACTGGCCAACCTTGTCGAGTACGTGTGCGTGTACCTCCGCGACGAGGTCTTCCACGACGTGCTCCAAGACCAGACCGACAAATACACGCCCATGCTCTGGACGTTTTTCTGGTTCATCCTTGTCTGCAACTTGTTGGGGCTGATCCCGATCCTGGACATTACCGCCATGATGGGCCTGGGGCACCACGGCCACGGCATCGGCGGCACGGCCACACAGTCTATCTGGGTTACCGGCGGCTTGGCAGTCCTGGCGTTCGCGTTCTACAACCTCATCGCGTTCTTTAAAGACCCGATCGGTTTCTTGAAACACCTGACCGGCGGCGCGCCGATTTTCATGTGGCCGATCATGATCCCCGTCGAGATCATGGGTATGCTGATCAAGCCCTTCGCGTTGGCCATCCGTTTGTTTGCGAATATGACGGGCGGGCACCTGGTCATCGCCGTGCTGCTGTCGTTCGTGCCGTTGGTGATCAAGGCGCTGGGGGGTGCGGGTTACTCGGTCGCGGCGATTTCTATTCTGGGGGCGTTGGGGATTATGTTTCTTGAAGTCCTCGTCGCGTTTATCCAGGCGTATATTTTTACGTTCCTGACGTGTCTGTTCTTGGGCCAACTGGTTGTCCACGAGCACGACGAACACCATGAAGAAGAAGGCGCTCACCACGGCCAACCCGCCGCGGCACACGCGCATTGATACCGTGCAGGAGATTGATTCGCTTTAATGACAAGTCATACCCCGGTGCCGGCCAAGTGAGGCGGTCGGCGTTCCTTAAAGGGCCGGGTCAACCACCGACGCGACCTCACCGTGTCGAACGCAGGGAGTGTTTGTAATGAAGAATTGGATGATCTTAGGAGCGATCGCGGCCACCATGCTCATCGCCGCGCCAACCAAAGCCGCTGACACGGGCGACGCCCCAGGCGGCTCGTGGGTGTTCCCCACCGGCGACGCGGGCAAGGCTTTGGGTGTGAGCATCGGCGCCGGGCTGATTGTTATCGGCGCGGCTAAGGGCATCGGCAACATCGGCGGCAATGCGGTGCAGTCCATCGCGCGCCAACCCGAAGCGGGCGGACGCATCTTTACGTCCATGCTGCTGGCCGCCGCGCTGATCGAAGGGTTTACCTTCTTCGCGCTGCTGATCCCCTTCTTATCAAAACCGTAAGCGGATCAAACGTACAAGCACACAGCCACGGCTGTGTGCTCCGCGGCCCCCGGAAAAAAACCGCAGGCTACACACCCGGGCCCCGGAGCACGCAGCCGACCCCAAGAGGACCGAACCATGAACCTGAAACTGTCAGCTTTGCTCACGCTAGTCACGCCTGGGATCGCCATGGCCGTCGACGACGCGCACGCCGCGCAGGAGTCGCTCTTCGCCGGCACCTTCGCCCAGTCGATCGCGGCGGTGATCGTTTTCCTGGCCCTTTTCGCGATTCTCTATAAGTACGCCTGGGGGCCGATCCTCCAGGGCCTACAAGACCGCGAGAAGAAAATCGCCGACGACCTAGGCCAAGCCCAAGCCGCCGCACGCGAAGCCAAAGCCACGCTTGAGCAGTACCAGCAGCAGCTCGCCCAAGCCAAAGTCGAAGCCCAGCGCGTCATCGACCAGGGCAAAGCCGACGCCCAGAAGATTGCCGCCGAACTCAAAGACCAAGCCCAGGCCGACGCCGACCAGACCCGCAAGCGCCTCCAGGCCGACATCGCCGCCGCCAAGCAGAACGCCATCAGCGACATCTACGCCCAGGCCGCCAACCTTGCCACCACCGTGGCGGGGCAGATACTCAAAAAAGAGATCAAGCCCGACGACCACCAGCAGCTTATCAACGAATCACTCAACGCTATGAAGAACTAAGAAGCATCGCCGGGCGCACCCGCGACGCGACGCGCCCCGCCGCCAAAGGCCACAAACGTGTCTCAACACACCAACAACACGGTCAACTCGCTCGAACGCGTCTACGCACAGGCCCTGCTGGACCTCGCCCAACAAGCGAAACAAACCAGTGACATCGCCGACGAGCTCGAACAACTGGGCGACCTGATCAACCAGCAGCCGCAGCTACTCGCCGTGTTGGCCAACCGTCTGCTCTCCGTGGCTGAACGCGCGTCTACCCTGGAAAAAGTATTCAAAGGCCGCGTCAGCGACCTGCTCTACCGCTTCCTGCTCGTCGTCAACAACAAACACCGCCTCGACTCGCTGCCCGGCATCGTCCACGGCTACAAGCAACTGCTCGACGAGCAATCCGGCGTGGTCGAAGCCGATGTCCACGTCGCCGCCCCGCTCTCGGACAGCGAAACACAGTCGATCGCCGGCCGCATCAGCCAGGCCATCGACCGCAACGTCGTTCTCCGCCAGCACGTCGACCCCAACCTCATCGGCGGGCTAAAAGTCCGCGTGGGTGACCGGCTTATCGACGGCTCCGTCGCGACGCAGCTACGCCTGATCCGCCACGCGCTAGCCGAAGCCGGCCACGAAAACGCCAGAACTAAATTCGAAAGCCTCATCCACGAATAACGTAAAGCAAAACACGACCAAACAACACCAACCATTCAACACCGCAAGGCTGCCACGATGAAGATCAACACCGACGAAATCACCAGCGTCATCAAGCAAGAAGTACAGCGATACGCCACCCGCCTGGACGTGTCACAAGTGGGCCAGGTCATCGAGGTTGGCGACGGCATCGCGCGTATCTACGGCCTGTCCGACGCGATGGCCGGCGAGATGCTCGAGTTTCAAACCGACGACACTGACGGCGATCAAGCCCCCGTGCGCGGGCAGGTGTTCAACCTTGAAAACGACGTCGTCGGCGCCGTCATCTTCGGCGACTACCTACGCATCAAAGAGGGCATGACCGTCCGTTCCACGGGCCAACTGCTGTCCGTCCCGGTTGGCGAAGCGATGCTTGGCCGCGTGATCAACGCGTTGGGCGAGCCGGTTGACGGCAAAGGCCCGATCCAGGCGGCCGAAACACGAAAAGTTGACATCATCGCTCCCGGCATCGCCGAGCGCCAGCCCGTCAAGCAGCCCCTCCAAACCGGCATCAAGGCTATCGACTCGATGATCCCCATCGGCCGGGGGCAGCGCGAGTTGATCATCGGCGACCGCAAGACCGGCAAGACCGCCGTCGTCATCGACGCCATCATCAACCAACGCGACACCCACAAGACCGACGACCCCGTTTATTGCATCTACGTCGCCGTCGGCGCCAAGGAGTCCAGCGTCGCTTCCGTTGTGCAGATCCTCACCGAGCACGGGGCCATGGACTACACCACCGTCATCGTCGCCTCCGCCGCCGACCCCGCGCCCATGCAGTACATCGCCCCCTACTCCGGCTGCGCCATGGGCGAATACTTCATGTGGAAGGGCAAGCACGTCCTGTGCGTGTACGACGACTTATCCAAACAAGCCGCCTCGTACCGCCAGCTTTCGCTGCTGCTGCGTCGCCCGCCCGGGCGCGAAGCCTACCCCGGCGACGTGTTCTACCTGCACAGCCGACTGCTCGAGCGCGCCACCAAGCTCAGCGACGACAACGGCGGCGGCTCGCTCACCGCGCTACCCATCATCGAAACCCAAGAGGGCGACGTCTCCGCGTACATCCCCACGAACGTCATCTCGATCACCGACGGGCAGATATATCTTGAGCCGGAGCTGTTTTTCGCGGGCGTCCGCCCGGCCATCAACGTGGGCATCAGCGTTTCGCGTGTCGGCGGCAACGCGCAGATCAAAGCCATGAAACAAGTCGCAGGGTCACTGCGCCTGGACTTGGCCGCATACCGCGAGCTAGAAGCGTTCGCACAACTGGGCACTGAGTTGGACAAAGCCACCCAGCGCCAGCTCGACCGCGGCGCACGCATGGTGGAACTGCTCAAGCAGCCCCAGTACGCCCCCATGGACGCGATCGACCAGGTCGTCCAGATCCTCGCAGGCACACGCGGCATCCTCGACGACGTCCCGCTTAAAGACGTCGACGCGTTTTCCAAGAAGCTCGTCGACTACTTCGGCGGCGCCGCCAAAGCCATGCGCGACGAACTCGTCGAAAAGCAAGCCCTCAGTGACGAACTACGCGACAAAATGCTACAAGCCATGCGCGAGTTCAAGAGCACCTGGAAACCTGAAACCGCCGCCACGACATAACCCCCCACCAAGCGTGGGGAAGGTCGCCCCCAAACCCCAGTTTCGCACGGGGGGGCACCCCGCCCACCACTTTCGCACCGGGGTGCCGCTGGCGGCTCGCCGCCAGTGCGATCTGCAAACGATCAACGTACCAGCCAGGCGCCACCCCCAGCGACCAAACCAAGTTGGCCGTGCCGCCCCCCGCAACCACCTAAAACCAGTACCATAGCCCCACCTAACCGCTTCAAGACTCTCTGCTAAAGCGCAACCCCAGGCCGACCCGATAGCGACAGTGCGTCAAGCCGTGATGGGTTAGGTCGCGTAAGATAGTGTTGTGTGTGGCGGCGGGCCCAGAAGCTGGGCGGCGGGTCACGGTTAGGCTGAGGCGTTTATGCGTACATTTCATTGTTCGTGTGGTGAGATACTCTTCTTCGACAACACCCAATGCGTAACCTGCGGAAGCGATGCCGGGTTTTGCCCGGTGTGTCGCATGCTGGTTGACCTTCAGGGCAACGCCGAAAGCGGGTACCGCTGCAGCAACCCGGCGTGCGGCGCTGGCTTGACGAAGTGTCACAATTATCAAATCGAGCAGGTGTGCAACCGGTGCATCGCTTTGCCGCCAAGCGGTCAGCCCACGGAAATATTCTGTAGCTGCTGCCGGTACAACACGGTCATCCCCAACCTGACCAACGACGACAACCGCGAGAAGTGGCGTCGGATCGAGGCCGCCAAGCGCAGGGTCTTTTACCACCTTGATTTGTTAGGGCTGCCACACGGCAAGGCATCGGACGGCTTTGTGCCGCCGCTTTCCTTTGAGTTTAAGGAAGACTTTTCGTCTTTAGAAAACCCACAGCCCATGGGAGACTTCGGCGAGTATGAGACGGTCATGACCGGACACCTCAACGGGAAAATCACGATCAACATCCAGGAGGCCGACTCCGTTGAACGCGAGCGACTGCGCGTCCATTTCGGTGAGCAGCACCGTTCGTTGATCGGCCACTTCCGACACGAAATGTCTCATTATTACTGGGACCTGCTCATCAAAGGAAAGCGAGAAGAAGCCTTCAAAGCCGTTTTTGGTGACCACAATAACCCGCCCTACGCCGATGCGATGCGGCGGCACTACCAGCAAGGCCCCCCGAATGACTGGGGCACGCGGTACACCAGCGCCTACGCGTCGATGCACCCCTGGGAAGACTTCGCCGAAACCTTCACCGCCTATCTGGAAATGGTCGCCGCGCTCGACACCGCGTTCCATCTAGGCCTTGGCGGGCCCGGGGTGTATGTGAATTTTGATGAGATGGTCGCCGCCTATAAGCGACTCGGCATGGCGATGAATGAAATGAACCGCACAATGGGACTCAAAGACCTCATGACAAGACCACTCGTCGCGTCGGTAATCAAAAAACTGAGGTATATCCACCAACTCGTCCGCAACGTCCATGTGCCGGGGTCGACTAGCTCGAGCATCAACTAGGCCGGGACCGGCAACAAGGCGAAAAAGGTCTCATACACCGCGTCGCCGAAGCCGTTGAGTTTGATCTGAAACTCATCGAGGTATTCGTGCAAACCCGCGTCGAGGGTCTCTTGTATGTCCGCGTAATCCAGCTCCGCGCGCAGCCGCCCCACGCACCGCTCGGCGTGGTTGCTGAACGTAGTCGGGGGCGACCCCGTGATGACGTGCAGCGACTCCTCCGCCTTGATCAGGCAGTACCGCATCGACCTGGGGAACTGCCGGTCGAGGATCAAAAACTCCGCGACGTGTTTCGGGGAGATGTGGTGGAACTGCTTGCGGTACATCTCGAAAGCGCTCAGCGACTTGAGCAACGCCGCCCACTGCAGGCTGTCGTAAGGCGAACCCACGTAATCAATCCGCGGCAGCAGCACGAAGTACTTCACGTCGATCATGCGAGAGGTCTTGTCCGCCCGCTCGATCAACCTGCCCACCCGCCCGAAGTGCCAGCCTTCGCCGTGTGTCATCGTCGCGTCGGTGATCCCGACAAACAGGTGGCACGCCTTTTTGAAGTGACTGAAAAACTCGGACGGCTCGTCGTCGACACGGTCGCACGCCTGAGGACTCTTAACCATCAAATACGAGCGGTTGACCTGCTCCCACATCTCCGATGAAATCACCTCACGCACCGACCGTGCGTTCTCTCTCGCCGACCACAAGCACGAGCAGATCGAATTGGGGTTTTCCCGGTCGAACGTCAAGAACTGGATCACGCTCGCTTCGGTCGCCTCGCCGTGCCGTTTTTTAAAAGCCTCGCTGTCGCCCGTCGCCTCGACCAGCGATTCCCACTGGTTGCTGACCTGATCCGGCAGGTCCAAAACCAAATGCCGCACCACGTCCACAAAACGGGCGATGTTCTCAGCCCGCTCGATGTAGCGGTTCATCCAGTAAATCGAATTCGCGACCCTGCTAAGCATGCCCTTCTTTCTTTACTGCTGCCGCGTCCCCGCCGCGCCGGGGGCGTCGTCGATCACCCAGGTGTCCTTGCTGCCACCGCCCTGCGACGAATTAACCACCAGCGACCCCTTGCGCAACGCCACGCGCGTCAGGCCGCCCGGCACAACGTAGATATCCTCCCCGTACAAAATATAAGGCCGTAGGTCCACGTGCCTGCCTTCAAAATGATCGCCTACAATCACCGGCGCGCGCGACAGCGACACCACCGGCTGGGCAATGTAGTTCCGCGGCGACGCCTGGATCTTCTCGGCAAAAGCGTCTTGCTCTTGTTTCGACGCCGCGGGACCGATCAGCATCCCATACCCGCCGGATTCGTTAGCCGCCTTGACCACCAGTTCATTGAGGTGCCCCAACACGTGCGCACGGTCCTTGTCTCGCCAGCAAAGGTACGTCGGCACGTTGGGCAGGATCGCATCCTCGTTCAGGTAATACTTGATCATGTCCGGGACGTAAGCGTACACCACCTTATCATCCGCCACGCCCGTTCCCGGGGCGTTGGCTAACGCGACGCGACCCGCCCGGTACACCTCCATCAGACCCGGAACGCCCAGCACGGAGTCGTCACGAAACGCCAGCGGGTCGATGAAGTCGTCGTCGATACGCCGGTAGATCACGTCCACACGCGCAAGCCCCCGCGTCGTACGCATCATCACAAACCCGTCTGAAACAACCAGGTCCCTGCCCTCGACCAGCTCCACACCCATCTGCTGGGCCAAAAACGAATGCTCAAAATAAGCCGAGTTGTAAACCCCCGGCGTAAGCACCACCACCGTGGGGTCGCTAAGGTTCTTCGGCGCCAGGTGCCCAAGCGTCTGCCCCAGGCGGCTCGCGTAGTCGTCCACCGGACGCACGCGCGACGCCTCAAACACCTGCGGGAAAGTCCGCTTCATCAGTTGGCGGTTCTCAAGCACATAGCTCACCCCCGACGGGCAACGCAGGTTGTCCTCAAGCACGTAAAACTGACCGTCATTATCGCGAACCAGGTCGGTCCCCGTGATGTGACACCAGACCCCTTTCGGCGGCTTAAGCCCCACGCATTGCTTGCGGAAGCTGCTCGCCGAACGGATCACCTCTTCGGGGATCACCTTATCGCGTAGGATTTTCTGGTCGTGGTAGACATCATCGAGAAAGAGGTTCAGCGCTTGGATACGCTGCTTGAGCCCGCTTTCGATCTGCCGCCAGTCGTGGGGCTCAACGATCCTTGGGATGATGTCGAACGGGAAGATTTTCTCCGTCCCCTGCTGATCGCCGTAAACCGCGAACGTGATCCCAAGATTCATCAACGCCGCTTCCGCCGCTTGCTGACGGCGCGTCAGCTCACCATCGGGCAACGCCTCGATCCGATCAACCAGCAGCCCCGCACCCGCCCGGGGTTGACCCGGCCCCTGGAACAACTCATCGTAAAAGGCATCAGGCTGATAACTTTTGAAGTCCATACGACTTCATAAGATTCTACACGCATAATCGATCCGTGGCATTCATTAACTTGCAACAAAGGGCGACACCGTCCTCGCGTCGCACCGCACGCCTCACTCGGCTTACAACGCCTGCAACACTCTCGGAACGTTAACACGCGCCCCCTCCGCGGCGCTCCACGTCCCCGCCACCCAGCACGCCCCCCGACACACGCTTCACAAACCGGTCCCACACATCCACCCGCCGCCCTTTGCCAGGCCGACTCCCACGCTCGCTCGATTCATACACCAAACCCGCGCACGCCCGACACTGAAAACCACCCCCGGTCCACCGCTCACCCGCCGCCGCCTCGCCCAGCCACGCCCCAACCGTGAGCACCCGCCTAGGCCTGTAGACCTTCGCCACCCAGCCGCCGCAACCCTCGCACAACCACCGCCAAACCACCGACCGCGAACCAATGCACCGGTGCGTCCGAAGCAGTCGTTGCTCAAAACCTTCCCCGACCAACCGCTCAAGCCCCGCCCCCGCGTCACCCCACCAATCCCCACGCCACACCGCACCACCAACGTCCACACCGCCCCGCGTCCACACCCGCCACCCCGACCGCTTACGATCCGCACGGTTCTCTTCCCGCTCCATCACCACCCGCCCCGCCTTCGCCCAACGACGAACCGTCGTCGCGTTCACACCAAACAAACCCGCCGCCTCCGCCACGCCCACACCAGGCCAATCGATCCGAACAGGCCCGCACAAACGCCCCACCACCCCACGATCCACCCGCACCTCCCACACACCCTGTTGCACACCCTCCACACCCTCCATCCAACCCCCAAACCCCACCACACCCTCGCCTAACCCGTCGATCCGCTTATCGTCCGCACGCAACACCAAGCTCAAAGACCGCAACCCCCGCTCATACGTTTTGAGCTTCCCTACACGCGCCCCGCCCCCCTCACTACGCCGCCGCGCCCACGCCACCAACAACCGCCGATCAATCTCATCCATCTATAAAAAGACAAACCCCCGCCCCTGTGCGCACAAATAGACACCTCCCTTAGAGCAACTGACGTCATTATCTGCCATCCTATTCGGTAACAGTTGTCATGGCGGAGCCGCATTCCACGGCTTGCAAGCAAGCCGTGCCACCCGGCGAATGGCGATTAATGACGCTATTTGCTCTAGCCCCCGGCTCCGCGGGGGGACCCCCGAAAAAAATCCAGAGGAACACCGAGGGTGACGGACGCCACACCGTCGGGTGCCTCACCTTGTCCCGAGCGGCAAGGTGTTGAATGACCTGACCTTCCCCACGATTGGTGGTCGCGGCGTCCTCCGCCGCTCTAGGCCAACCACTTACTTGATTATCAGGGTCGCCAGCCAGGGCACCAAGTTGAAGACAATGATCAGCAGCTTGTAGTTAGCTAGATAGGCGTATATAGCCTTCTTAACGGCTGCTTCATCTAGCCCAAACATCTTGCTGTGCATGTTGCACATGGCGCCACGAAAGACCAATACCGCGATGACACTGAATACATAGACCCCAAAATTGATCAACATGCACCAAAATAGAAACTCTTGAAGGCCTTCGATGCTCATCGCTTCTTTCCTCTCTGGTTAACGCACCCGCAGCGGGTGGCACGAAATGTGGCTAGCAACGCCTGCCGCCGCGCGTAAGTTTTTGTCTTACTATCAGTATTATACCCAACAACAAAACACCCCCGCCGCCTATGAGGCTGCGGGGGTGAATCATTGATCTAAATTTTTAGTCGGAGCCGAACGCCTTTAACAAGCGCCCAACCCCAATGCGTCAATTACCAACGGTCGCGACGGCCGCCGCCACCACCGCCGCCGCCGCCGCCGTAACCGCCACGGCCACCACCGCCGCCACGGCCACCACCACCGCCGCCGCCACGATCCGTGCGGGGCTTGGCTTCGTTCACGGTGATGGTGCGTCCGTCAAGCTCGGTGCCGTTGAGCGACTCGATCGCTTCGCGGGCGGCGTTGTCTTCCATTTCCACAAACGCGAACCCGCGGGGGCGTCCCGTGTCGCGGTCGGTGATCACGGCTACATCCGTCACCTCACCCTTGTCGCCGAACGTGCTGCGTAGCGTGTCCTCATTGGTGTTGTAGCTGAGGTTTCCTACATAGATCTTCATAACGATAGCTCCTAAAACTGTGAGACACGCGATAGGCTGTTGGTTAGGGGCTTCTCGGGCGCTCGGACAAGCGGCTTTTAACGGCCGCTAAAAAAACCGCCAGCCACACGGCCGACGACGGATGCTTGGGGCTAAGCCATACACGCTTCAGAACCAACCATCCCTTGGAAGATTTATTATCCCACACCCCCAATATAAAACAACCCCCTAAGGATTCAGGCCAACCGGTGCGAATCCCCCCTGAGGGCCTACTCCCAACTGGCCCGGTTTCACCCAGCCACCGGCCCACGTCTCGCCCACGCTCGACGCCAGGGGCGGTGTGTGTCGGCTAGGCAACTGGCGTGATTATCCGCCCCCCTATTCGGTGCCAGTTATCATGGCGGAGCCGCATTTCATGCGCTTGTCCCCTAAGCTGAGCCATTTGGAGGTTGAGGCTTTGGGCTTCATCCGGCCAGGCTAGCCTGGCCGGATGAAGCAGCGAATTCCTTGGGGGCCAGGTTGCCCAAGGCACTGTGTGGACGGTCATGATTATAATG
>JAJDCS010000034.1 GCA_029260715.1 Phycisphaeraceae bacterium | reverse complement strand
GGATTGGGCACGGTCGACAAAAGCACACGCGGCTCAAGCGGTTCCATGAACCGCTCGGGCGAAGAAGCCTGCCGGCTGCTGTGATTGGTTCCGTTCTTCCACTCCAGGTAACGCTCCACCAAAGACAGGCGGCGGTTCTTCTTTCTTGACATTACAACATCCTCCTTGTGGAAAGGTTTATTAGTTTTTAGATGTGGCTTACCCGTTCCCTCTAAAATCGCCCCGAACGAGGCGAGTTTTTACTGTGCGAATGCACGCTGACAGATTGTTTAACTATAACAATTCTACTCTAAAAGCAGTTCTTGTAAAGGTTTTTTTTGCTTTATTAGCGATAGCAATACTTGATCATCTCAGGTTCTCCAGGCTAACCTGGCATTAAGTAGTACCCGTTTTGACATCAGAAGTGCAGATTTGGCCATACTGCCCATCTTAATTTGGCCAAGAGGCTACCCTTGTTGGTGTTTGCCCGGCAGCTTGATCCGAAGCGGGGCAGCACGTCACCTCTGGAGTTGGCTAGGACCAAGAGCATAAAGCCGGACCAATTGGCTTGCGTGTTGGGTGTGTGGGCGGTTGATGAGGTGCGACTGACGCAGCATCCTAGCCTGGTTCCATCTCGCATGGGACCCAATTCGGGGGGGGGCACCTGCCCCATTACCGATTCGCTATCGCCGGATTCACCAGCAAAGAGAGGCAGCGTGTCTCTGATCCCAGCTTGGACGGATGGGACCCAACTGCATTTTGCCCCCTATCCCCCAAGGAAGTCTCACATATATGACGACTTCACCAACGCCATGATCCCCGCCCGGATCGCCGGGGGCAGGGTCGGCCATGCATCGATGACGCAGGCCAATTCGGGGTCAATTTGCTGCTTACTGCTGGGGGTATTGCTGGGATTGGCTGCGGCGTTGCCTGAAATGATTGCTGAATCGCCACTTATACTATGGGGTGTGCGTTTGGAAGGCTGACACTCTACCAATTGAGTTACGCCCGCAAGACTTGGGTGTATTGTACAACTGCGAGTGTGATTGCGAACAACGCCTCGCCGCGTCTCAACAAGCGGACACCGCCTAGAACCGGTGGCCCACGCCGAACTTCTGTGGGTTCTGCAGCAAGCCGGGGAAGTTGAGCTCTTCCTCTTCGCTCTGGACAATAATCGCGGGCTTGACCAGGATCAGCAGCGTGCGCTCGTCTTTGACGGTGGACGTGTTGGTGAACAGCCGATTAAGAATCGGGATCTTAGACAACACCGGCACCCCCGCTTCAATCTCCACGTCCGCGGTGATACGCTGCCCGCCGATCAACAGCGTGCCTCGATCGGGCACGCTGACACTGGTCTTGACCGTGGTGATTTCCAACTCCGGAGCCTCCACAAACCCGCCGATGTCTTCGGGGACAACAAAATCCGTGCCCGTATTGTTCGAGCCCTCAACAAACGCCGTCGCACCCTGCGGGATCACCCGGATAGGCTGGGTCACGCTGGCCAGGCTCGGCTGGATGGTCATCGTCACGTACCGCCGGTCCGCGCTGACCGTCGCTTCCACATCGAGGATAACGCCCGAATTCACCACACTCATCGTCGGGTCAAAACCCACCGCGTCGGGGATCGGCTCCAGGTCGCTCACAAAAGCCAACTGCGTCGCGACCACCACGTACGCCCGCTGGCCGTTAAACAGCGTCAATCGCGGAGCCGTGAGCGTGATTGACCGGCGGCTGGCCTGCGTGGCGCGGATCATCAAGTTCACGTCGATGTCATCGAGATAATGAAGACCAAAGCTGAAAGCCCGAACAAAATCTTGTGTGTTCGTAATCGGGTTGGTATTCCCCGCTCTCTGGTCCCGCTGAAGGAAGGCATCCGGCGTGAGCGACGTGCTAGGACGGTCGGTGATAGCACTGGAATCCTGACCAATCGTCACCGGGTCAAAGTGACCGCCCCCGTTATCGCCCCTGTCGTCGTTGATCGATATATCAAGGTCCACGCCCAACTCATCCAAGAAATTCTGCTCCACAAGCAGGAACCGGCTCTCGACCGCGATCTGGATCGCCCGCGTCTCACGCAGCTGAGACAGAAGCAAATCGATCTGGCGGTGATTCTTGGGCGTGGTCTTTATTATCAGGTTGCCGTTGAGTTCGCGGATGCTCCCCTCGCCCCCTTGGTTCTCCCAGTCGCCCTGCTTCCCGACCGAGTCCTGGATCAGGTTGGTGATCTGATCGATGGTCTCTTTGCGGGTGAGTTGCTCCTCGCCGGTGTCGCCGGTGTCACCGAACAACCCCCCACCCCCATCGCCGCCGCCGCCAGAGCCACCCCCCACGGACGAGCTGCCGCCGCTGTTGGTGTTGCTCAAGGATGCGTTAAGGTCGAACTCGGGCGCCTGATCAAAATTGGGAACCTGGACCAGCAAGTCGCGGATATCGTACGGCCGAATGTCGGTGATCTTCGCCAAGTCGCGCTCCGTCGAAACCGTCACCACACCCTCGATAATGCTAAAGCCGATCGGGTCGGCTTCGTTCCCAGCCGACGCCTGCTGGAGCACCAGCCGCAGCGCCTGCTCAACAGGCACGTTCACCAGCTGCAGCGTGACAGCCAGGTCTTTGTTCACACCCACCGTCTCCAGCACCGGCCAGTTCACAAAAAAGTTCACGCCCGTGGTGTTCCGCAGGTACTCGATAATATTGACAAGCCTGTTCGCGTCGAAGTTGATCGGCACCGAGTCTTTGAGCTTCAACGCCACCTGCCGGTTGACCTCCGACTCCGCCGTGGCAGGGTCCACCCCCGCCAGCCGCGTGGCGGTGAGCTGGGGCCAATCCGCCGGGTAGCTCATCAACTCGGTGTAAGGCGTCGTCGCTTCGATGCTGTCGTTGCTCTGCCTGGCGATCATCAAACCGCGGTTGCGCATCCGGTCGCGGGCCTCGACGTAGATCTTGCTGTCCTCGATCATCTCCTTCATCGCCTGCGCCGCGACGTTGTTCGGGTCCAAGAAAAGCGCCTGGTTGAGCAACTCGAGCGATTGGTCATATTTCTGCTCACGACGCAGCCCCGCCGCACGACGCAGCAGACGCTGCGTCTCCTCAAGCTGAGCACGCAAAGCCTCGGCGCGCCGGGTCTCCGCCTCCGTGCGACGGGCAATCTCTAATTCCCGTTTCTGAGACTCCTGAGCGATGCGCTGAGCATCGGCGATCTGCGAAGCCAGGCTCACCGCGTTGTCTCGCAACGCCCGGTACCGCGAAGTAGGCAGGTACCGCTGATTCAGGTCCAGCGTGATCTTCGCCTGCTGAACAGACTCACGAGCCGCAGCGAAATTCTGCGCGTCGAGCAATTCCGCGGCCCGGTTCATCAACTCCTCAAACTCCGCGATCGCCGCGTTGCTGCGAAGCGTCCTGGCCTCGATCTCCGCTTCCAGCACGCCCCGCGGCGACGACGCGGCTAACCCCGCCTGGACCTGCATCTGCCCCAACGCCTGCCTCGCCTCTTGATTCGCGGGGTCCAGGTCCAATACCTCTTGGTAGTACCGCGCAGCCAAGTGAGACTGACCCTCACGCTGGGCCTGCCTCGCCTTGATCAACCGCTCCTGGGCACGCAACATTCGCGTCTGCGCCAGCACATCGCCCCTGGGTAGCTGCGGAACCGCCGGCTGGGCCTGGGGATAGTCCGGCTCTTGCATTTCTGGCTGAGGCATACGCTCAACGGGCGCACGCTCGATTTGCTGACCCTGCTCGGCTAGCTCCTGCTCCCACTGAGCCAAACGCCGCTCCTGCTCAGCCAACTCACGCTCACGCTGGAACAGCTCCTGTGTCTCGCGCTTCTTGACCTGCTGGGCCTCCTGCTGCATACGGAGCACTTGCTGCTGACGCAGCCGCTCACGCTCCATCGCCTCCTGCCTAGCCTGCTCTTGCTGCATCTGCGCCACACGCTGCTGCTCAGCCAACCGCTCCTGATCCTGCGTGGCCTGCTGCTGACGCTGGGCTTGCTGTTGACGCTGCTGGGCCTGTTCACGCTTGGCACGCTCTTGCTCCGCCAACCGCTGCTGCATCTGAGCCATCTGCCGCTCACGCTCTTCCTGCTGCTGACGCAACTGGGCGAGACGCTCCTGCTCGCGTTGCTCTTGCTCCTGCATCGCCTGCTGCTGTTGCAGCCGTTCGCGCTCCGCGGCCTCGCGTTGGGCTTTCTCACGCTCGGCCTGCTCCTGCAACGCACGCTCATACTCCGCCAATCGCTGCTGCATCTGGGCCATCTGCTGCTCACGCTCGGCAAGCTGCCGCTCGCGCTCGGCCTGCTGCTGACGCAGTTGGGCGAGACGCTGCTCCTCGCGCTGCTCTTGCTCTTGCATCGCCTGCTGCTGACGCAACCGCTCTTGATCAGCCGCCTCACGCTGGGCCTGATCACGCAACGCCTGCTCACGCTGAGCCAAACGCTGCTGCATCTCAGCGATTCGCCGCTCTTGCTCAGCCAACTGCTGCTGGCGCTCGATAAGCTCCTGCTGACGCTGCGCGTCTTGCGGCTGCTGGGGCTGGGGCGTCGGCACCTGCGGCGTGGAAACCTGCGGCGGCGTCACCGGTGTCTGAGGCGTCGGCGGGGGTTGCTGCCGCTGCGGCGGGGCCGTGCGACGCTGAGCCGCCTGCCGCTCATTCACAATCATCAACAGCCGATCCACTCGCTCATTCTCAAACCAACCAAGGTCTAAATTCGACCCCTTGACCTGCTGCAGCTTGCGCTCCGCAGCCGCGAATCGGCCCGCGCGGATATCCGCAGCCGCTTCGTCGATGCTCTGACGCGCACGCGTCAACTCCGCGTTGATACGACGCTTCACCTCCGCCAAATTATTCGTCGCCTGCTGCTTCTGCTCACCAGTGGACTTAGGGTGGCGTACGACAGACTCGTACAACGCCAACGCCTTCGACAGCATCCCCGTGTTATGAGCCGTCACCGCCTCGGACAGCAGCTTCTCCGGGCTTGTGTCTTGTCGGATGTGACGATCAATGTTCTGGATCGTCTCGTACATGATCAGCCGCTGCTTCTTGTCCAGTTGCAGAGGGTCAACCTTACGAAACGTCTGCTGAGCGCCCACCAAGTCCCCGTTGGCGTACAACTGCATCGCCTGCTCAAACATCTGCTGAGCAGACGGCTGGTCTTGAGCAGACACCCGCGCCGGGATCAGCAGCAAGGCGGATAGCACAACGCCCCACACAACGGCCTGAAAATACCCGCGTTTTACCAAGACAGACCTCCCTGCTTTACGGTGGCACACGGACCGAGCCTGACGGGACTCTGCGATGCTCATGCCTGCCCCCATAGGCGTAACGCCCTCATATGCAGGCACACCACACTCAAGCCAGCCCTTAAGTGGATAAAGTCTAAAGAGTAGCCCGTTTGCACGCAAGTAGATTACGACGGCAACAGGCCCCCATCACAACCAAATTTCAGCATCAGGCGGCTGAATCCGCCGCATCTTACCCAGCCAACGCGCTTAATATTCGCTATTTTCACAATAGCTCCGCCACAAGCTCAACCTCCACACTCGCCCCCAACGGCAACGCGTTCACCCCCACCGCCGCCCGCGAGTGCCGCCCAGCCTCACCAAACACCTCCACCAGCAACTCGCTCGCCCCGTTCGCCACCACCGATTGCTCTGTAAACCCGTCCGCCGAAGCCACAAACACACCCAACCGCACAACCTTATTAAAGACCGACCAGTCCCCGCCGATCTGCCCGTCCACCACCGCCAGCGCGTTCAGCACACACTGCCTAGCCCCCTCCGCAGCCCGCTCCACGCTCACCGCCGACCCCACCACACCCGCCGCGATCAACTCGCCGCCGCGCATCGGCAACTGCCCACTGACAAATAGCAAACCCCCGCTACGAACCGCCGGCACATACGCCGCCACCGGCTTCGGCGCCGCCGACAACTCAAGCCCCAAACGCCCTAGCTTTTCGTGCAGGTCCATCAGCCGTATATCCTAATATCCACCGCAGCGAATAAAAATTCTGATATAAACACCGTCTCAATACGAGCCGTCCGCCTCAGGCGGATAAGGGAGCGGTCCGGATAGCGAAAATCCACCATTGCCGACGCGAGGCTCATACAAAGACACCATACCGCTCGCTTCGAGACGAACTCTATGCAAATCACCCTACCAGACAACACCACCAAGACTTACGACCAACCCGTCTCCGCCGCACAAGTCGCCGCCGACATCGGTGCCGGCCTGGCCAAAGCAGCCATCGGCGCCAAAGTCGAAGGGCAACTCACCGACCTCAACCGCCCCATCGACCACGACGCAAGCCTCCAAATCATCACCAAGCCCCGCACCGACAAAAAAGGCCTATCCAAAGGCGACCCAGACCCAGACGCCCTATACCTCCTTCGCCACTCCTGCGCCCACGTCATGGCCGAAGCCATCCAACGACTCTGGCCAAACGCCCAACTCGCCTACGGCCCACCCGTCGACAACGGCTTCTACTACGACATCGCACTCGAAACACCTATCAGCTCCGACGACTTTGAAAAAATAGAAGCGGAGATGAAAAAAATCATCGCCGAAGATCGGCCGTTTATACGCTATGAGTTGTCGCCAAAAGAAGGGCTAACCAAGCTCGAAAAAGAAGCCAACAAGTACAAGATAGACAACGCCCAACGCGCCCTCGACGGCGGCGCAGCCAACCTATCCTGGTACGTCACCGGCCAATGCGACAACCCAGCCAACCCCCAAGCCTGGGAAGACCTCTGCATGGGCCCCCACGTACCCTCCACCGCCCACATCGGCGCCTTCAAAGTCACCAGCATCGCTTCCAGCCACTGGCACGGCGACGTCGATTCCGACCGCTTCCAACGCGTCTACGGCACCGCCTTCTTCACCGAAGCCGATCTGGACCAACACCTAGAGCGCCTCGAAGAAGCCAAGCAACGCGACCACCGCGCCATCGGCCACAAGTTGGGCTTGTTCGCCATCGACGAGCAAGTCGGCCCAGGCCTCATCCTCTGGAAACCACGCGGCGCCATGGTTCGCACACTCCTACAAGAGTTCCTCCAAGCCGAGTTGCTCCGCCGCGGGTACGACGTGGTCTACACCCCCCACATCGGCAAGATCGATCTATATAAGACTAGCGGGCACTACCCGTTCTACGCCGACAGCCAATTCCCCACCATCAAGATGCGCGAACAGGCCGGCGGGGGCGGCGGCGAAGACGAGTACCTGCTCAAGCCCATGAACTGCCCACACCACATCAAGATCTTCGCCTCAGAGCCCCACAGCTACCGCGACCTGCCCATCCGCCTCGCCGAGTTCGGCACCGTCTACCGCTTCGAGCAGTCGGGTGAGCTCACCGGCATGACCCGCGTCCGCGGCTTCACCCAAGACGACGCGCACATCTTCTGCACACAGGACCAGGTGCAAGCCGAGTTCAAAGACACCGTCGAGCTCGTCCAGTTCGTGTTCAAAACGTTCGGCTTCGAAGACGTACACATCCGCCTAAGCCTGCGTGCCCGCGGCGACGACGAAAAAGCCGCCAAATACGCCGGCTCACCCGAAGTCTGGGGCCGCGCCGAACGCGAGCTACGCCAGGTGCTCCAAGACATGGGCGTGTCGTTCACCGAAGAAACCGGCGAAGCAGCCTTCTACGGCCCAAAAGTAGACTTCGTCGTGCGCGACGTCATCGGCCGCCAGTGGCAACTCGGCACCGTCCAACTCGACTACAACCTCCCCGAGCGATTCAAGATCGAGTACATCGGCGCCGACAACCAAGCCCACCGCCCCGTCATGATCCACCGCGCACCATTCGGCAGCATGGAACGCTTCATGGCTATCCTCATCGAGCACTACGCCGGCGCCTTCCCACTCTGGCTGGCGCCCGAGCAGGTGCGCGTCCTGCCGATCAGCGAAAAGTTCAACGCCTACGGGCAAAAAGTGCTCGACGCACTGCGCGCCGTCAAAGGCGTCACCGGCCCAGACGGCTTCCGAGCCACGCTCGACCTCTCAGGCGGACGCGTACAAGCAAAAATCAAAGTCGCCCAAGACCTCAAAACCCCCTACATGCTCGTCGTAGGCGGCCGCGACGAACAAGCCAACACCGTCGCCGTCCGCGACCGCACGCGCGGCGACCTCGGCGCCATGCCCCTAGACGCATTCCTACAAAAAGCCAAGCTAGAAGTAGATTCACGCGGCCAACAGACCGTCACCGCCTAGAGCGTTTTCATATTGGTATACGGCCACAAGACGAGCCGCGACCGTCAGGGAGCGGTCTCCGGGCGATCCGCATATAACCTAACACGCAACAAACTGTGAACTCACCGCTTGTGGGCAACCGTGCATCATGTCCGTAACGGAGCGGTCCCGCATAAGGTGTAGGCTCGATCTCGCAACCAAACAGCCGTAAACGAAAAGGGAAAACACCCTAGCAGGACGCCGGGCATACACCCCCCACTTACCCCCTAGCCGATCAACTCCCAAATCTTGGTGATCAGCACATCCTTCTTAAACGGCTTCTCAAGCACGCCGTCCGCACCAGCCTCAAGGGCGGTATCAAGCTCGTCCTGCGGCATCCCCGATACCACTAAAACTTGGATACGCTTGTAATGTGGGCTGCTCCGCATGAACTTGATCACGTCCAACCCACCCAAGCCCGGCATCTCAAGGTCCAGCGTCACAAGCTGGGGCTCATACGTCCCAAGCAAAGCCCCCGCCTCAAAACCGTTCGACGCCGACGCCGTCTCATACCCTTTCGCGCGGAGCATCCGTTGCATGAGCTTCACAATGTCCGGGTCGTCGTCCACAATCAGCACCCGCTTGGCCCGCTGCTCAAACTCCTCAGGCACCGGCAGCTTGTGATTCTTCAGAAAATCAAGGAAATCCGCTACTTCAACCCGATGGTCGCCCCTGCCCGGCAACTGATGAGCCTTCATACGCCCCCGCTTGATCCACCGGATCACGGTCTGGTAGTTCACGCGGCAGTACTTGGCGATCTGCCCGGTAGTGAGGGTTTGCTTTTTCATCACTTAATGCCTTTCAAATGCCTCTCAATACTATTATATTATATATATCTAACATATACAAATATTCTTTTATCTTTTTTGCGTTTTTTACCTATTTTTCCGTAAACGCAATTATATTTTGTATTTACAGCCGCCCACATCGAGCCCCCGGGCGATCCGGGATTCTAAGAACTATTGATGGACTTTGCAGAGGTGGAAAAATCGCCTGCGAGGTGTATCCGACCAAGTCGCAATGGATGAAATGCAGCTAAATGGCCTGAACCAGAAAGACGCATCGCCTCAAGTGCCTATTTTAAGCATATTTAGAAAAATTGCATTGACCGGGTACCCCAGTCTCGGTATATTGAGAATAGAGACTAGGAAAAGTTTAAATTTTTCTTTTTTTCTTCAACTAATTTGTGAGCATAAATTTGTAGCCTAAACGGGGGGTGAGCGCGATCCAGCCTACCTATTTAAGGACCCAGCCATGTCATTCAGTTCCCGACTTTTTGAGCGTGCCCGTTTTGTAAAGCACCGCGTCCACGAACGCGTGGCAACCGCCAAAGCCAGGTGGAGACATGACGCCCAACACCGCCCGGCCCATGACACAACCTTTATAGAGCAGCTTGAGCAGCGTGTGCTCCTGACCGGCGCGATCGGCGCGATCCCCGACCTGATCGACCCGAACAACGCCGAACAAGTCGTTTATGCGCCGGGCTCTTCGGTCCACACAATCAGCGCCGACCCCGGCGGCCCGTCAAGCCTGTACTACAAATTCGCCGTCGACGGAACACAATTCGAGAACAGCATCACATTCAACCTCCTGCCCTCCATAGGCTCGGGCGACGACGCCGCACTGGCCCTCTACGACGAAAGCGGCAACCTCATTCAATCCGTCGACGCCGACCCCGCGCCCGGCGAACCCGGAGCCGAATCGCTCGTCGCGGAAATCAACAGCGGCCTCGCCTACATCCTCGGCGTATACTTCGCCCCCGCAGGCCCGCCCAACAACTTCACTCTGATCGTCGGCGCCGACCCACAGACACTCAACACGCCCATCACCATCGACCCCGACACCGGCACCGCACACCTCGACGCCAACACCGGCGAAGACACCTTCAACACACCCACCGACGTGGACTTCTACGAACTGAACATGTTCAACGGCGGGCCCGGCGGCACCGTCACCGTCACCCCCACCGGCCTGGACGTAAAAGTGTTCGCCACAGTATTCCGGCGGGACACACCCACCGGCCGATGGACGCCGATCGACACCGGCTCAGACATGAACGGCGGGCCAGTGACGCTAACACTAACACCGCCAACCGACAAAAACCTCCACGACGCCCAATACATGCTCGCCGTCGCGCCACTGGACTACCACTCCGCCGCACGGTCATACGAAATCGACGTCTCAACCACGTCACAGGTCGTGCCCGTCGATATCACCTCACTGTCCATCACGGAAGACTTCCACTCCCCCGTACCGTTCCAGCTAGGCTTGGGCCGTGTGGTACACGCCGACAGTTTGGCCGCGGGCAACGCCAAAGCCTTCAAGTTCCGAGCACCAGCCGACACAACAGGCCAAGCCAAGATCAAGCTACAACCCACCGGATTCGAGCCCGTACTAAGCGTCTACGACGAAACCGGCACTATCCTGCTGGACCTCGCCACCATGACCGCCACCGGCGACGTCGAGCTGTCACTACCCGTCACAAGCAGCGATGCATACCTCATCCGCGTCGGCGACATCGGCAACGACTCCGCCGGTTCGTTCACACTCACCGTCGAAACGCCCTACACAACCCAGCCCCTCGCGCTCAACCCGCTGGTCGGCGACGCATCCGTCACCACGCTCAACGGCCTAACCGTCGGCCAAACGCTAGGCGCCAGCGTCTACCGCATCACCCCCGCGGTCGGCGTAGATGTGCTCGCCTTCGAGTTGGGCACCGCCGGCCCCACAGGCGCCAAGATCGCGCTGCGAGGCTCGAACCTCGCTTTGATGACCAAAGAAGTCGCACCCGGACAAACACTGTTCTTCCCGGTGAACGTAGCAGGCGTGCCCGGCCCGATCGACGTCTACATCGTCGGCACCTCACCCGGCACGGACACCGCCACGCTGAAAATCGGCCAAGTCAACATCCCACACGAGCTAGACCTCGACGACCTACGCACCGAAAAGCTCGACTTCAACGGCGATCTAAATTCCTCATTCGTAGGCGGCGCGTTCGGCAAGCAAGTCGGTGAGAAGCACTACCAAGTCGTCACCGACCCCAACAGCTCAACCATCATCTTCGGCGACGGACTCACCGGCGCCGTGCCCACCACCGGGCAGCCCATACTCGCCCAATACCGACAAAGCGGCAGCACACAGCTGGACCTCGTAGGCTTCGTACTGCCAACCGACGCAGGCCCCGCCACCATCGACACCACACTGACACAAGACTCCGTGTACGGCTTCATCGCCATCGCGATGGATTTCAACGGCACGGACACAATCCGGATCGACGTGAACGGCCCAGACGCCGATTTCGTCGGCGTCGGCATGGTCCCCGAACCAACCCTGCAACTGCCAGACCCGCCAGGCCCGCCGAACTTCGACCCCAACCCAATCGTACAGCCGCCACCGCCTTACTTCTCCGTGCTCAAAATCCGGGACATCCAATTCGAGCACGACTTCGAGCAGCACCTCTGGCGAACGCTACTGCCCTTCAACATGAAGAGCAACGCCGTACCACAGGTCACGCTCAAGTCCAACTCAAACGCGAACACCAGCCCGTTCTTCGGCGCCACCGTCACCGTCATGGACGAGAACATGAACGTCCTCAAGTCCGCCATCAACTTCCCAGGCGGACCCGTCCTGACGATCAACCTCGACAACATCAACATCAGCCAGTTCCAGGGGCAGCCCCTGCACTTCAAGGTCGAGCCGCTCCAGAACCAACTGCTCAACGACGGCTTCTACACCCTCGAGATGGAAGTCGAAACCGACAACCCCTTCCCGTTCCTGGTCACCGAGACAGCCTGGAAGACATTCGGCTCCTCGCCGACAATCCTGCCCGCCGATATGGGCAACGTCGGCAGCCTGCCCCTGAATGAATCCGTAAAAAACATCATTCAGAACCAGTTCGGCGACGGCTCGTTTACAAGCTCCTTCACCAGCTCCCTCCCGTTCGACTCAGGGCTCATCGGCAACACCGGCTCCATCGACGTCTTCCGATTCTGGGTCGAAACGCCAGGCCCCGTCACCGTGCGCACCGTACCGCTCAGCGAAACCGTCAACACCAGCATCAAGCTCTACCAGCCGCGATTCAACTCAGACGGAACCGTCCGCTACTTCGGGCAAATCCCAGACGTCGCGCCAAGCTTCGATTGGTTCCCAGCCGACCGCTCACAGATCGACGCCCAGAGCTACATCAACGACTTCGACATCTTGGCCTTCGACATCAGCGGGTCTAACCTAATGCGCGAAGACTACCCCTACGGAGCCAATTCGTATAGCGTCTCGGCAAGGAAGAGCGGCGGGTTTTACTACGCCGTCGTCAAGAACGAGCAAGGCACAAAAGGCCAGTACCGCATCGAGGTCGACGCGCCAAACTTCCCGCTGCTGGGCAACTTTGAAAAAACAATCCCCACCGAGACCGTAACATTTAACAAAGCCCTCACCCGAGGCGAACTGACATACTTCCAACCCATAGGCGGGTCCGCCACACTCAGCTCCGGCGTCGCCTTCACCGAAAGCATCGCCGAATTCGCAGGCTACTACCCACTGGCCATCCCCGACTACCACGGCGGCGAGCTCGACGCCAAGGGTAATTTCTTCTCGGGCTGGACCTTCGAAGCATTCGACCACGACGGCAACCAACTGCCCAAGACCACATTCTTAAGCAACGACCCCGCCCCCGTCACGGTCAGCCGATTCAGCCTACCCTCCGGACCACAGACCGTTTACCTGAGGGTCCAGGAAAACGGCGCGATCGCCAACAGCCTCGCCGATGTGGCGCTACAAGTATCTTCCCAACGGTTCTTCCCCATCGGCTTCTTCGCACCGCCAACCACGCTGCCCTCATCAAGCACCACGGTCCTTCCCGCCGACCCGCTGGGCAACGGCTCGGTGACGAGCGTCTTCAACACCGACGGCCAGTCCCAGGCGTTCTCGTTCCGTGCGCCCGCCGGGCAACTCACCGTCAACGTCGGCCAACACCAAGCCGATAGCATGCGCCTGCGATGGGGCGTCTACGTCGACGGACAACGCATCGCATGGGACCAGACCAACTTCGCCGAAGACACAAGCCTGTTCGGCATCCCCACAGAGGGCACCACCACCGTCGTGACGCTGCCCGACCCCAGGCCCCCGCTGGACAACCCCGACTACTTCTACGACAGCACCGCCGGCTGGCACGACGTCGTCGTCTACGTCCAATCACTCGACGACCCCTCCGGTTCCGGGCAATACACCATCTCCGTCGAAACCGAAGCCGAAAAATTCCTCCGCGCTAAACGGCTAGTGATGGACCCGATCAGCCTAAGCGCCATGGGCTCCGTCAACGGAGTCTCAGGCAACGAATGGGTCCGCCTCGACGTGCCCGACGATGTTGAAGACCCTGATGGCCTTAACCCTCCGGGTTTCGTAGACCTGACCGTAGAACTAAATCTGGCTCTGCCTTTTTCTGTATCGGTACCGGTACGCGTGGACCTCTACGACCTAGAAGGCAACCTGCTGTCGTCCACCACCAAATCCACCGTGCCGGGCTCCATCCCCCCCACGGTCACCTTTACCGACCTCGAAGGCACGCTGCCCGGCAACAGCTACTACATGCGCGCCAGCTACGTGTTCAACACCCCAGTCACGATGAACCTCAAAGCCAGCGCGTACATGCCCAAAGCCTTCTTCCCAGGCAAGCCTCCAGCCACCCGTGACCTCTTCGATATACGCCTGCACCGCATGATCCTCACACCCGAAGAAGGCGTCGGCAACATCGCCTTCGGAAGCCTCTGGGATTCGGAAAATCCCAACCTCGTCTTCGCCTCCGGATTCTGGGTCAACGAAGCGGGGCTGGCACAATTCTCCGGCAAGATCAACGGCGGGGATTCCTTGCTCGACCTGCTCTACGTGGCCCTATACAAAGTGGCCTGGACAGGGTCCGGGGAGTTCCCCTTCGACGAGATCGACTACGAGCTGAACCTCGTCGACTACACCAACCACCACAACGTCGACAGCCTACCCAGCGGCGACTTCTACCGATTCCAAACCAACGTCGAGCCCGGCTTCTACGTCATCCTCGGCGAAAGCCGCGAAGATAGCGACTTCATCAGCACCGGCGGTTCCATCTTCGTCAACCTCGAAGACTACGAAGCCCCCGAAACAATCCTAGACCCCAACTTCGGCATGAGCCTGCTGCCCCAGTACTGGGAAACAACCCACGAAGGCACCACCGACGGCTTCGGCAACCACTTCACCCCTAAATTCGACCACATGCTGCCAGGCTTCCGCACGAGCTACTACAAGATGACCGCCCCCCCCGGAAGCCAAGCGGCCATGCTCGCATCGGGCGTCAACCTCCCCCTTAATTTCAACGGGTCCCCATCGCTCAACCGCGAAGCTCGCGTCCACATCTGGTATCAAAACGACTCTGGCTTCTTCAACAGAGACGGCGACCCCAAGACCGGCGACCCCCTGAACATCAACGCCGTCGACCCGCCAAACCACTCCATCGGCAACGCCATGAGCGACGTCGACGCCAAGCCAGGCCAAACCTTCTGGATCGGCCTGCACCGCGCCGGCCTAGACACCAAAATCGGACTGGGCGCGCTGTTCATCGTCCCATTCTCCGGTGACCCCGACCTGGCCACCGAGACGCCCCAGTTCAGCCCAAACAACGGCGAAACACGCGTCGACATCACCGTGCGAAACCTCGGCTTCGCGCCCGCGCTCTTCTTCGACCGACGCTACCAATTCACCGACACCTCCAAGAACCCAGACCACACCACCATCAGCGATAAACAAGAGCTGCCCATCGGCCCGCTAGGCTCGCGTAGCTTCGTCTACGACTGGGTCCCCGTACGCCCAGAAGACTCCGTTGAATACTTCGCAGACTTCACCAACCTCATCACCGAGTCAGACGAGCTCAACAACGACGCCGGCCAGTTCCTCTACGTCGTCGACCCCACAAGACCCACCGTGTCACTATCCCTGCAAGACCCACTCATGGACGGCAACACAGCCGCCAACATCTGGGGCAGGTACATCACCGGCGTTACAGGCGCATCGACAAACGTCATCATCACCGCCAACGACCCCGACGGCGACCTCTACCAAACCGTCGGCCGCCACCCGTTCCTCAGCGGCTTCCCGTCCCAAGACGGGCAGTTCTACTCCGCCAGCGTCTCCGGCTCGAACGATACGTCCAACATCAACTTCGTAGACTTCGGCAAGTTCGAGTTCACCAGCCCGCAGAACCCCAACAGGTTCAAGATGCGCGCCCGCGACGCGTTCGGCCTGCTCAGCGACGAGACCGTCGTCACCGCACAGGTCGAACAATTCCCAGGCTGGCTCGACAACGAAGACAGCGAGCTAACGTTCGACCCAACTACGCATAAGTACAACATCTCATTCCGCAACGCGCTGGTCGATTGGGGCCCACAAACCGTGTCACAGCTAGTCGGCTTCACCGTCCCATTCATCGGCGACAAGGAAAACCAGGTCCTCGCCGAGATCAAAGCCGTAGCCACCGCCGGCCTCAACCCAAACACCGCCATCGTTGTGCCCGTGACCGCCAGAGCACTCGTGCGAATACTGGGCGAAGACGTCATCAACGAAACATGGACCGGCCAAGCACAGGCCACAGACCACTTCTCCATCGCCACGAACCTACAGATCAACAGCCAATCCCTATCCACCGACTGGCTGTCCGTGTCCTTCCTCCTCGAAGACTACCCCCTCTTCCATTGGGAGTCGCCCGAGATCACACTCTTCTCATACGGCGTGCCAAACGTCGCCAGCATCAACGCATACCTCCAATTCATCGTCGACGCCATGCTCAGCGCCGGCGTCACCATCGCAATCGACCCCGCCCTGCTCCAGAACCCGCTACAGGTGCCCGAAATCCTAGGCCTAACCACACCGACCTTCGTCGCGCCGACCATCACCCCCGGCATCGAGATCGGCGGCGAAATTGAAATCCTCGGCTTCGACCTCGCATCGATCTCAGGATCAATCTTCTTCGGGTTCACCCCCGCCCTGGGATTCCCTCAGCAGGTCCAGAACCAACTCATCCCCTTCCAGGACTTCTTCACCGTCGCCTGCCTCGGCGCCACCGGTGAACTCCACGGCGAGATCTCCGCCGAGGTCCTAGGCTTCGAGGTCTTCAGCTTCGACCTGCCGTCCGCAAACTTCAACTTCAACCCAGCCTGCACCGTCGTCATGAGCTCGCCCCTGCCGGCCACCCCATTTGTAGGACCGCTGGCCGCGCCATCGGACTTCGACGGCGTCACCGTCTTCCACGGCGGCGACACGCCAGTCGGGCAAATCGTCATCGACCCCGTACCCAATATCGTCATCGACCCCGTCACCGGCCAAGCCATGTACGTCCAACTTGTGGACACCGACCTCAGCGCCGGCAGCACACGCAACAACCTAGTGTTCGCCCAACGGACGGGAGGCGTATGGTCATCGTCCTTGACCAACGTCGCCGGCGGCATTGAGCTGGGCAAGCACATCTCCAACCCCGTGCTCGCACTGACCAACGACGACACCGACGCGCCGGCCGTCGTCGTCTACCAAGCCATCGACGAATCCGGAAACGTCGAAGCGCTCTCGCGAAACGACTTCCTCACCGGACAAGACATCCGATACCGATACTTCGACGGCACCAACTGGGGCCCCGAACTCGCCGTCACCGTGGATTCGCAGTACGACACCGACCACGCCGTCTCCTTCAACAGCGCCGGCAACGGCGTACTCGCTTGGGTACACAACACCAGCGCCACACCCCTGGCCGACTCCAACGCGCCCATGCCAGGCGAAATGGCCCGAGACGCCAACGAAATACACGTCTCCACCTGGAACGACACCACACACACGTGGGGCCCCACAACCATACTCACCACCAACAACGTCTCCGACAGCAAGCCCACCGTCTTCGCCGGCGAAGACGGCACGCTCTACGCCCTGTGGCTACGAGACACCGCCACCGGCAACCAGATCATGCAGAGCACCAACTCCGGCAGCGGCTGGTCCAACCCAGCCGTGCTACCCATCAACGGCATCAGCGCCGGCAAGTTCACAGGCCTAGCCATCGGCAGCGAAGCGCCCGGACGCGTAGACGTCCAGTTCGCACACGTCACCGAAAACCCGGACTTGAGCGCCGAGTCACGACTCTACAACCTGCCCACCACCATCGCAGGGTTCGCCGCCCCCACAGCCCCCGAACTCATCGCTCAAGACGCCAACTTCGCCAGGCTAAAAACCATCAAAGCACCAGACGGATCCATGGTCACCTACTGGCAGCAGAGCGACGGCGTCACCATCGACGTGTTCGCCTCACAGTTCGACGCCACCACCTCGACCTGGAGCCGACCCTTCCGCCTCACCGACGGCGAAGTAGAGGTCACCCCCTCCTTGGCCATCGACACCGACGGCACATACCAACTGGTCTACGAAGAGCAGGCCTTCGTCGGCGGCAACCCGTCCCCAGCGCCCGAAGCCAACGCACCAGCCGGCGCACCCTCCGTCGGTGTACCCACAGCCGGAAACGTGGGAACAAGCAGCACCGCAATGCTCCCAGAGTTCAGCTTCTCACGCAGAATCAACTTCCCAGGGGCCGACAAAGCTCCCGGCGGCGCGCTCGTCGCCGCGGACGCGCAGATCATCAACCGCGGCCCCGTCGGCGACGAGGTATTAGTCGAGTACATCATCGGCGACCTGATGTCACCCACGGACGTTGAATCCGAGACCATCTTCCTAGGCCCCGGAAGCCGCTACGACGTCAACCACCTGTTTCAGATTCAACCCGGTGACACCCAGTACTCCATCCGCCTCACCGCCCTAGGAGGCGCGGAGGTCGTCGGCACAGCGGACAACGTCACCACCACCACCATCTCTGGCGTGCCGGATATCATCATTTCTGACGTCACGCTCTCAAACCCCAACCCCGTCGAGGGCGAAACCGTCACCGTCACCGTCGATGTCACCAACCGCAGCAGGCAGAAAATCACCACGCCCTTCGACATCGAATACTTCCAGGGCGACCCCGACTTCACCTTTGCCCCGACCAGCTTCATGAGCCTAGGAACCCACACCCTCAACGCCCTGGGCTCGTTCGACACCGAATCTTTCAACTTCCAGTGGACCGTCCCCACCGGCGGTGGCAACTTCGTCCTCACCGCCATAGCCGACTCCGGCGAAATCATCGACGAGGTCACCGACAACAACAACAAAGGACAGTCCAACGTCGCCGTCATCCGCCCAGACGCCGCCGCCGTCGGCGTCGTGGCGCAAGAGCTGAACTACTCCGGCATAGACAACGTGGAAGTCACCGCAACCATCACCAACCGCGGCCGAGCCACGATCAACAACCTTGAAATCGCCTTCATGTCCACTTACGACGACCTCTTCACACCGCTCGACGACCCAACACTGACCTACCAGACCTTCGACACACAGACCATCCCCACAATCATGCCCGGACAGACGATCCAAATCACCGGCGTCGGCGACGGATTCGCCGGCATCAACAACTACCGCGTCGTCGTCGACCCCAACATGCACCAGATCGACGGCAACTGGTCAAACAACGTCGAAGACACCTCCCTCATCCTACAGGGCTTGTCAGACCTCACGGTCGAAATCCTCGGCATCGACCCCGACAGCGGATCGAGCGACCCCATGGCGATAAAGGGCGACCCGCTGACCATCCGCACAGAGGTCTCAAACGAAGGCATACTCCCAGCCCGTGACTTCAAAGTCGATGTATTCGCGCTCAACCTCAACGTCGGTATCCGTCGCGTCGGCACAACCACAATCACCGAACTGCTACCGCGGACTACCATCAGCGTGGACATCCCCATCGACACGTCCGAGCTACTCGGAGACACGGTCATACTCGTCATCGTCGACCTACACGACAAAGTCCTCGAACTCAACGAATACAACAACTCCGATTCGATGCGCATAGTGTTCAAGCAGGCCCACCGCGTCGTCGACCGACACGTCTTCTACAACAACTCAAGCCACGACGGCAACAACTCAAAAGCAGACCCCCGAGACGACGACGCCATCGCAACCGACAAAGAAGCACTACTGCCCGGCGAAACACCATCCGCCGAAAACCTCACCAACTACAGCCGTGGGACCAACGGCATCATGATCGACATCGACGGCCTACCCGGCAGAAACATTAATCTGCAAGACGCCTTCGAGTTCCGCGTGGGCAACACACAAGACCCGTCCACCTGGGACGAGGCGCCCGAGCCACGACAGATCACACTCCGACGCGGCGAAGGGGAAAACGGCTCCGACCGTGTCACCGTCATCTGGGACGACGCCGCGATCACCAACAAGTGGCTACAGGTCACCGTCAAAGCCGAAAATACAGGCATACCCACGGACGACATTTTCTACTTCGGCAACCTCATCGCCGACGCCACGGGCGACGGACGCACCAACGGCCTAGACCTGCTCGCATGGCAAAGCGAACTGTTCAACACCGGAGACAACCTCCGCCCCGACTTCGATAAAAACCAATTGGTCAACGGCCTGGACCTGCTCAGTTGGCAGGCGAACCTGTTTGATACCCTTGAGATGGACCTGATCACCGACCCCTCGCAAAGCGCGCCCCTGACGGGCGAAGACGACACACAGACATCCAACCCGCCCATACGCCGAAGCCGCTCACGCGCACAGACCCCAACGGAAACAGCACCACCCGCAGCGGCCTCGGCAGCGGACAACCCCTCCCTTGAGGTGTTGTCCAGCGCATCGATCGATGCCATTCAAGACCACCGCGCCAAGCGGAGCCGCACACCCAACAACCACTTGCCCCTAGACCTCATGAAGCTCTTGGAAGCAAACGACGACACCCCGCGGCAATAGCGCCGCCGGCCCGCTAAGACCAACAACAACACACACAGCAACCGCCACCCGGCGGCTGCTGTTATACGGATCAAGATTAATAATGAGTCGCCCACAACGAGCCGCGACCGTCAGGGAGTGGTCCCTTTATAGTCTTGAATCGACTCAAAATTAATCCGAATCCGTATTATTTCTGCGTGAAAGATACCAAGCCCCGCACCTGCGATTCGAGCTCAGCCATCAGCGATTGGAGTGTTTCGGTAGCGCCCGCGTCCCCCCGAACAAGCCGCAACGCCCGCTGGTACACAGCGATTTGCGATTGCTTCTCCTCGATAAGCTGGGGCAGCAGGCAAGCCAAGTCCGCGAAATGATAATTAGCCACAGCCGAGGGGTACACACCAGGGTGCGGCGGTAAATCAAGCGACTCGATCAGACCCGACAGCCGCTTTTCGTGATCGTGGCTAAGGTGCGCAGCCCCCTTGACGCGCTGCCAGGCGGCGTAACTCTCCGGCGTCAAGTACGGCGTGGCTTGCTCCTCGAGGTGACGCGCCAAGCTGTGCGTCTCCGCCGCGAGGATCTGATTAAGCGCCTCCGCCAGTGCGGCCCGGTCTATTGTCGTAGCGATTGTGGAAGACATCGTGCTAAACAAATCTCGTACTGCGGCCTCATCGGCCTGGGGTCTCGTGGAGCGGCGGAATCACCAACACGCCCGCGTCTTGCGACGCCGCCAGCGAGTCCGTCACGTCCACCACGTTACGCGTAAATGAGAACATCCGCGCATAGTCCTGCGTCATGCCCCCCGCCGCCGAGGGGCTCAGACCCGTCCACAGCAACACCGCGGCACAACCCAGCAGCATCGCCAAACCAATACCACGCGGGAAGAAAACGGGACGACGCTCGTCGCCCGCCACCAAAACCATGTAGTAAACCGGACGCATGTAGTAATACAAGCTCAGAAGCGTGTTCAGAAGCAGAACCGTGATCAGCACAAACCCGGTGTTCTCCGCCTTGGTCATCGACTCCATCAGATAAATCTTGCCCATGAACCCGCCCAGCCCCGGCATGCCGAACAGGCTAAGCAAAAACAGCGACATCAGCACCGCCAGCGTCGGGCACCGACGCGCCAAACCCGTGTACCCGCGGATATCGTCTTGGCCGGTCTCCTGGTCAATGATCGCCGCCGCCGTAAACGCGCCCAGGTTCATGAACAGGTAGATCAACAGGTAAAAGAGTATCGCGCCCGCCACGCTCTGCGCGCTGCCCCGACCGGGGCTGATGATCAGGCTCGCAGCCATAATCATATAACCCGCGTGCGAGATCGAGCTGCACGCAAGCAGCCGCTTAAGGTTCGTCTGCCGCAACGCCAGCAGGTTCCCCCACGTGGCGGTAATCGCGCCGACAATCGCCACACCCACGCTCAGCCCACCCAAACCCGCGGCGCCAAGATCACCCATCGACGCCACACCAAACACATGCAACACCCGCACCAGCAGGCACACCGCCGCACCCTTCGACGCCACCGACAGAAACGTCGTCACCTCGATCGGCGCCGCCTGGAACACGTCCGGGCACCAGAAGTGAAGCGGAACCGCCGAGAGCTTAAACGACAGCCCCACGAACAGACCCGCCAAACCCACTGCCATCAACGGCGTCAGCCCACCCGTCGTCACCGCGCCGGCAACGCCGAACAGGTCCAGCGTCCCCGCGGAGCCGTAAATCAGCGACATGCCATACACCATCAAAGCGCTGCTGGCCGAACCAAAAATGATGTACTTCAGCGAACCCTCCGACCCCACACGCTCGTGCTTGCGGAAACCCGCCAACGCGTAGCTAGGCAGCGACGCCGACTCGATCGCCACAAAAATCATAATCAGGCTCGTCGCCGAGGCCATCAGCGACATCCCGAACACCGCACCCAAAAGAAGGCACAAAAAATCTGGCACGTCGTAAGCGTGCGTCTGCTTCCGAGACGTGATCCCCCACAGCACAACCACCAACACGCTAAACAGCAGCAACAGGATCTTGAAAAATTGACTGAAGTGGTCGATCGCAAGCGACCCGGAAAAAATCATCCGGTAATCACCAAGGTTCGCCACCGTCGCCAGCGTCGCCAACAGCAACCCGCCCAACGCCGCCACCACCGGCAACGCCACACTCTTGCGCTGGATAAACGGCACCAACAGCACCGCGCACATCGCAGTGATCAGGCTTATCTCCGGCAGCAGCAGCCGCAGTTCGTCGGGGTCGGGAAGTTGTGGGATCATAAGGCGTGCGTCCTGTTTGACGGCGGGCCGGCCGGCGGATCAACTCACGCCCAGGCTGGCCATGATCGATGTAAATGTCTTGTCGGTCAGGGTGAATACCAAAACAGGCGCCAAACCGAACACCACCGCGGCGACACCCAGCGTAGCCATCACAAAATACTCGCGACCCGTCACCGGGGCGTACTCCTTGTACTCGGGACGCTCAAGACCCAAGTACACCCGCTGGAACATCCACAAAATATACCCCGCCGTCAGCACCACCGCCGAGGCGCTCAAGATACCCAGCGTGTACACCATGGCCACGTTGTTCTCGCCCACCGCGCCGGGCGACGCCGCCTGGAACGTACCAAGCAGCACCATAATCTCACCTATAAACCCGCACAGACCAGGCAGCCCCATCCCCGCGAAAAAACCCACCAGCGACCACCCGCCATAACCAGGCCACTTCAGCCACATACCGCCGAAACGTGACAAATCGCGGTGGTGCGCACGCTCATAAACCACGCCCACCAGGAAGAACATCATCGCGCTGGAGATCCCGTGGGCGATCATCTGGTAATAAGCACCGTCAAACGCCGTCCGCGTCATCACCGCCAAACCCAACGCCACGTACCCCATGTGGCTCACCGACGAGTAAGCCACCAGCTTCTTCCAGTCCGTCTGCGCCATCGCGCACAACGCGCCGTAGATGATCCCGAACACCGCGATCACACCCACCGCCGCCCAGTAATACTTCGCCGCGTCCGGGAAAAACGGGTAAGTGATCCGCATCAACGCGTAACCGCCCATCTTCAACAGCACACCCGCCAGGATCATCGAGATCGGCGTCGGCGCCTCCACGTGCGCGTCGGGCAACCACGTGTGCAGCGGCGCCAAAGGCAGCTTGATCGCAAAAGCGATAAACGTCAGCCAAAAAGCCGTCTTCGCGAACCACCAGTAAACACCCCCCTCGGAGAACAGGCTGCGAAGCGTCTGCGACTGGAGCGTCACCGCCCCCGGGTCGGACGTGGCCATGATCCACGTGTTCGTCGTGTTGTCCGGCGATGCGAACGGCGTCAAGAAGTACAGCCCAAGCATCACCACCAACAAGCAGATCGAACCCGCCAGCGTGTACAGGAAAAACTTGATCGCCGCGTACTCCTTGCGGGGACCGCCCCACACGCCGATCAAAAAATACATCGGCAGCAGCGAGATCTCGAAGAACACGTAGAACAAAAACATGTCCAGCGACAGGAACACGCCCAGCATCCCCGTGTACAGAAACAGGTACAACGCCATGAACGCCTTCGTCGCCTTGTCGATGTTCCATGACGCCAGCACCACCAACACGCTCAGCGACGTCGTCAGCAGCACAAGCGGCAGCGACAACCCATCGATCCCCACCCGGTAGTAGGCGTTAATCGCGCCGATCCACTCGCAGGCCGTCTCAAACTGCACACCCTCAAGCCCGCCCCCGTAGTAGTCCCAGGCGATCCACACGCTAAGACCAAGCGTGACGAGCGATGCCAGCAACGCGATCTTTTTCGACGCCTGATCCGACACCCCCGGCAGCAAGCACAACGCCGCGCCGATCGTCGGTGCGAAGATCATCCAGTTAAGCAGTTGAGCATCCATGAGCGGTCTTTCCTGTTAGCAATGGCTCGATGCGGCCAATCTATCGTGCAGCATAAAATAATGCGCCACCACGAGCCGTCCGCCTCAGGCGGATCAAGGAGCGGCCCGAATGGCACCAACGCACGATCTCGATCAAACATTTACCGATGGCATGTGCCTTTTACTAAAACCGTCACCCCGCGCTGACCAGCGTCACCGTGACAACGATCAGCGTCACCACCGTCGCCGAAGTTAACAGCATCAATACATACAGACGAACCCGACCCGCCTGGGTCGTGCTCAGCAACCGGCCGCCGCTGGCCGCCGCCGAGGCGGCGCCGTTCACCGCGCCGTCCACCACGCGGCTGTCGATCACACCGATCAACGCCGCACACAGCTTCGCCACCCACCCCGCCAGGTTCACCGCACCGTCCACCAGGTACCGGTCGATCGCCGAAACAATATAAGCCACCGTCTTGCCGAGCCCCACCGTGAACACGTCATACAACGCATCAAAATAAAACTTGTTGTGCGCCCACGTGTACAGCAAGTTCACACCCGGGATCGCAACCACCTTGGAGCTGATCCCCATGCCCCCCCTGTACATCAGAAGCCCAGCCGACAACGCCACGATCCAACCAAACCCGTGCAGCAGCGGCCCGTGGATCATGTGTTCGCCGTGGTGAATATCCGCCACACTCTGCACCCAGTAAACCCCCCGCGCGATCATCGTCTCGTTCGTCTCAACGATCAGGCCCTGCCAAAAACCCATAATCATCGGCGCCGTCAGCACCGCCATCGCCGCCAGGCAAACCTGCGGCAGCCACATCGTCCAAGGCACCTCATGCGCGTGGTCGTGCAGGTGCTTGTCACGCGGCTGACCCAAGAACGTCAACGCGAAACTGCGAGCCATGTAGAAAACCGTCAAGTAAGCCACCAACAGCGGCCCCCACATGAACAGCCCGCCCAGCCAGCCGCCCGCGCTCATCGCCACCGAATAGTTCGCCGCGCCCGCGATAATTCCGTCCTTCGAGTAAAACCCGCTGATACCCGTCGCCGTGTAGGGGATCGACGCGCCCGATATCGCCAGCGTGCAAACGAAGTAGCACAACGCCGTGATCGGCATCTTGCTCTTAAGCCCGCCGTAGTAACGCATGTCCTGCTGGTGGTGGGCCGAGTGGATCACCGAACCGGCGCACTGGAACAGGCAGCACTTAAAAAAAGCGTGCGTAATCAGGTGGTACAACGCGAAAACGTAAGAACCCGTGCCCAAGCCCAGGATCATGTAACCAAGCTGCGACAGCGTCGAGTAAGCCAGCACCTTCTTAATGTCCGTCATCACCAACGCCATGCACGCCGCCAACACCAGCGTCACCAGCCCGATCGTCGCGATGAACAGGTGCGCCCCAGGCGTCAGGATCGGGTAAATCCTGCCCGTCAGGTACACTCCCGCAGCCACCATTGTCGCCGAGTGCACGATCGACGACACAGGCGTAGGCCCCTCCATCGCGTCGGGCAGCCACGTGTGCAGCGGGAACTGTGCGCTCTTGCCGATCGCCCCGAAAAACAAACTAATCCCCGCCGCCGTCAGCCACATCGGCGGGTTCGTAATCGAGTAACCCTCCGCAGCCAGCAGGTCACGCACCGAGTCAAAAATACCGCCCTCCACCGCGGGCAGCAGCACAACCCCGCCAAGCTTGTAAAACAAAATCCCAAAACCGATCAGGAAACCCATGTCCCCCACCCGGTTCATCACAAATGCCTTCTTACACGCCAGTTGCGGGCCACGCTTCTCGAACCAGAACCCGATCAGCAAATAACTCGTCAACCCCACCAACTCCCAGAACACAAACAACTGCATGATCGAATTGCTGATCACAATCCCCAGCATGGAAAACGTGAACAGCGACAGGTAAGCAAAGAACCGCTCGAACCGCTTATCACCCGCCATGTACCCAATGCTGTACAGGTGTACCAGCGTCGAGATGCCCGTGACCATCACCATCATCGCCACGGTCAGCCCGTCGATCATCGCACCCAGGTACAGCCAACCCGGATCATTACCCGGCAGCGGGATCCAAGGCAGAACATTGCAAATCGTGTCAGGCCGATGCCCCAGCCACAGCACCAACGCGTACACCGAACACCCGAACCCACCAGCCATCACACCCGTAGCGAACCAACCGCTCGCCGCCTTCATCACCCGAGTGCCGAAAAAAACGATCAACAAACTGCTGACCAGCGGCATGAGGGTCGCCGCCACCAACAGTGCTGTGATCACGTGAGGGACGTTCATAGTCGGTTGCCTCTGTGCCCACCCGCGGCGATGGACCCCACAGCCGGCGGCACCGCCGGACGCGCCGCCGGGCTTAGCCTCGTAACTCGCTGGCCTTGTCCACGTCGACGGTGTTGAAATTGTTATAAAAATTCAAAAATATCGCCAACGCCAACGCCGCCTCAGCAGCGGCTAAAACAATAATAAACAGCGTGAATAGCACACCGTCGTTCGCCTCGCCCACCGGATACGCCGCCGGCCACGCGTAATGGTTGAACGCCACAAAGTTCACGCCCGCAGCGTTCAGGATCAACTCAACACCGATCAAAATTCCGATCGCGTTTCGCTTCGTCAGGATCGTCGCAACACCAGCCGATACAAGCACGATCGACACCAGCAAAAAATGCGTCAGGCTAACGTTAAATACTTGATGCATCTAAAAACTCAAATAACCTTCACTGTACGACCCAACCGCCCGCGACACCGAGGCGGGCCCAGGTGTTCTTCCGCCCTCCCGCTAACGTAAACTTACCCCCTAAGCCGGTCGTCTAAGCACAAAAACCAACCGGCTCAATTAAAGCACATCACTTGGCACGCTGCCGGGCCATGAACGCCGCGCCGATCATCACGACCAGAAGCAACACCGCCGCGACCTCAAACGGGATCACATACGCCGACAGAAGCGCCCTGCCAACCGCCGCCACGTGGTCGTAACCACCCCCCAAACCGCCCGGTTGGCTAACCGTACTAATCGGGCTGTGCACCATCGACAGGATCAGCAAACCCGCGATCGAAACCGCGATCGCAACACCCAGCATCATCTCCCAAGCATCCGCTCGCAACTGCATATAAGGGTTCTTGCTCGTGAGCATGATCCCAAACACGATCAAAATCAGAATCCCACCCACGTAAACTATCAACTGCACCGCCGCCAACAGCTCCGCGTTGAGCATCATGTACATCCCCGCCACGCCCCCAAGCGTCAGCAGCAAGTACACGCTCATCCGGATAATGTTCTGGCTCAGAACGATCGCCCACGCGCTCAAGCACGTCAGCAAAGCTAACCCGTAGAACATAAAAGGAGCTATTTGATGGGTCGGCACCGCGTAAGACCCCGTTAGTCTTGATCGAATAATCAAATACGGCCCCAAGAATACCGACCACCAAACCAGCGGTCAACAAGCCCGGAGATACGAATTCAACCAACACGCGACCAACAGGCGATTAAATGAGCATCCCCTGGATCGTCGCCTCAAACACAAGGTTCCCATCAACCAACCCTTGAGTCATGTACGTGCTCTGACGCCGACGCCACTTCGTGAGTTTACCCAAGATAAATAAACGGCTGCCAGGCTGAACCTGAGAGCGAAACTTCACACCCTCTGCCCCCACAAAACCCAAAAAGGGGTTCTCCACCTCACCACCCAAGCGCCGGATCGTCATATAGCTCGCCAGCTGCGCCGCCGCTTCAAGCATCAACACACCGGGCAGCAGCGGCCGACCCGGGATATGACCCGCAACCCAGAACTCTTCCGCACCAACAACCTTAAAAGCCACCGCCTCGTTGCATTCGTCGTTGATATGCACCACACCGTCGAGCATCCGCATATCACCACGGTGCGGATTCACCGACTCAACACTAGCCGTGTCATGCTGCACACGACCCATGTCAATACTTGAGATATCAAAAATCAGCGGCGGAACCATAGGCGGCACTCGCGGGAACCACCCCCCCTATCACCAAGCGAAACAACCAAGCAAAACGCATCTAAACCATTTTTAACAAACAGCTTATGCCAACCACCAAGGCACGCCGGCAACACCCGACGCCAAACATACGACTAAGCGTCGCCCGACGGCGTGCTCCGGTTTTCCAAAACCTCAACACGCAACGCCTGGGCCCGGTTCTTCACGTCCTGCAACAGCTTACGCACACGCGTCCCAGCGGCCTTGTTACCGCCGGCCGCCTTGCGAACGTCGTCCTCGATCGACACCACCAGCTCTTTGAGTTGCTCATAAGTTTCTAGCATCTGTTCGTCACTCCCGCGTGCTTCGCACGGTTAAGCAGTATTAATACCAAACTGGAATTTTGTAGCCTAGCCAGCATCACACCGATACGCAACGGCTAACCCACCAAGCCGCACCCCCAACCACCCCAGGCTACTTTAGAGCACTTAACAAAATGGGTGCCACACAGCATGCCGAAGGCTGCTGTCTGCGGAGAGCAATGAGTCCATCAATATAAAAATTGGTAGACGTCCATTTTGTTTAGGGACTCTTAATCAACGGCAACACCGCTTTGAACCGCGAGCCGCCCGCTTCGTGAACGATCTCCAATATCGCCGACTCCACAGTCGTCGCCACAACACCCGATTGCGTCATCCGCAGCACCGCCGCGTCCTGATCCACACGCTTCCGAGAACCGATCGCGTCAACAGCCACCCCCACCAGAAACCCGCTGTCCGCAAGGTCCAAGCACGTTTGCAAAATACAAACATGCGCCTCAATCCCACACACCACCACACACCGCACACCGTGACGCACCAACGCGTCACGCACCGGCTCAACGCATGCCGAGAATTTTACCTTCTCCTGCCTACAAACCGCACCACCCAAATAACCCGCCAACCCCGCCACCGTCCCGCCAAGACCCTTCGGGTACTGCTCCGTTACCAACAGCGGCAACGCCAGCGCCTTCGCAGCGCCCAAAAGCACACCCACACGACCCGTCAACGCCTCGGCGTTGTGCATATGACCCAGGAGCTTCTCCTGCATATCAACCATCAGCACAGCCGTATGCTGCAAGCTAAGACGCACGGTGGGCATAAATAGCATTGTAACCCTGCTAGATGCATAACACACACGGATTAATCTTTAACCATCCGCCACGAGCCGTCCGCCTCAGGCGGATCAGGAAGCGGTCCATATGGCGAGATCGTTCGATCTTGGAATTGGTCGGCGGAGGGTATGCCGGGTGACACACCTTGATCCGCCTAAAGCGGACAAAGTGTGCTCTCTCATGCTCGCTGCACCGGTCGCAGGTCGATAGACCAGCCCGCTGGACCATGTCCTCCGCCGCGTGCATCGGGCTAAGCAAAGCGTGCCCCAGCCCCCCACTACGGCGTATCCCCATCCCCCTCCTGCCGCACGACCCCGTCGGCCGACTCGGAACCCGCCGCGGCTTCCTCGATCGCACCGCCCTCCTCCGGAGACCCCGTCTGGCACATACCAAGCAACTCGCCCGCCAAACGTGAGACCTTCTCAAGATCAGCCTCGGTAGACACCGACCGCTCAACGTCCTGCGCCAACTCAACAATCTTCCCAAGCCCCATGTGCCCCGCGGCAAGCTTCAGCTGACCAGCCAGAAGCGACAGCGAAGTAAAATCTTTCGCCTGGTACGCCTGCGATAGCTTGTCGATCGCCTGATCCAGCTGCCACGTCAACCGAGGCGTGATCGAGTCCAGATTACCCATCGCGCTGCCGTGGTAGTCGTAACCAGCCTCGAACCGCGCCGTCACCACCTCAATAAACCGCTCGGCAAGCCCCGCGTCGAACTGCGTCCCCGAACAACGACGCAACTCCTTAAACGCGTCCTCGTTGGGCATCCCATCGCGGTACGGCCGATCCGAAACCATCGCATCGAACGCGTCCGCGATCGACAACATCCTCGCCTTCAAAGGAATGTCCTCGCCCAAAGGCAAGCCGGGACGCGTGGGGTGGCCGCAGTACCACGAGTGGTGCGTCTCGATAATCTCCGTCAATTCACGCGACGCGAACGTCGCGTTCACAATCGCCACCCCCATCTCGTCGTGCAGACGCATCACGTGCTGCTCCTCCTCCGTCAGCGGGCCGGGCTTCTGCAAAATCGACTCGGGGATACCAAGCTTACCGATGTCGTGCATCAGCGCCGCCGTCTCAAGCACAAAGCAATCCCTCGCCGACATCGTCTCCTTCGCCACCATCACGCACAGGTCCGCCACGCGCCTGCTGTGCTGGGCTGTCGCCGGGTCACGCTGCGACAACGCCGCCAACAACCCCGTCACCGCCTGGAACGGGATGAAAGAGCCGTCGTCTTGCTCCTGCTGGGCGACCTTCTCCTCGGGCTCCGCTTCGGCAGCGGGCGACTCGTGCTCACCGGACGGCGCATCCGCCGGCAGCGTGTTCCACTGCACCACTTTGTTACGCCCGCCACGCTTCGCCGCGTAAAGCGACTTGTCCGCCTGGTCGAGCATATCCTGCGGCGAAGCGGCACCCAGAGACTTCGCCGACACACCGAAGCTCGACGTGATATCCAGACCGCCGCAGTGACGAACCTCGATCTCCGCACGGAACTTCTCCGCCATCTCGCCCGCCTCGTCCACGTTGCTGTGCGGCATCAAAATCGTAAACTCCTCGCCACCGTAACGGCACACCAGGTGCATCTCGTCCGCCAAATCCAGCAGCGTCTTGGCCACCTCACGCAACACGTCGTCGCCCTTGGAGTGGCCGTGCGTGTCGTTCACAGACTTGAACTTATCTACGTCCAACATAATGCAACCGATGTCCGTCCCCTGCTCCTCAGCCATCTTCCACATCGCATCAAACTGGTCGAACAGCGAACGCCGGTTCAGGCACCCCGTCAGGACGTCGCGCGTGGCCAGACGCTGCAACTCCTCGTTCTGCTTCGTGATCTGGTCACGCGACTTCTTGAGCATCGAGATCATGTCGTTCAACTGCACGTTCTTCTGCTCCACCGCCGTCACGTCGTCAAAGGTCGCCAACACGCCCCGCGTCTTGCCGTCGCCGCCAAGCACGGGCGCCGTGTTCACCGTCAGCGTGCTCACCTTCTCATCAATATTGGGCGACCGCATCGCCACACCCACGTGCCGGCTGCCGTCCTTGAGCGTCTGAAGCCACGGCAACGCCTCCTCACCCTCCGCCGCCGCCTCAACACGCGTCCACTTCAGCGACGAAAGCTTGCGCCCCTGCAGCTTCTCCGACGCCTGACCCATGTACTGCGCGAACGTCTCGTTGACCATCACGATGTACTCATTCTTGTCCAACACCACCAACCCCTCAGCCAGCGTGTTGAGCATCGCCTGGATACGCTCGGGGATCACCGACTGCGGGTTGAGCTGCTTGAGCGTCCGTTTCAGGTAGAACACAAACGCCACGAACCCGCTGATACCCACAAACGCCATCACGCTCACGATCGGGTGACTCAGCCACGCCCAGAAACCCTCGCCGTACAAGTCCGTAAACGCGATCTCAACCGTCCCCCAACGCTCCGAACCACGCACAATCGGGATGCGCATGTGCATCGGCGTCGACGTCTCGGGGTCGGCGCCCTGCCAGTGCTTATCGTGGTCGCCCGACTTCGCCAACAGCTCACCGTCTTGCTTACGCAGCGCCGCCGACAGCACCTGCTCGTTCCTCGCCACCAGCGCCGAAATCGTCGCCTTGATACTGTCCACGTCGATCGTGTCGCGCACCGCCGACGCGCAGTGAACACCCACCGTCTCGCACAGCTCCAAACGCCCTTCGATGATCGCCTTCGTCGGATCGGGATAAATCCCGATCACCTGCGCCATCGACAAAACGCTCAGCGTCAGGGCGATCAAGCCCAGACTCAGGCGGGTGGTCGTCGATATACGTAAATACTTACGCAACTTAATACACCGTCCCCAATCCTGCCCCGCGCTCAGCCCACACGGGCCGCGCGGGCGGATTACTTCATCATGTCTCGCAGCCGCTTCTCGGCGTCGTCATCCTTTTCATCATCATCCGATCCCGCGCCGCCCGCGGTCCCGTCGCCCTCCCACGTGTCGAGAATGGGCAGCGGGTCGAACATCCGCCATGCGGGCATGTTCGACAGCACCGACGCCAGCAGCGACGTGCCGCGGAGCACGTAAACCACGTACGTCATCGAGAGCGTCGACGAAACGCCAAGCGTCGTGCTCACCGCAACGTCCGCCATCGTGCTCGACTCTTCAACTTCTTTCTTGATCTCGTTCAACTGGTTCACCAATTCCTGGGCCGTCTCCTCAGACAAACCCTCAATCCCAGTCGGCGCCAACGCCATCGCAGGGCCCTCAGGGCCAACCCCATCACCCGGGCCCGACGGGCCCACGCTCGGAGGCGGAGCCATACCACCGAAATCCATACCGCTCTGACCAGACAGCGAACCAGGCCCGCTCACACCACCGTCGCCAGTGCCCGAATCCGTTGTCCCGCTATCACCCGTGTCCTGATCCAAAGGCCCATCGTCACCGCCGCCGTCGTCCTGACCGGCCTCCTCCCCGCCGTCTTCTTGGCCGGCATCGCCACCGTCTTCCGGGCCGCCGTCGCCACCCGAATCGCCGCCAGGGTCGCCACCCGGATCACCGCCACCACCGCCCCCCGCGGGGGGGGGTGGATCGGTTGGCGGCGGCTCTGGACCCCCTCCCCCCGGAGGCGGAGGGGGCGGCGGGGGTGGTGGCGGCGGAGGAGGCGGTGGCGGCGGCGGCGGTGGAGGGGGCGGTGGGGGTGGACCGCCGCCGCCGCCCGGTGGCGTCGGGATCGCGATCACAACAATATTGATCGCATCCGTGTCAGTCATCGCACCGCCCGCGCCCGTGTTACCCAAATCATCCGTCAAAATCGTCAGCACCGCCGTCCCCGAAAAACCAGCCGTCGGGTCAAACACCAGCCCGTCCAACGCCGTGTTGATGGCCGCCACCGTCCCCGTAAACGTCATCACCGCGTCGTCCGTGCCGTCACCCACACCGAACACCAGCCCCGCCGTGCCAAACAGCGTCACCGTCCCGTCCGTCGCCGTCAGCGTCACCTGCACCGGGTTCGCCCCGGCGTCCGCGTCGCTGATCGAAATCGCGTTACCCGCAACCGTCGAAAACTCCAGCGACGTGCCCTCGTTCATCGATTGGTCGCCGGGCACGCTGTTCACCGGCGCCGCGTTCGGGTTGATCGCCGAAGCGTTCAACGCGAACTCAGACGTGTCCCCGTAGCTGCCGCCGCCCAGATCGACCGTCGCCGTCACCGTCACTGCCTGGCCAATGGCGATCGCCGCCGCGAATGACTCGCTAAACACCGCGTTGCCCGCGCCGTCCGTCGTCACCGTCGCCACACCAAGCAGCGTCTGCCCCTCACCGTGGCCGCTGCCGTCAGCCGCGCTGTTCACGAAAAACTCCAGCCGGTACGTCGTGCTCGCCGCGCTGTTAAGCGTCCCGTCAATCGTGATCAACGCGCCCGTCGTCACCGCCGTCACCAGCAGCGGGAAGTTCTGAAGGTTGTTCGCGCCCCCGTCGCCGTCCCCCGCGTCGTTGCCCGTCACACCGTCCGCCCCAAGATCAATGCCAAGCCCACCGTTCGTGTGGATCGCGTTGCCCAGAACCGCGTTGCCCGTCGAGCCCGCCCCCGTCACCGCCACCCCCTGCGCACCGTTAAACGCGATCAAGTTGCCCACCCCGACGCCGCCGATCACGTTATTACCGGACCCCAGCTCGATCAGCACACCCCGCCCGTTCCCAGCCGCAACCGCGCCGGTCACGCCCGTACCTATATAGTTACGCTCCACCACGTTCCCGCCGTTGGTGCTCAGCCGAATACCCGCCCCGCCAAAGTTATTCACCACCAGCCCACGCACCGTGCTGCCCCCCGCGCTAACGCTCAACCCGTCCACGCCGCCACCCGCGCCCGTGCCGTCCAGCTCGATAATCGGCGTCCCCCCGTATCCCGCCTGCGTCGTGCCGTCGATCACCACCGCGTCCGTCATCACCGGCAACGCCGACACCGGGCTGATCGTGAACTCGCCGTTGCCCGAACCATTAAAATTCGAGTCCGTCGTCGCAATCGCAAATTGACTGCTGTTCACACCCACCACCGCATTGCTGTTCTGGATGAACTGACGCAAGCTACCCTGCACCGTCCGGTTGTTGCCACCGTCGTCGTCCCCGTCGCCCGTGCGTGTCACCGCGTTGAAGCTAAACCCGTAATCCATATTGGGCATACTCGACGCGACAATTACCACCCGCGTCACGTGCTCCGACGTCGCCAACGCCGCCGCGTCGTCAGAAACCTCTCCCCGCATACCCCCATAAAACGCACCGTCACCGCCGCTGAAACCAAACGCACCATTGAAAGAAACCGACCCCGTAGGCCCGTACGTCTGCTCCGCCCAAACGTCACCCTGCCCAAACGTCGCGTTGAACCCAGCCGTCGGAGCCACCGTCTTCGAATCAATCACAACCCAGTACGTGTCCGGGAAAAGATTCACAAACGCGTAGAACCCCGTCACGTCGGTCGCCGTGTTGCTCAAAAACGCATCGCCCGCGTCGGGCACACCGTCCCCGTCGTCTTGGTACAGCGACACCGTCACCGCCCCAGCGAACGCGCCGTCGTCAAGCACGTCCGCGTTGCCGTTCACGTCCTCATAAACCCTCCCGCTGATCGCGAACGGCGGAAGCACCTGAATAACAACCGTGTCGTTGTCGGTCTGAGCACCGCCCAGGCCCGTGTTCCCTTGGTCGTCCGTCACAATCTGCAAACTCGCAGGCCCGAAGTACGCTGGCGTCGGGTCATAAACCAAACCGTCCAACGCCGTGTTGATGTCCCCCACCGTTCCCGTAAACGTCATCGTCGCGTCAGCCGTGCCGTCACCCACACCAAACGCAAGCCCCGCCGTCCCCGACAGCGTCAGCGTCCCGTTCGTCGCCGTCAGCGTCACCTCAACCGCACCAGCCCCAGCGTCAACATCACTGATCGAAACCAAATTCCCGTTACCCACCGAGAACGTCAGCGCCGTGTTCTGATCCGTCGCCTGTGTCCCGGGCACACTATTCACAGGCGGATCATTCACCGCACCAACCGTAATATTCACCGTGTCCGTGTCGCTCTGCGCACCGCCCGCACCGGTGTTCCCCAGGTCGTCCGTCACAATCTGTATACCCGCCGCCCCGTTAAATGCGGGCGTGGGGTCAAAGCTCAAACCGTCCAACGCCGTGTTAATGTCCGCGATCGTCCCCGTAAACGTCATCGTCGCGTCAGCCGTGCCGTCACCCACACCAAACACCAGCCCCCCCGTCCCCGCCAGCGTCAGCGTCCCGTTCGTCCCCGTCAGCGTCACCTGCACCGTGGCGCCGCCCGCATCAACGTCGCTAATCGAAATCAAATTCCCGTTACCCGTGGACAGCACCAGAGCCGTGTCTTCATTCGTTAACTGAACACCAGGCACACTATTAACCGGCGCATCATTCACCGCCGTCACACTCAGCGTCGCCGTCTCCGTCGCCGTGCTATAAGGCGTCGTCCCGCCGTTCGTCGTCACGTCAACACCCACGTCACCGTCAGCACCCGCCGTCACGTCCCAAGCGCGGAACGTAATATTCCCAGCACTCCCCACATAGTCCGCGTTCGGCACGAACCGGATCAGAGACGTCGCGTCCAACAGCACCGCCGAATTACCCGCAACCGCACCAAAAGCAGCGAACCCACCCCCGTCGTCGTACTGCCACTGACCGTTCGTATCATCCACCCCGATCACCGCGATACCCTCAACAGCACCCGCGTCAACGTCCGTGATACGGTCACCACCCGCCGACGCCACAATCGCAGCCACCGTGTCACCCGCACTCGTCAAGTCGTCCTCAGCGATATCCGTCAGCACCATCGCACCCGCGTTGTCCAGCACCGGCGCATCATTCACCGCCGCAGCCACTACATTCAGCGCAAATTCAGAGGTGTCCGCGTAATTCCCGCCGCCGTTGTCTACCGTTGCCGTAGCGGTGATGAATTCGCCCGCAGCCACAGCCACCGAAATAGTCGTGCTAAACGTCGCATCGCCCGCCCCATCGGTGGTAACCGTAATGAAGCCTAAGAAATCCTCGCCCTCCCCTTGGCTGGTGGGGTCTTCCCCGGTAGCGATCGTGTTTCTGTAAAACTCGATCCGGTAGTCCTGTGTCAAACCATCAGTGTCGAGCGTGCCCGCAACGGTGATCTGGGTTGGCGAATCAATATCCACCTCCGTCAACACCGGGAAGTTTTGCAGGTTGTTCGCACCGGCGTCGGGGTCATCGCCGTCGTTGGCGGTAACACCGTCGTTGACCAGGTCAATCCCCAAGCCGGTGTTGCCGTAAATAACATTACTCAGCAAGGCGTTACCGGTGCTGGCCCCGGTCACCGCGATCCCATCCAGCGTATTGTTCGCAATAATATTGCCCGCACCCGCCGCGACGCCGCCTACAGCATTATTAAGCGACCCATTAGCGACAAACACGCCGTGAGCCGTGTTGCCCCGCGCGGTCGTGCCGTCGGAGGCAACGCCGATGTAGTTGCCTTGAATCGTATTCGAGTCGCTGTTATTAACATGGACCCCATGATTACCATTCCCCGCGATAACATTACGCTCAGCCGCAGCCGTGCCACCGACGGTATTGCCGTCTGCTGAAAGCTCAAACAATACACCGTCACCCGCATTGGCGACCACGGTCGACCCGTCGGCGCCGAGGCCGATGTAGTTGCCCTGGATAACCACCCCGGTGCTGTTGTCGACATTAATCCCGTCGTCGCCGTTGCCGGAAATAACATTGCGCTCGTTGGCGGTGGTCCCGCCGATTGTGACGTTGTCTGTGTTAGTAACCTCAATACCGTCATTGCTGTTCCCTACCGCCGCCCCCCCCGCGGCGTTGGTGCCGACGTAGTTACCGCTAACGACGTGGCCCGTGCCCGCCGAGCTAAAATAAATACCGATCGCGTTGCCCGACACCACATTCCCCGCGCCAGCCGCCGCCCCGCCGATCGTGTTGCTGGCGCTACCACCGTCGACTTGCACACCGCGAGACGTGTTACCCCGGTCCAGCGTCCCGCCCTGGTCCAAGCCAATGTAATTACCCTCAACCGTGTTCCCCGTGGCCCCGGCGCCGGTAATGTGAATACCACTGACGTCATTGCCCGAGATCACGTTCCGCTCCGCCGCCGTCGTCCCACCGATCGTGTTGCTCGCACCGCCGTTAATCTCGATCCCATCACCCGTATTACCCAGATCGGTCGCGCCCGTCGCGTCCAGCCCGATGTAGTTGCCCTCCACCGTGTTGCTGTCGCCCGTAATGTGTACGCCGTTGCTGTCGTTACCCGATATCACGTTCCGCTCCGCAGCCGTCGTGCCGCCCACAACAATCCCGTTCGTTGAGATCAGCACACCATGCCCCGTGTTGCCCACGTCGGCGTTCCCCGCCGCGTTCAAGCCGATGGTGTTGCCCCGGACAACCGTGCCCGTGGACGTCCCCGCGATCTCCACACCGTTGCCGCTGTTGCCGGAAATGACATTCCCCGCACCCGCCACCGCACCGCCGATGGTGGTGTTCGTCGTCGTGTTCAGCAAGCTCACACCTTCCTGCGTATTGGCGACCGCCGCCGTCCCCGCCGCGTTCGTGCCGATGTAGTTGCCTTCGATGGTGGTCGTCGTGGCCCCGTCGATGCGGACACCGTCGTTGCTGTTGCCGGAGATCACGTTCCGCTCACCAGCCGTCGTACCGCCGATCTGATTGGAATCAGCACCACCGCTCAGGTGAATACCGTTCGTGTTGGCCACCGCCCCCGTGCCCGCGGCATCCGTGCCGATGTAGTTCCCCTCGATAACGTTGCTATCGCCGGCAACATCGATCCCATCGCCCGTGTTGCCCGAAATAACATTCCGATCCGCAGCCGTCGTCCCGCCGATCGTGTTCGTGTTGCTGGCGATGTTGATCCCGTCACCGCTGTTTGCGCTGGCCCCCGTCCCGGCCACGTCCGTCCCGATGTAGTTCCCCGCGATCGTGTTCCCGTTCGACCCGCTGGCGATCACGATCCCGTTGCCGTTGAACTGGTTAATGATCAGCCCCCGGACCGTGCTGCCCCCGCTGCCCGCCGCCAGTGTCAACCCGTCCACCGCGCCCGCGCCGCTCCCGTCCAGCTCAATAACAGGCGTACCCCCATAATCCGGCTCCGTCGACGCGTCGATCACAACCGCCTCGGTAATGCTCGGTAACGCCGAGCCCAACACGATCGTGTGCGCCCCGCCCACCAACGGATCGGGGATATTGAAATAAATCGTGTCCGTCCCAGCCGTGTTGTTCGCCGCCGTAATCGCCTCGCGGAGCGATATCACCCCATCCGCGCCCCGCGCCGCCAGCAGCGCCGCGATCGACGTCGTCGTCCCGTCGATCACGTCACTGGTCGTATCCACCACCAGCACCGTCCCGCCCGTCACCGCAAAGTTCGCCCCGAACTCCGAAGAGTTCCCGTAACTGCCCGCCCCGTTGTCCACCGTCGCCGTCGCCGTCACCACAACCCCAGCCGCGATCGGCACGGTGAACATCACACCCGCGAACGTCCCGTCGCCCGACCCGTTCGTCGTCACCGTCGTCGCGCCGATAAAGCCCACGCCTTCGCCGTTGCCCGACGCGTCACCCGTCGGGTTCCAGAAAAACTCGACCCGGTAATCCTGCGTAGCCAAGTTGGTGTCGAACGTCCCGCCGAAAGTGATCTGCGTCCCCGTCGTCACCGCCGACGTAATCACCGGGAAGTTCTGCAGCCCGTTTGCGCCGCTGTCCCCGTCATTCCCGTCGTTGTTGGTCACGCCGTTGTTGGCCAGGTCGATCCCTAGCCCGGTATTGGCGAACATCGAATTGCCCAGGATCGCGTTGCCTGCGTTCGTGCTGATCAGCGTAATCCCGTCACCGCCGTTGTTGGCGATCAGGTTCCCCGCACCCGCCGCCGTGCCGCCGATCGTGTTGTTGTCCGCGCCGCTGTCGATATAAATCCCGTGGCTGGTGTTGCCACGCGCGGTGACACCGTCGGCCGCGACGCCGATGTAATTACCCTGAATGGTTATCGAATCGTCCTCAAGCCTTATGCCGTTGATCGTGTTGCCCGAGATGACATTGCGTTCACCCGCCGTAGTACCGCCGACTGTCCCGTTAGGTGATCCGGACTGAAGCAGCAGGCCGTCCTCGTCGTTGGCTAACACGGTCGTGCCGTCCGCGCCGATACCGACGTAGTTGCCTATGACAATGTACCCGTCGCTGCCTGGATTAAACTCCAAACCGTCATCGTCGTTGCCGGATAAAATATTGCGTTCAAGCGCAGTGGTGCCGCCAATAGTAAGGTTGAGAGAGCTAAAGACTTCGATGCCATCAACGGTGTTGCCCAGATCAGCCGTGCCGTTGAAATCGGTGCCGATGTAGTTCCCCTTAACCACGTTGCCCACTGCACCGGCCGCGTTGAATTCAATGCCGCTGCCGTTGTTCCCCGAGATCAGGTTCCCCGACCCAGCCACCGTCCCACCGATCGTCGTGTTCGTGGCGCCGTTGTCGATCAGCACGCCGTGGTTCGAGTTGCCCCGGTCGACGGTACCGCCCTGGTCGGTGCCGATGTAGCTGCCCTGCACCGTGTTCCCGTCGCCGCCGTTGATGTACACCCCGTACCGGTTGTTGCCTGAGATCACATTCCGCTCGCCCGCCGTCGTACCCCCGACGACGGTATTGTCCGAGCCGTTGGTAATCCGCACACCGTCAGACGTGTTGCCCGTGTCCGTCGCGCCCGTGGCGTCCAGGCCGATGTAGTTGCCCTTCACAACAACGCCGTCGCTCGCGTTGATCTCAATACCGGATACGGCGTTGCCCGAAATGACGTTCCGTGAGCTGCTGGTCGTCCCACCCACCGTTGTGTTCGTCGCGCCACCCTGGATAAAAACACCCGTCCCGTCGTTGGCCCGAACGGTCGTCCCGTCGGCAGCCAAACCGATGTAGTTCCCCTCGACCGTCGTCCCGTCAACGCCGTCAATATCAATCCCATGACCGGCGTTACCCGCGATCAAGTTGCGCTGAGCAGCCGTCGTCCCACCGATCGTGTTGTTGTCTGAGCCTCCGTCGATGTCGATGCCGTTGCTCCCGTTGCCCAGGTCGCTAACGCCATCCGTGCCGATGTAGTTCCCCTCGATCGTGTTCCCGTCGCCGCCGCCCTGCAGGTCGATCCCGTCATCGCTGAACCGGGTGATCATCAACCCGCGCACCGTGCTACCGCCCGCGGTGATGTCGAAGCCGTCAGCACCCCCACCCGCGCTGTTCCCGTCGACCCGGACAACAGGCGTGCCCGCAAAGTCCGGCTCCGTCGTCCCGTCAATAATGACCGCGTCGGTAATGGCGGGCAACGCCGACGTGGGCGAGATCACGTGCGGCCCAGCACCGGCGATGTTGAACTGAATCGTGTCCGGGTTCGTGTTGTTCGTCGTGTTGTTCGCCGCCGTGATCGCTTCACGAAGCGACACAAACCCGTCCGCCCCCTTGTCTGCCAGCAATGCACCGATGGACGACGTATCACCGTCCACCGTATCGTTGGTCGTATCCACCGTCACGACCGCCCCCGTGCTCGCCGTTGCCTCGATGTTCTTGCTGAACTCAGATGTATCGCCGTAGCTCCCGCCCCCGTTGTCCACCGTCACCGTCGCCGTGATGAATTCACCCACCGCCACGGTCACCGCGAATGGCACGCTGAACGTCGCGTCGCCAGACCCGTCGGTCGTCACCGTCGCAAACCCGAGGTAGGTCTCACCCTCACCGTGGATCAAGCTATCCTGACCGGTCGCGATCGAGTTCTTGTAAAACTCGACCCGGTAGTCCTGCGTCAGCCCATCCGTATCCAGCGTGCCGTGAATTGTGATATTGCCCGCACCATCGGTTACACCCCTGCTCAGCAATGGGAAGTTCTGGCGATTGTTCGCATCCCCGTCACCATCATTCGCGTCATTGTTGGTCACGCCGTCATTTCGCAGATCAATCCCTATGCTTCCATTGTCAAAGATCGCGTTACGTAGCATTGTGATGCCGGTTGTCGCGGCACCCGTAATCGCTATCCCGTCATTGCCGTTGTTGGCGACAATGTTCCCCTCACCAGCCGCCGTTCCACCGATAGTGGTGCTCGTCGCACTGCCTTTGACCTCGATGCCCCAAGCGCTGTTCCCCAAAGCCGTCGTGCCATCCGCTGCTACACCGATATAGTTGCCTTGAACCACATGACCGCTACCGCCATCGATCTCGATACCGGACGCTGTGTTGCCCGAAATCACGTTGCGCTGCGCAGCCGTGCTGCCGCCTATGGTGAGGTTGTTGCCGCCGCCTTGGGCATAAATACCTTCGCCCGAGTTACCGAGATCCACTGTCCCCGTCGTGTCCAGCCCGATATAGTTGCCCTCAATGATCACGTTGTCGATTGCGCCGTGAATCTCAATACCGTCACCGCTAAACCGGTTGATCACTAAGCCTCGTATGATGCTGCCATCACTGCCGCCATGAAAGTGAAACCCGTCAGCCCCACCGGCGCCCGAACCGTCCAGTTCAATCACCGGCGTGCCGGCGTAATCGGGTTCGGTCGTCCCATCGATGATCACCGGGTCATCGATGTTGTCGAACCCCGACCCCAGCGAGATCGTGTGCGGCCCCGCACCGGGGATATTGAAGTTAATCGTGTCGGTAACACCGCTGTCGTTGTTCGCCGCCTCAATCGCCTCACGAAGAGAGATAAACCCGTCCGCACCAGGCGTAGCAATCAATGCGGCAATCGAAGACGTGTCACCGTCATCCACATCAGTAGTGCTATCAACCGTCACCGTGCTGTACAACACACGCGGCTCCAACTGCTCGAACAGCGGACGCATGCGTTGCGACTCAAGCGCACGCGCCCTGCACTGCTGGCGCATGCGGCGTCTTGCCAGCTGCGTCAGCCAGACGTCCAAAGCTTGTGCGAGCAGACCGTCACTCACGGCCTGTGTCTCCTTATCGCGCGCAAACCGCGCGCACGCTACGACAACCATGCGGCACAACCGCCACACCCCACGCCCCGTTTGTCGATGAGCAACAATGCTTATCAATCAAACGTTTTTTGGCGCGGTCTGTAACGGTCGTTCCGCTTGTATCTCCTGTATTGAATCGGCATTAAAAGAGGACGAATGAAGGGGATAGACGGATCGCAAGGCTCCACAAACCCTCACAACCAAGAGCGAAAAGGGTCCGGATAACCAAGCGATGCGATATAAAAAAAGCGGCCTTTTATCGGCCGCAAGACAAAAACACGCAAACAAAATGACAGGAACGGTTATCGGAGTAGATGACAGCCCAAGCCCGCCCCGCAAGCCTCACGCAGCTAATAGCTGATCAGTTCCGTAGGTCCGGGCCCGACCAGACACAATGGCTCACAAGCACCAACTATCGCCCACAACGCGCCCGCTCCCCGGCACGCCTCACGCAGCCAAAAGCTGGTCCGCCCAAAGAAGTGATTCGCGATACGTGCTGTCCACGCGATGATCGTCAATACCCAACTGCTGAGCCAACGCGTACGTCGTCTCACGGTCAACACGCTCACAACCAATCGCCATCCCGTAAATGCCGCTCAGCGGCGTGGCCTGACCCGTCAACGTCGCCTTGACATCCTCCGCAAGCGGCATCTCCGCGAGCAACTCCTCAATCGGGCGGGACATCAACACGTCCAGCAGCGACAGCAAGCCCATCATGAACAAGTCAAACTGACGACCCTTAAGACCAACGGCATCGGCCATCTGCTCGCAAAATCGACCACGAACCAGCGAATCAATCATCAACTCGTCGGGCTTGTCCTTCCCGATGTAAGACATCGTAATCAAAGAAACCCACTTCTTGAGCGGCTGCAAGCCCAGCAGCACCAACGCCTGCTTGATCGAATCAATCTTGTGACGCACACCGAACTTCGCCGAGTTCAGGTAACGAAGCAGCTTCGACGACAGCGACACATCCGACTTCACGATCCGCTCAAGCTCGTCAAAATCCACGTCCGGGCGGCTCACCTGAGCCAACAACCGCAGGTAGTTGGTGTGTACGCCGGTGATGTCCTGCCCCTGGATAATCTGAGGCCTACAAAAAAAGTACCCCTGGAAGTAGTGGTAGCCCAGGTCTTTCGCTTGCGAGAATTCTTCGAGACTCTCAACCTTCTCAGCAAGCAGCCGAACGCCGTACCCCTGCAGCCGACGCGTCAGCGACTCACGCTGATCCGCGGCCGTGCCGATAAAATCGACCTTCGCAATGTCCGCAAGCTCCAACAACGGCTCAAAACCATCAACGCTCACCATATCGTCCAACGCCAAGGTGTAGCCAGCCGACTTAAGGCCTTCGCAAGCCCGGATCACCTCCGCGTCGGGCTTCACCGTCTCCAACAACTCGATCACAGAAACCTCGTTGGGCAAAATACTGTAATCGCCGCTAACGAGTAGCTGACGGGTAATATTGAAAAAAGCCTTCTTACCCGCCGTCAGCGTGTCCAGACCGATAACACTCAGGCTGTTGTTCATCAGCGTCGAAGAAACCTCGTCACCCTGACCCGCGTTGTTGGCGTTATCGGTCCCCGAGCGGAACAGAAGCTCATAGCCCAAAACACTGAGCGAGGGCTCGAAGATCGGCTGCCGCCCGACAAACGCCGACGTCACCGACGGGATGCTTGGTGTAATCTGGCTCATGCCTGTAGCCAATTTCAACACAAAACGCGCGCGCCAAACAGACGCCCCATAGGTGCAATATCGACACCGCGCATACGACGGCTTAACCCATGCGACCGCATAAACACGTTATAGCACGTTGCATTTATAAATTTGATTGACTGGGTGGCACGGCTTGCTTGCAAGCCGTGAAATGCGGGTTCGCCATGTCAACGACCACCGAACATCCATCAAAGATAATCACGACAGGTGCTCTAATTAACAGCGTTTTGGCGCAGCCAAAAGGCGGCCATCACCGGCGACCCACCGGTCAACCAGAAGCGGGCGGCCGGGTGGCACGGCTTGCTTGCAAGCCGTGAAATGCGGCTCCGCCATGACACCTGTCACAGAATAGGATGGCGGATAATCACGCCAGGTGCTCTAAGCCAATTTAATTCGAGCCCCGCTTCGCCGTACCGTCCAACTCACGGATCAAAAGCGTGTTGGTCACGCCCGGCGTGCCGATCGGCTCACCCGCCAAAAGAACCACCTGGTCACCCTCTCGCGCCAAGCCCTTATCAAGTATCAGCCGCTCAAGCTCGTCCGCGAACGCCCCAAGGTCCGCGGGCTGCTCCATCAACACGGGCTCCACCGCGAACAGCAAGCTCATTCGACGAAGCACAACAGGGTCCGAACTCGCCGCGATGATCGGGATCGAAGGCCGATTCTGAGACAAATAACGCGCGCCACCACCACGCTGAGACCAAACACCCATCAGCTTCGCGCCCAAGTCACGCACCACAACGTTCACTCCGTGCGCCAACGCCGCCGTACGGTACCGGCTCTCCTGCAAACGGATCGGCGGCCGGCTCTGAACGTCAACCGCCTCCGCCATCGCCCGCTGAACCGTCTTGGCGATCATCCCCATGATGCGCACCGCCTGCACAGGGTACTGGCCCACCGCCGTCTCACCGCTAAGCATCACCGCGTCCGCCCCGTCGTAGATCGCGTTCGCCACGTCGCTCGCCTCCGCACGCGATGGCGTCGGTGACTCGATCATGCTCTGGAGCATCTGCGTCGCCACAATCACAGGCTTACCGTAATCATGGGCCTGCGCAATGATCTGCTTCTGAATCACCGGCACCATCGTCAGGTCCATCTCCACACCCAAATCACCCCGCGCCACCATCAGCGCGTCCGCCTCTCGCACAATCGCCTCAAGGTCGTCCAACGCCTGGGGCTTCTCAATCTTCGCGATCACCGGGATCGCCTGCGAACCACCACCAACCAACTCCGACAAACGCCCCTTCAGCGCGCGCACGTCCTCAGCACGACGCACAAAACTCAACGCCAAAAAATCAACGCCGTGCTCGACCGCCCAATCAACGCAACGCCAGTCATAACCCGTCAGCGACGGCACCGACACATCCGTGTCAGGCAGGTTGATACCCTTCGCGCTCGTCACCCGACCGCCCACCGTCACGCTGCACACCAACCGCCTGCCCTCACCCTCACCCGTCTTATCTACCACCAGCATGCGCACAGCGCCGTCGTCGAGCAGAACACGGTGCCCAGGCTCAACATCATCAATAAAAGAAGAATCCGTCGCGGAAAAAACAACCGCCCGACCCGCCACCACGCCTTGCTCGCCCGCCACCACCGCCTGCCGCTGAAACTCAACACACTCACCCGCCAGCAGCACCACACCACCGTCACACACCTTACCCACACGCAGCTTCGGCCCAGACAAATCGCCAACCACCCCAACATGCACACCCGACGCCTCCGCCGCGCCACGCACCGCCGCCAGCGAACGCTCAAAACCCTCGAACCCCCCGTGCGAAAAATTAATACGGAAAACGCGCGCGCCCTCCTCGATCAGCCGGACCAGCACCGCCTCATCGCTACACGCCGGACCCACCGTCGCCACAATCTTCGTCAGGATGACGCTCTTAGGTTCAACCACGACCGATCAGTATAAACACAGATCGACCAACACGCTCGCAAACACACCGCCCCCCGCGCCCAAACCCGCCAACTCGGTTACGATAGCCCCTCACCGCAAAACAAACCGCACCGCCAAACAAGGGGAAATCACGTGCGTTTACACTTCCTAGGCGCCAACAAGCAAGTCACCGGCTCACGCTACCGCCTAGAAGCCGCGGGCCTAAACATCCTCATCGACTGCGGAATGTTCCAAGAACGACCCTTCCTCAAACGAAACTGGAACGACCCCCCATTCCCGCCCGAATCCATCGACTTCTTACTGCTCACACACGCACACCTCGACCACGTCGGCCTCGTACCCCGCCTCGTCAGCCAAGGTTTCAATAAGCCCATCATCACCGTCGAGCCCTCCGTAGACCTCGCCGAAATCGTCATGCTCGACGCCGCACGCATACAAGAAGAAGACGCACAGTACAAAGCCAAACGCCACCAAAAAGAAGGCCGACGACCAAAACACACCGCCAGCCCGCTATACACCGTCAACGACGCCAAAAAAGCCCTCCCACTGTTCCGAGGCGTAAAATTCCGCGAACCCGTACAGCTCAACGACCAAGTAACCGTCACCTTCCGCGAAGCCGGACACATCCTCGGCTCAGCATTCCTCGAAATCGCCGTAAAGCAAAACAACGCCACCCGCCGCATCGTCTTCTCCGGAGACCTCGGCCAGTGGAGCACACCCCTAATCAACGACCCCACACCACTCGACACCGCCGACTGCGTCGTCATGGAATCAACCTACGGCGACCGCAGCCACAAAGACGCAGGCACCATCGAAGAACAACTTGCAAACATCATCACCGACACCACCCAGCGCGGAGGAAACGTCGTCATACCCACCTTCGCCGTCGAACGCGCACAAGAGCTAATCTACTACATGGGCAAACTCATCGAATCCCAACGCATCCCAACCCTGCCCGTCTACCTCGACAGCCCCATGGCTATCAACGTCACAGAACTCTTCCACCGCTACTGCCGATACCTCAACGAAGAAAGCCGCTGCAACTTCGAGCAGCGACAAACACCCGACCTGAAGTTCCCTTCTCTACGACTCGCCAGAACCGCAAAAGAATCCATCGCCATCAACAACATCAAAGGCACCAACATCATCCTCTCCTCCTCGGGCATGTGCACCGGCGGACGGATCAAGCACCACCTAAGACGCGACATCACAAACCCAAACGCCACCATCCTCTTCGTCGGCTACCAAGCCCAAGGCACACTCGGCAGGCAGATCGTCAACGGCGACCCCGAGGTCCGCATCCACGGCCGACACTGGCCCGTCAAAGCTAAAATCGCACAGATCTTCGGAATGAGCGCACACGGCGACCGCGACGACCTCCTACACTGGCTCACCGCCGCAAAGCAACCCCCAAAACAACTATTCCTAACACACGGCGAAGAAGACGCCGCCACAGCGCTAGCCGCAACCATCAAAGAAAAACTAGGCCTGAAAGTCACAGTCCCCGACTACGAACAAACCATAGACCTCACCTAGCGCGTTTTTGATTTGGCGTACGGTTCCAAGACGAGCCGCGACCGTGAGGGAGCGGTCCCGCATGAGGCAAAGGATCGATCTCGCCGGATACCACACAGCATGCCGAAGGTCATAGATCCGCCTCAGGCGGGCTGCTGTGTGCGAACACGATCTGCCCCCCCTCACTCACCCGCGCCGCATCGCCTCGCGCATCGCCCAAGCCGTCACACGAGGAAAAGCCGTGCAAACCGCCAACCCAAACCGCGTCGCCATATGCGGCCAAACCTCCGGCACAGGCTTGCGCAAGCAATTCACCACGCCCCGCGCCACGTGCTGAGCCGTCTGCGTAACAACCTTGTGAGACTTGATCCTCGACCGGTCACCGGGCGAACGCTCCACCGTCTTCTTAAAAAACTCCGTGTCCGTGGTGATCGGGTGGACACTGCTAACATAAACCCCGCTCCGCCCAAGCTCCGCCCGCAGCGACTGCGCAATGCAGTCCTGCGCAGCCTTGGTAGCGCAATACGCACCGTGCTTGGGCAGGCCGATCTCACTAACACAGCTAGAACAGATCAGCACATGCCCCTTAAGCCCACCCCCGTCGCCGCCACGCATCAGCGGCACCGCCTCACGCACGCAACGAAGCGTCCCAAAAAAATTAGCCTCGAAAATATCACGCATCTGCCGGTCCGTGGTGTCAAGCACCGCCGCCGCAAGCCCCACCCCCGCGTTGGCAAAAACGCTGTAAAGCCCACCGAACTCCGCCTCCGTACGCTCGAACAAACGCGCCACGTCGTCGTCGCTGCACACGTCGCAAGCCACCGCAAGCGCCCGCCGCCCGTGCCCGCGAACCAACTCCGCCACCCCCTCCAACCGGTCCAGCCGACGAGCAGCCAGCACCACGTCCATACCCGCCTGAGCGCAAGCAACCGCCGTCGCCGCACCAATCCCGGAGCTGGCGCCCGTAATCACGATCAACCGGTTGTGAAGGTCATGGGGCACTACCACGCGAGTGTACCCAAACCCCACCCACCAGTCATGCCGTAAATAAACCGGAACAACACCCCAAAAAGCCTTATACTCCCCAGTGCTTTTTGATCCGGTGTACCGCTACACAACGAGCCGCGACCGTCAGGGAGCGGTCCCGGCATGAGACAGATTTGGATCGCGCAACCGTCTGGTCGTACACACCTCTAGAAAAAATGCTAACCATGACCGACCAACAACTCATCGACCGCATCCGCGAAACCGCACTGCTCCACGGAGACTTCACCCTACGCAGCGGCAGAAAAAGCAAGTACTACCTCGACAAATACCTCTTCGAGACACAGCCCGACATCCTCACCGCACTAGGCCAGCGACTCGCCACACACGCCACTGACGCCGACAGACTCGCCGGCGCCGAATTGGGCGGCATCCCACTCGTCACCGCCGCCGCCATGGCCTGCGACAAGCCATCCGTACTCATACGCAACAGCAAAAAAGACTACGGCACCGCCAAGCAACTCGAAGGACGACTCAAAGCCGGAGACCGCGTCCTGCTTGTCGAAGACATCGTCACCACAGGCGGACAGATCATCGAAGCCGCACGTGTCCTAAGAGACAACGGCGCAAAAGTCACCGCCGTCGTCGCCGTCATCGACCGCCTCGAAGGCGGCAGAGAAAATATCGAAGCAGCCTCCCTAACCTTCCACAGCCTATTCACCAAAACAGACCTCGGCATCGAAAACTGACCACCCCCCCGGGTACTCGGGTGCCACGACACAGCCCGCTGTGTAGTGCGATCTAAAATTTAATACAGATAAAACAAACCCACGCCCGCCGCCAAACCGCGCCCCCTCAAGACACCGCCACACCGCTGCGACCCAGCACCCCGTGCTGCGACAACGCCCGCTTCAGCGCCGCCTGGTTCGCGTCGGACATCTCGCACAGCGGCAACCGAAGCTCACCGCTGTCAAGACCGCACATACACATCGCCGTCTTGATCGGGATCGGGTTCGTCTCGATGAACATAATCTTAAACAACGGGAACAGCTCCAGGTGCAGACGTCTCGCCGTGTCGCCGTCCCCCGAACGCGCCGCGTCCACCAACGCCTTCACCCGCCGAGGGATCAGGTTGCTCAACACACTGATCACGCCCTTCGCCCCCACGCTCATCAAAGGCAGCGTCAGCGAGTCGTCGCCCGACACGATCGCAATATCACACAATGACGCGATCTCCGACGCCATATCCAAAGACCCCGTCGCCTCCTTAATCGCGACAATGTGGGGGTGCCCCGCCAGCCGCGCCACCGTCTGCGGAGTCATCGTCACCCCCGTGCGACCCGGGATGTTGTACAGCACAATAGGCAGGTCAACCGCGTCAGCCACCGCCATGAAGTGACGGTACAAACCCTCCTGCGTAGGCTTGTTGTAATAAGGATTCACCATCAGCGCCGCAACCGCGCCAACCTGCTTCGCGTGACGCGTCAGAGCCGTCGCCTCCTCCGTCGAGTTCGAGCCCGTACCCGCGACCACCGGAACCTTCCGGGGCTGCTCGCTCGCAGCCTTCACCACCTGCTCGATCACCCGCCGGTGCTCCTCGTGGCTAAGCGTCGGCGACTCGCCCGTCGTACCCACAGGCACCAAACCGTCAACGCCAGCCTCAACCTGATCGCTCACGTTCACAGACAGCCGGTCGTAATCAACCCGACCACCCTTGAACGGCGTCACCATCGCTGTAAAGAGACCTTGGATCATTTAAATCATTCCCACAGTTGAACTGTACCGATCCAACACCGACCGCCCAATCACACCCCAGCCACCATATTCTACGACATCAGCCCGCCACAATCGCTCCCGGTAGGCATATCGGGTGCCACGACAAAACCGTGTAGGCCCGGCACTCCTGCCGGGCATCTCGGGTGCCACGACACAGTCCGCTGTGTCGTGCGATCCACAATTTAATACACGAAGCCATACCAAAACCCCTGATGAGGTTGAATTGTGTGCCACTGGTTGCTTGTCAGCCAGTGCAAACGGCGGAGGTTTGCAACGGTCAGAACGTTGCCGGCGATCTACCGTTTAGGGTTTTGGGACGGCTTCACATAAAAACAAACCCGTGCCAGCCTTGACACACCCTGCCCCGTCACAACACCGACCACCCGCCCATCAAGCGCTACGAAGCGCCAATATCAACTCAATCTTGCCCACCAACTCGCCCAGTTTCTCAGCGATCTCACCAGGCCCAAGCCCCTGGTCCGCCAGCGTGTACACCGACCTCGCCAACGCATCATTCCCACCACCAGCCTCACCCACACCCACGCCCGCCTGCGGAACCCCGCCATACCCGTCGGCCTGCCCGCCGCCACCGCCCATTCGGCTATCGCCCGCCTCATCACCCCTCAGACGCTCCAACCGCGCGATGCTACGGTCCGCATGCTCAAGCAGCCGCTCAAGCTCCATCGACTTCGCGTCCAGCTGCGCCGAAAATCGCTTGGCCAACTGCTCAATCTCAACCATCAGGTCCTCCAGATCGCCTCGCATACCACGCTGCTGGCGGACCCGCTCGATCTGCTCCTGAGGCGTCACCGAGTCCGCAACACGGCTCTTCGTGCGACGCTTGCGGTAACGCATCAGAAGCGACGTCGTAATCAACGCCACGCCCAGCACCAATAACGCATGGGTCACGGTGTCGTTGCCGCTTAAAAAATCAAGTGCCTGTGACAGGTGTGGTGTCATGGCCTGGGTCTCGACACGCCCGATTCGCACCATTGCAAGACGCCGCACTGCCACCGGTCAAAACAGCCGCGATGCCAAGCCGCCCCCACAGCGGTATGATCAAAACATGGACACGCCCCGCATGATCCTCCACCAGCACCCGTTCGTCAAAGCGGTCGCAGCCGCACTGCGACAACGCTGCGGGGTCTGCGCAAAACCAAACCAAACCGCTCGCGTCCTCGTCGCCGTCAGCGGCGGCCCAGACTCCGTCGCCATCCTCCGTGTGCTGGCCGCCCTGGCCCAACGCCGCCGCTGGCCGCTACAACTCGCCGTCGCCCACGTACAGCACCACCTCCGAAATGACGCCGAAACAGACGCCGCCTTCGTCGCAAAACTCGCACAACAGCTAAAACTCCCACACTTCCGCGCAGACCTCAACCTCAAAAAACAACCCGGCAACCTCGAAGCAAACGCTCGACGCGCACGCTACCAAGCCCTCGCATCACTCGCCCAAGCATTCAACGCACACTACGTCGCCACAGGCCACCACAGCGACGACCAACTCGAAACACTCCTCATGCGACTGCTCCGAGGCGCCTCCGTACGCGGGCTAAGCGGTATGGCCTGGAAACGCCGCCTCCTACCACACACCCCTTACAAACTCATCCGCCCGCTACTCGCCGTCGACCGCAACGCCGTGCTCCAATTCCTTACCAACCTCGACCAGCCCTGGCGGCAAGACCACACAAACACCGACCCTTCCCGACTACGAGCCGCACTGCGCCGCGACGTCCTGCCACGCCTACGCAACGCCCACCCTCACGCCTCGCAAAAAGCCGTCACACTCGCCGACCACCTCCGACACACACACCTCGCCATCGAACGCCAAACCGACCAAGCCCAGACCCACGTCACACACAAAGGACCAACCGCATCCCTCTCCCGCAACGCCGCCCGCCATCTACCCGCCGCCGTACTACAAGCCCTCCTCCGCCGCCTAATAATCAACGCCGGCGCCAACCACGACCGCCTCGGCGCCAAAACCCTCCAAGCCATCGCACGCGCCGCCACCGACCAAAAAGGCAACCAACGCTCCTTCAACCTAACCAACAACGCACAACTAGAAATCACCCGCAACCACGTCCGCATCACCCGCAACCCAAAAACACCACCCACACAGGCGGCTGCCGCGGCCGGCGAGCAAAGCGAGTCGGCCGTGCAGACACCAAAAACCGCATATCGCGTGCCACACCTTGATCCCCTTCAGGCGGACAAGGTGTGACCTAACCCTCCCCACGCCCCGACCCCTCCCGATAAAATTACTTCACCGTGACCGCCCCCCACCCACCGCAACTGCCCACGCTCCGCCACAAGCCCTCATGGACCAACCGCGCAGGCCGATTCGACCGCTCCGCATGCGTCGAGGTCCGCGCCTCCGACCTCTGGCCAACAACCACCCTCAAACCCGCCCCCACCTTCGCAGGCCGGGAAGCCGCCGCCACAACCACACTCACCGCACACACACTCGCAACACTACACGACCAACGCCCGCCCCGCCCACTCGTCGGCGACTACCGAACCGCTAAATCAAACGCCATGAAACCCGCACCAGACCACCCACACCGCCACCCATCCCAAGGCCAAACAAACAACGCCCGCGGGCCAGACCACCAACTCACCCCAAACCCAAACCGCGGCGCCTCACGCACCAAACAGCTAGGCCTAACCAACAACTGGTCACAAGAAATCACCATCGAGCGCTGGCGCCTCCACAAAAAACTCGCTCAGCACTTCCTCATCTGCCCACGCTGCAAAAAGAAATTCCTTAAGCTATTCCTCGTCCTCGCCACCCCCGACGAGCTGCGCGACGCGCCCACCGCCCACCATTGGCTAAACGCACACGCCCCCTACACCCGCCACCCCTCACACCGCACACCACCACCCCAATCCCCCACCCGCCAAACCGCCCTCAACCTACTAAACCGCTACGCACCCCTCTTCCCACCACGCCAACTCCAATGCCGCCACTGCCTAAACCTACGCTACGGCGAAGCAAAACGAAAAAAATCAAAACTTAAAAAGTAGGTCCGGGCCTGCCCGGACAGCTTGGCTCAAATCCCCCTCCCAACCCCCAACACAGCTTAGGCTACGCCTGAAGCATGGGTGCCACTGCTTCACTCACCCGGCGAGTAAGCAGTGCGAAAACACCCAACCCTACCGAAACTCAACCCCCGTTCGAATCCGTATCCAACTCGGGCGCCACCGCTTCACCCGACCCAGACGGATAATACGGGTTCGGATTAATTCGCAGCCGTCCGCGACGAGCCGCGACCGTCAGGGAGCGGTTTTCCCTTGATTTTACATCGACCGTGAACTTTTCCGAATCCGTATAAGAAGTGTTTCTCCCAAACCCCACACCAGCCCAGCGCGTAAGCAATTCTCCTATACTCCACCCCAACACGGCTTAGGCTACGCCTGAAGCCGTGGCACCCGGCATAGAAAAACGCCCGTTACGAGCCGCGACTGAAAAGGAGCGGTCTCCGGACCCAGACGCAAACAGATTAACGTCCAACATGCCGGCACTTCAGCACCTAATCGCCACTATGCATAATGTCCGTCAGCAAGTACGTCCGCCCCCGCCCGAACGTCTTGGCCGCAGCAGTAGCAGCCGTAGGGTGATCACCGCCCACCTCCGCCGCTGGCGCCGGGTGCCATCACACAGTCTTACTGTGTGATGCTCTTTGTACTTCGATCAGTGTGCCTGATGGCTAAGCGAAGCGTGCCCCCTGCCGACCCCCCACAGCCCCTGGCCCATACCCGCCCCGACAGCTTACCCGTAGGGCGGGTAGAGCTTCCGGGGGAAGCGAAACCCACCATCTCGCATAACTTTGGGTGCCACGACCCACCCGCGCCCACCAAACGTGGGGAAGGTCACGGAATAGATTCAAACAAACCCACACCCACCCGCCACGAGCCGCGACCGTCAGGAAGCGGTTTCTTCCCTCCATTTCCGTGGGATTGGGTGGCACTGACAACCCCGTTGTCAGTGTCGGGAATCATGCCCGCCCGCTAAGGGGGGAAGGTCAGGCCGTCAACAACTCACCCAAGATTGGGTGCCACGACCCAGCCGCAAGCTGCGTAGTGCGATACGGAAAAGATTCAAACAAACCCACACCCGCCCACCACGAGCCGCAACCGCAAGGGAGCGATCTTCTTCTTAATCGTCCGCCGCCTCCCGTAAGCCCACCCCCGCCCGGACAGCTTGGTCGGGTTCCACGACCCAGCCGCAGGCTGCGTAGTGCGATACGGAAAAGATTCAAACAAACCCACACACCCGCCCGCCACGAGCCTGGGTGCCATCACACAGTCATACTGTGTGATGCTCTGCGTACTTGGATCAGTGTGCCTGATGGCTAAGCGAAGCGTGCCCCCTGCCGACCCCCCTCAACCCCGCCTCACTTACCCAACAACTCCCCAAACTCCACAAACCCTCGCCGTCCGAGTCGATCAATCACGCGTTCCGCCGTTTCCCTCGCCTCCCCACCATCTTCCATCGCCTTCCCCAGCACCTCCTTCGCCTCATCCTTCCACCCATGCACGCGCCACCCCTCGTCGTCTCCCTCCACCATCCGCTCCAAAATTCTCGCTGCCCGCGGCAGGTCTACATCATCATCATCATCATCATCATCATCATCATCATCATCATCATCACACACCTCAGCCAGCCGCTTCACAATCAATGAATCAGGCTCCGCCTTCGGTACCACCTCCACGAACCGCTCCAACCGCTCCAATGCCCACTCTTTCCTAAACCCACCACAAACGAACCACCACCCAAACGCCGAACTCGTCGGATCACCCTCCGCGTCCGTCCGCCCGACCTCCTCCCAATACCAGTCCCACAATTTTTCAAACCGCTCGAACACCTCCTGCCCAAGCTTCTCGTTGTGCTCCCTCAAACTGTTCCCAACGAACCCGATCGTGTGCGTCCGCACAGGCTCCACCGCCCCCGTCAGCAGCCGCTTGATAATCCCACCATCATCATCCAGCCCACCAAGATCACCCCGCCCGTAGAGAATCATCAAATGCTCGCCCAGCCGATCAAACGGCCGATCGTAGCCCCCTTTCTCCACCTTAATATCCCCCGCCTGATCCACCGCGTAGCTGAACTGATCCTTCAAAATCTTGTAAAACTCAACATGAGGCCGAACCGCCATCAAAAGCGTATTCCAAGCCGCCCACCCATACGCCCGCGCCGGCTCTTCTTTGATGCGCTTTAGATCAAATATCTTCCCCGCCCACTCACCAAGCCATGCTTTGTCGATCCAATACAGCAGCCCCAACTGCCACCCATACACCGCCCTCGCCGCAAAACCGCCCTTATCCTCCGGCGACAACTTCGCTTCGAGAAGCTTCCGCACCTCCGGCATCTCCTCAAACCCTTTCTCAATCACCTTCGGCTCACCCTCCCCCGTCGCCACCGCGTTACCCACCCACCTCGCATACGCCATCACCGCCAGCATCGCCTTGCCCTGCGGAGCGTTCAGCGCATACGTCACAAAGTCCTCCACCCGAATATCCGCCTCCTCCAGCTTTGTGACAAGGTACGATCCCTCTCCGCCCTCCGTCAGCTTCTCAACCACAGCCCAAACATCATCGCGGTGTTCCTGCGGCAACCCCGCCTTGCAAGCCTCCTGAACAAGATCAGCGATCGTGTCCCACGTCCATTGCCAACCACGGTCTACGAGTCTTTCCTCTTCGGCGCCGGGAAGGGCGAACGCCTCATCAACCGGCCGACTCACGACCCACCGACACAGCCCGAGCACTGCCCCCACGTCAATAACCTCTCCTTCCTTGATCGCTTGGGTCATGGCTTGCAAATATGAATTTACATACACCGGGTGCCGCTCTCTCATCACCCCCGCCTTACCGGAAAACGCCTTGACATCGGACCCGCAATAGTCCTTAAACCGGCTTGCCAGCCCCTCGTAGGTCGGCTCGTCTCGCCACGATGCACCAGGCGTCTGCCGCCACAAAGACACCGCCTCAACCGCTTTCTCAAATCCCATCGCCACGAGTTTCTCTATTGTGAACGGGCTCTCATGTGCCACCGTCTGGGCACCCGAGGAAAAGTAAGGGAAAAAGGTGCTCCCATGTTCCCTCTCCTCCGCCTCCATCTTTTCAACGAATATCAGCCGCTCCTTGTCTAGATGCGGCTTGATCCACGACAGCCTCCGATACACCCACCATTCTCTCCACCGCTTACGTTTTTTCTCATCCTTCTCGTCGCCATAAAAATCAGGGGCGAAAGCCTCCGGCCCGCTATCCACCAAACCCAGCCACTCCGTCTGTTTTTCATCAGTGAGCAACCCAAACCGATCGTGTACCAACATCGCGTATTCGTGCTGGAGATAAGTGTCGTTGAACACCCCATTGTCCATCATGATCTGTTTAGCCAAATCAGGCACCCGCTCCGCGAACACACGCACCAAATGCACACGAATCCTTTTGAAGACCAAATAAGGCCGTTTTTCGACCAGAGACAGCACATATTCAATTTCCAGATGACCACCCTCGACCGCCGCTTCAAGCGCCTGCCGAACGCACCCCACCAGCTTCGACTTCACGTCAAAATCGCTGTTCTGCCCGTGCTCCTCGATCGCCGGCCGCCAGATGGGTGAGGACTCATCGCTACGCGGATCAGCCTCGATCCCGCTCGCTAATTCTCCCAGCAGATGCTCCACCAACGCCCCCGCCCGCACACCTACCAACACCGGGATAACCGTTTCGTTCAGCTCTTTGGGATACCAGTAATCATCCCGTTGCCACCTACTTTCTTTTTCTTTTCCCCAGTCATACCGAAACGCACCCCGCATCAGATCAACCGCCGCATCAGCCTCCCCCTCCTTCGCCAGTTTCGCGCACAACTCCGCAACGTCATGCAGATCGTGCCACAACACCCCATCCGCCACCAGCCTCACAACCTTCGGCACCAACTTCACCGCGTCAGACACAGGCATCGCCTTCGCCGCATCCAACAGGTCATTAGCGACCGACCAGTTGTCCGTCTCTACCCCCAGTAAGATCTCCACCACCTCATCGGGTGCCAGAGGTGCCATCCGCACCAGATATTTTGAAGCCGGCCAATTTGAATAACGCACGCCACCCCCCTCAACCCGCTCTACGCGAGGGGGATTACTGAAGAAGCCACGGTTTTTCAGGGGCTTGATCCAATTAGGGTTCTCAAGCCGATCGAAAAAATATCGCTCATGGTGCGGCGAACCTAACAACCGGATCGCTGCATCGACCTGATCACTTGTTGGCTTCTTTAAGGAGGGCATCGATTGGCTCAGTACCTGTAAAATAATGCCCGACAATACTATGCAGGGCATGCTCTACGTTTAAGAAGTGTTTTTTTAGCTCATCATCATTGAGTGCGTCAGCTACTTTCTTTCGACCATGGGTGTGCCTCATAAACCATTTCTGTTCGGCAAAGACTTCGCCCGCTATCCGATCTACCTCAAACGCCGGGATACCTGCTAGTCGAAATAACGCCCGGATTAATATCTCGCTTCGTTTTCGTTGTGTTGGATGATTACGGTGTTCTTGGACAAGTTGGTCTACGTGAACAAACGCTTGTCGTGCGATCGAGACAGAATCAGTGTTTGCAGTATTCGCCTTTGAGTTTGATTCCACAAGTTCATTCCTAGGCCAATGCGAGTCAATTTTTTTGAGATGCTTGTAGTAATCCAATCTGGGGCCGGTGCTGCTTGGATCAATAATGCGAGGTAGAATATTTAGAATGTCACGGGCAGCATGGCTGATGAAATGGTGCCGTCCAGGAACCTGTTTCTCATGCAACAGTAACACTGCTCCCTCGTAAAGAAGAAGTAGTGAGGGAGCTTCGCTCTCAAACCACCTGCGAAGCTCAAGGCGAACTTTTGTCCACACCCCATCAGGTGAGGGCTCGCTTGGTAACTCCGGTCTTTCTGTTTTCTCAAACACTTACACTGATACAGTACCAGGCGTCATATTCAACCCCAAATAAAAAACCCACGGGTGGCTGGGGCTAAGCGAAGCGTGCCCCAGGAACAGTGGACCGCCGGGTGAGACCGCCAGCGAGAGTAGCGAGTCCGCCGTGCGTCCCATCAACAACGAAGCCCACGGATTCCACCCGTGGGCTCCCCCTTCACCCCAAACAAAAACCCGCCGAAATCGGCGGGTTCATAAAGAGTCGATCCCTGACAAGTAAACAGTTGGAAAATCCGCTGTTGGCGACACGTCACCGTGTCACTATCCCAAAACCTCTCGGCTCCAAGACAAGGCTGTGTTGACGTTCGTAAGGCAGGTTTCCCTGCCCCCCTAAAGCCGCACTCAGAAAACTCCAAGCACAAACTCCAGGGGTAATGGTTGGCGGCGTCCCCGATACCAACCATGTCTCACGCCTAAATTATCCCTTAGAAAGGAGGTGATCCAGCCGCAGGTTCCCCTACGGCTACCTTGTTACGACTTAGTCCCAGTCACCAATCTTACCGTCGACACCACTGAAACGTGGCGGCTTCGGGTACTACCGGCTTCCATGACTTGACGGGCGGTGTGTACAAGGCTCAGGAACGTATTCACCGCGTCGTAGCTGATACGCGATTACTAGCGATTCCAACTTCATGTGGTCGAATTGCAGACCACAATCTGAACTGGGGCGTGTTTTTTGCGATTTGCTCCACGTTGCCGTATCGCGTCGCTTTGTTCACGCCATTGTAGCACGTGTGCAGCCCTGGGCATAAAGGCCATGCGGACTTGACGTCATCCCCACCTTCCTCCGACTTGACGCCGGCAGTCTCGCTAGAGTCCTCAGCATTACCTGCTAGCAACTAACGACAGGGGTTGCGCTCGTTAAGGGACTTAACCCGACACTTCACAGCACGAGCTGACGACAGCCATGCAGCACCTGTGTATGTTCCACCCGAGGGTGTGGCTCCTGTTTCTAGGAGTTAATCCATACATGTCAAACCCAGGATAAGGTTCTTCGCGTTGCTTCGAATTAAGCCACATGCTCCACCGCTTGTGTGAGCCCCCGTCAATTCCTTTGAGTTTTAATCTTGCGACCGTACTCCCCAGGCGGTGTACTTAATACTTTTGCTTCGACCGCGATGGCGTCAAAACCTCCGCGATCTAGTACACATCGTTTAGGGCGTGGACTACCGGGGTATCTAATCCCGTTCGCTACCCACGCTTTCGTGTCTCAGCGTCAGATTCAGCCCAGCTGCCTGTCTTCACCTTTGGCGTTCCTCTAGATATCTACGCATTTCACCGCTACACCTAGAGTTCCGACAGCCTCTACTGACCTCAAGGCCCGCAGTATGCCATGCAGTTCCACGGTTGAGCCGTGGGATTTCACATGACACTTACGGGCCCGCCTACACACCCTTTAAGCCCAGTGACACCGATTAACGCTTGAGCCCTCTGTATTACCGCGGCTGCTGGCACAGAGTTAGCCGGCTCTTCCTTTGGGAATGATCATTGTGTTTCTAGTCCCTGACAGCAGTTTACACCCCGAGGGGCTTCATCCTGCACGCGGCATTGCTCCGTCACGCTTTCGCGCATTGCGGAATATTCGTTACTGCAGCCTCCCGTAGGAGTCCGGGCAGTGTCTCAGTCCCGATGCGGCGGGTCATGCTCTCACACCCGCTAGCCGTCTTAGGCTTGGTGAGCCGTTACCTCACCAACAACCTGATAGCACGTTCCCCGCTCCCAGGGCAGCAAGCCTTTGCCCACGACGCCATGCGGTGCGTGGGTTTATCGGGTATTAATTCACCTTTCGGTGAGCTATCCCCGACCCTGGGGTACGTTAGAAACGCATTACTCGCCCTTTCGCCACTCTACTCGCGGGCCGAAGCCCACTTTCGCGTTCGACTTGCATGTTTTAGCCATGCCGCCAGCGTTCAATCTGAGCCAGGATCAAACTCTTCAATTTAAATTCGTCGCACACGTCAGTGGTGGCCGAAGCCTCCGCTGACGCTTAAGCGTCGATTTGAGTTAGACCTGTCGTCCTATACCGCCCCTTTTTAAGGGGGGCGGTGAGACGGGTCGCGAGTTTAGCTAATAAATAGCTAAACTCAATACTTAACCGGCACACCTGCCGGATAAGCACGACCGTATACCCTCCGAAAAAAGTGTTTTACGCTTTATATCGGGTAGGCATACGGACAAAGAATTGGGGACATTGTTCCCCCACATCGCGGCTTTGATCCCGCGTTGGGGGCACATCCTTGTAGCGTTTTCCAACTGTTTACTTGTCAAAGATCGGCTGATCCGGGGCGATTGATAGCACCCGGTGAGCCCTAGGCCCAATAGAGCAATGGTACGGCTTTCCAATCGGATGTCAAGTTGGGGCGTCGGGTCGGCTGGTGGGTGTTGGTTTTGTGTGGAGTGGCGGTGAAATAACTGTCGTTTTCTTTGGCGGCTGTGGTTGTGCCGCCGTTGGGCGGGCGCTTGATGTAGTTAGGTCGTTGGTGGAATATGGTCGGTGTTGTTTGGTGGTCGGGTCGGCTGGTGGCGCTGCGTGCCTGCGTGTTCACGGTGGTGGGGTTGTGTTGGAAGGCGTTGTGCACGGCTTGGTGGGCGTCGTGCTTGGGTTGCATTTTAAGTTGGTTGTGATATTGTCGCGGGCGTTGCTAGACAGCGAACGGAGATCAAACTCATTAATTCGTTTATAACGCTGTATCACAATCACTAAACTAATGGTAACGTCTGTCGTACGGTTTCAATCATAAAAGGAGACTTGGTCCTATGAACAGTAGCTCGCAATTTTTCGCTGTGGGTGTCGGCTTAACGTTGGGGTTGGCTAGCCTGGCCAGTGGCGAGACCACGGGCGGGTCGAGTGAATCGGCACTGCGGTCTGAGCTTCAGACACTCAAGGCCCGCTTGTCGGAGCTTGAAGCGAAGCAGAGCGACACGTGGCTGAACGATAGGCGTGCCGAGGAAGTCAAGGGTTTGATCCGCGAGGTGTTGTCCGACGCGGACACGCGTGCGAGCCTGATGGCTAGCGGCGCGGTGGCTGGCCACGACGGGAAGTCGTTCTTCCTGGCGTCGGAGGACGGCAGCTTTGTTTTAAATGTCGGTGGTCATCTCCAGTTCCGCTACATTTACAACTCAACAGACCGGGCGCCCGGCGCTGATGAGGACGAGGGCGGTTTTCAGTTCCGCCGCGCGAAGCTGAGCTTCAAGGGTCACGTCGGTTCGCCCAAGATCAAATACGGCGTTGGCATCCAGACCAACCGGAACACGCAGAACATCGACTTGGACTATGCGTGGGTTGGTTATCAGTGGATGGACAACGTGACGGTTTATGCCGGCCAGAGCAAGGGCCCGTTCCTGCGTGAAGAGGGGACGAGCAGCTCCAAGCAGTTGACGGTTGAGCGTTCGCTGGTAAACGAGTTGTTCACGGGCGGTCGTATCCAGGGTGTGTGGGCCAAGATCGAGGCTGACGACAGCACGATCTTTACCGTCACCATCAACGACGGCGCGAATAACGGCGAGGTCGGGGCTGTGTCGGACTTCCAAAACGACGCGTCGGACATTGCGTTTGGCGGCAGGATGGACATGAAGCTGGCCGGCGAGTGGAGCCAGATGAAAGACTTCAGCGCTTGGTCTGGCGAGCAGCAGGCGGTGTTCATTGGTGCGGCGGTTCACTATGAGATCGCTGAGACCGGTGACAGCCAGGCGTCCGGCGTGCTGGCGGCCGGCTCACCCTTCAACCCGGGTGCCGCGGTTGGGTATGACGAGTTTTTGGCTTGGACCCTTGATGGGTCGATTGAATCTGACGGCATGAACCTGTACGCCGCGGTAATGGGCGCTCACTTCAATGTGGTGGGCGGCGGTAGCGACATCGACGCGTATGGCATGGTGATCCAGGGTGGTTATATGATCATCCCCGACAAGCTCGAGCCTTTCGTGCGTTGGGAGCTGATCGACCCAGACGCCACGCACCAGGTGAACTTGGTCACGGTCGGTGCGAACTACTACATCAAGAAGCACGCGGCGAAGTTCACGACCGACTTGGTGTGGGCGTTGAACTCGCTAAGCAACGTGGGCGGCAGCAGCGGGCTCGGCTTGCTGACGGACGCCGCGGCTGCGGACGACCAGTTCGCACTGCGGACGCAGTTCCAGTTGCTGTTCTAAAATAAGAACCGGGTTTTCTTACGGAAAACCGCGGGTTAATAGACGGGATCAAACCGACCGGCTTATCGCCGGTCGGTTTTTTTGTTGGCTTTGATGGCTAGAGCACCTGTCGTGATTATCTTTGATGGATGTTCGGTGGTCGTTGACATGGCGAACCCGCATTTCACGGCTTGCAAGCAAGCCGTGCCACCCAGTCAATCAAATTTATAAATGCAACGTGCTATAGAGCAACTGGCGTCATTATCCGCCATGCTATTTGGTGACAGGTGTCATGGCGGAGCCACATTTCACGGCTTGCAAGCAAGCCGTGCCACCCGGCCGGTCGTTTTTTTTTGTTGGCTTTGATGGTTAGAGCGGGTGGCGACCGACGGGGGTTTGTTTTGTCTGTATCAAATTGTGGATCGCACGACACAGCGGGCTGTGTCGTGGCAGCCGACGCTGGTTTGGTGTGGTGTTAGGCGACGTTTGATCGGCGTTTGGCGACTTGGCGTTGTCGTTGCGCGATGAATCGTTCGACGGGTCGGAGCGACTGGGTTAGGGCGGCTTTGCTTGGCCAATCTAAGAACCGCAGGCCTAGGCGGGTGGCTTGTCCGTCTAGGACGCGGTGGAGTTGGCATAGCTCGGCTTGGAAGGCTGAGTCTTGGGGCTCTCCGGGTAGTTGGAAGACCAGCGCCACGGAGCGGCCGACTTTTAGCCACTCGTGGGGCTTGGATTGGATCAGCACGCCGCAGCCGCTCCTGGAAAGGTTGGTCAGCCGGGCGGTGAGCCGGTTGTGCTCTTGTGGGAGCGCGGTGGTGGTATCGTCGGCGGCCTCGGCGACGTGGACGGTGATGGGGTCGATGGCGGCGAGCGACACGCGGTAGTCGTGTCGGCGTTGCCCTTCCCTGACGGCGACGGGCTTGGCGATGCTGATCCCTTCAATATCCGTCTGATCGTTGAGCTTGACGGTGTGGCCTGTCTCCACGATTTTTGACTGGAAGGTGAATATTTTGTCCTGCGCGAGGACGTAGACCTCCACGTCGCGTCCTGGGCTGAGGCGTGCGGTGGGGTCGACGCACTGTGGCTGTTCGAGGTAGATGAGTTTGTCGTCAATGGCTAGGACGCGTGCCTTGGCGGCGAAGAACTCGCCGGTGCGGTTGAACACGTGCAGCTCGACGGAGAGGTTGCGGTCGGCGGCGGATTCGAGCAGGGGTAGGCCGTGCTCGATGGGTAGGTTCATGTGATCGGGTATGCCCATGGTTCGTCCGCGGGGCGGTTTTGTTATCGGTGCGGCGGCACAGCCTTTATGTGTTTTCGGACAGGCTGTGCGGCTGCTTGACTCAGAACGTGTGTGTGTGGGTGTTCCGGGATGGTTCCGGGATGGTTCCGGGGTGGTTCCGGGGTGGTTCCGGGGGGTTGTTGGGCAGTTGGTGTGCGTCGTTTTCGGGTTGTGTGGGCGGTCTGTGCCGCGGTGGGTGTTTGGGCTCGCGGGGCGTTTGGGCTGGGGTGTTGATGCGGCACGGCAATCGTTTATGATCCTATAAGCTTTATTTTGCGGGCGGCCATCCGGGGCTGGGCGACCGCGACCCGTGCTTGGTTCGTATGGTTGGCTGCATGGGTGCTTACCGCCCCGTCATTATTCAGGGAGCTTGACATTGGACATTGATACCTGGGCATTGCGTGTGGATAAATTGGAACGGCAGAACCGGTGGGTGCGTGTGTTTCTGTTGATCGCGGTGGCTGGTGTGGCTTGGCCTTGGCTGAGCGGCGCGGCGGAAGACCCCCGCACGCAGACGCTGCGTGGGCGTCGGGTGCTGCTGTTTGACGGTGACAGCAAGCTCCGCGCGTTTCTGGGCGCGGACGAAGAGGAAGACGGGCGCGTGGGTTTGTACTTGTACGACCGGGCGGGCAAGCGGAGCGCGGCGGTTTATGTGAAGGACGGCCACGCGGGCTTGGCGTTGTTCGGTGACAACAACACGGAGCGTGCCCGGCTGGAGCTGGACGAGAAGGGCACGGCGTTGCGTCTGTACACGGCTGATAAATTTGAGCGAGCTCGGCTGGGGGTGACCGGGGCGCGGAGCGGCTTGGCGCTGGGGACCGATGCGCAAGGCGCGGGCGATCAAGACCACACGGAGGTCCATAAACACGGTTTAACGCTGTCGTGTGTCGGGGGTATGGAGGGGTATAGCAGGCTGACGATGGGCGTAGAAGAGACGGGCGCCTACACGCGTTTTGGCACGGGGGCGCAGGGCTCTTATTTGCTGCTGCGTGATACGGACGGTGAGTCTCGCGTTCAACTAAAGCCTTCGCCAGACAGCGCGGGGATTCAGGTGAGCGGTCCGCACACGGGGTCTGTGGTGGCGGTATACGACGCTGATGGGCATATGATCAGCACCCTGCCGTAGCGGCGCGGGGGAGGCGGGGTTCCGCGATTGCCGGGGGGTTGGAGCTTACCGGACGGGTGTTCTTCGCGGGCGCGTGGGGGTGGGGAGAGAGCGGGCCATCACGGGTTTTGCGTGGGGCTAACCCGCCCCGCTTCCGGCGGTTGGTTTCATTGATCAACTTTGCGGTATTTAACGCTGTGCGCGGTTGTGCCACCCGTATTGCGCTAATCCCACCTAGCCGGGCTTGATTGCCCACATCGGCTTACGCAACGTGCCGAAATTCCGCTGGGCGGATTGTGTTTCGAGGCGATCCAGGGTTTGGGGGTCTGCCCGCTTCGGCGGGCAAGCAGAGTTCGATAACCCGTCCCCGCGGTCTTGCGGGCATGTCCGGGTTGAGGGGCGTACCTAAGGAGTGGAGGCAGATGATCCAGTGGTTTAAGCGGTTCGGTTTCCGCCGAGCCAGGCATACGCGCAGCGTCAATCGGCGGACTCGCGGGGGGTTGGCTTGTGGCGCGCGGCGTGGGGGTGTGTACACCCATGAAGGGTTGGAGGCTTTGGAGCAGCGGACGCTGCTCAGCGGTGCGCCGCTTCTTGACACGGACCCGTTTGACGCGGTGTTGGGCGGCGCGGCGGTGGGTGTTTTTGTTGAACAGGGTGTAGCGGGTTCGTCTTCGCCCGCGGTTGCGCAGCCACGCCAGTTGAAGGTGGCGCGGGGCGGGGCGGGCGGTGAGTCGGCGTCCGACGGCGGCGGCGGGTTCCGGTTCGTCGGTATCAGCGACGGGGCAGTGGGGTTTAACAACACCGAACTGGCGACGCTGCTGGCGGAGCAGGTGACGACCACCAATTCCGATATCCCAATCTACGCGCCGACGGATATGGTCATCCCGGCGGGCGAGATCGGCATTCAGAGCAATGTGTCGGGGCCGCTTATCCGCATCGACGACTTCAGGGTTGACAACCGATTTACGGGGATCGACGGCAGCGGGTTCGCGACGGTGATCATGGACACGGGCATCGACTTGGACGACCCGTTTTTCGGCGCGGACGCGAACAGCGACGGCGTTTCGGACCGGATCGTTTACACGCAAGATTTTACGGGCAGCGGCGGGGCCGGGGACGTGCAGGGACATGGGTCGAACGTTTCGAGCATTGTGGCGTCTTCCGACTCGACGTACACGGGCATGGCCCCGGGCGCGGACATTATCCACCTGAAGGTGCTGGGCGATAACGGGAGCGGTAGCTTCGGGTGGCTGGAGAGCGCGTTGCAGTGGGTGGTGAACAACGCGGTGACTTACAACATCGCGAGTGTGAATCTTTCGCTGGGGGACGACGGCAACTTCGGCACGACCAAGGCGCTGTACGGGGTGTCGGACGAGTTCGCGGCGCTGGCGGCGATGGACGTGTTGGTGGTGGCGGCTGCGGGGAATGATTTTTTCACACACAGCAGCGTTCCGGGTGTGAGCTACCCGGCTGCGGACGCGAACACGCTGACGGTCGGCGCGGTGTACGACTCGAACGTGGGCGGCACGTGGACGTATGCCAGCGGCGCGAAGGCGTTCACGACCGGGGCCGACCACATCACGCCGTTTTCGCAGCGTCACGCGACGCTCGTGGATACGTTCGCGCCGGGCGCACCGATTACCGGCGCGGGCCCCGGGGCGGGCCTTGTGACGATGCACGGCACGAGCCAGGCGTCTCCGCACGTGGCGGGGGTGGCGGTGCTGGCGCAGCAGTTGGCGGTGCAGGAGATCGGCAGGCGGCTGACGCTGGCGGAGTTTCGAACGCTTCTGGACGACACGGGTGTGACCGTCAACGACGGTGACGACGAAAACGACAACGTGACGAACACGGGGTTGGATTTCAGCAGGATCGACGTGGTGGCCCTTGCTGAGGGGATATTGGCGATGGCACCCGACGCGCCGGAGATAAAGGTTACGGATGATCAGGGTGTGGAAGTGGCGGACGGGTCGGGGAGCGTGGACTTCGGGTCGACGATCGTGGGTGAGGCGGTCACCCACACGTTTACCGTGACGAACACGGGCGCTAGCGAGCTGACGCTCGACAGCGGGTCTTTCAGCGTGCCGTCGGGTTTTAGCTTGTCGTCGAACTTCGGGTCGACGACGCTGGCGGCGAACGCGTCGACCACGTTCACGGTTCAGTTGGACGCGTCCTCAGCGGGCACGCCCAGCGGGACGCTGTCGTTTACCAACAATGACGCGAACGAGAGCACGTACAACTTCACGATATCGGGCACGGTGACCGCTCAGGTGATTGTGGACAACGCGGACGCGGGCTTCGGGGTGGTGGGTACTTGGAACACGGCGACGCACACGGGCCGGGGGGGTAGCTACCGCCCGACAGCCAAGGGCAACGGCAGCCGTGTTGCGACGTGGACGTTCAGCGACCTGACGGCGGGTCAGTACCGGGTGTCGACGACTTACCCGCCTGCGAGTAACGGGGCGACGGACGCGCCGTTTACGATCAAGGACGGTGCGACCGCGATTGTCACCGTTGATATGAACATGACGCAGACGCCCGACGACCGGGTGGTGTCGGATAGCAACTGGGAGGATATCGCCACGGTCACGCTGACCGGGACCACGATGGTGGTTGAGCTTTCGAATGATGCGAACAACGCGGTGATGGCTGACGCGGTGATGATTGAGCGGATCGGCGATATCCCGGCGGGTTCTGAGATCGAGGTATCTCTGGCTGACGGCACCGACGTGGCGGACGGGTCGGGCAGCGTGGACTTCGGCTCGACCGACCTGGCGACGCCGGTGACACAGAGTTTTACCGTGACGAACGTGGGTAGCAGCTCGCTGACGCTTAGCAGCGGGTCGTTCAGCTTGCCCAGCGGGTTTAGCTTGTCGTCGAACTTTGGTTCGACGAGCTTGGCGTTGGGTGAGTCGACGACGTTTGTGGTGCAACTCGACGGTTCTTCGCCGGGGTCGCCCAGCGGGACGGTGTCTTTCACGAACAACGACGCGGACGAAGGTACTTTTAACTTCACGGTGTCGGGCGTGGTGAGCGCTCAGCTCATCGTGGACAACACGGACGCGGGCTTTGGTGTGGTCGGCGTGTGGGGCACGGCGACGCACACGGGCCACGACGGCGGCTTCCGCCCGACGGCCAAGGGCGACGGCAGCCGTGTTGCGACGTGGACGTTCAGCGACCTGACGGCTGGTCAGTACCGGGTGTCGACGACTTACCCGCCGGCTGGCAACGGGGCGACGGACGCGCCGTTTACGATTAAGGACGGTGCGGCCACGATCACGACGGTGGATATGGACATGACCCAGGCGCCCGACGACCGGACGGTGTCCGATAGCAACTGGGAGGACATCGCCACGGTGACGCTGACCGGGACCACGATGGTGGTTGAGCTTTCCAACGACGCGAACAACACGGTGATGGCTGACGCGGTGATGATCGAGCGGATCGGTGACATCCCGGCGGGTTCTGAGATCGAGGTGATGCTGGCGGACGGCACGGTGGTGGCGGACGGGTCGGGGAGCGTGGACTTCGGGTCAACGGACTTGGCGACGCCGGTGACACAGACGTTTACCGTGACGAACGTGGGCGGCAGCTCGCTGACGCTTAGCAGCGGGTCGTTCAGCTTGCCCAGCGGGTTTAGCTTGTCGTCGAACTTTGGTTCGACGAGCCTGGCGTTGGGCGAGTCGACGACGTTTGAGGTGCAACTCGACGGGTCTTCGCCGGGGTCGCCCAGCGGGACGGTGTCTTTCACGAACAACGACGCGGACGAGGGTACTTTTAACTTTACGGTGTCGGGGACGGTCGGCGCTCAGCTTATTATCGACAACTCCGACGCGGGTTTTGGGGTGGTGGGCGCGTGGAACACGGCGACTCACACGGGTCGCGGGGGCAGCTTCCGCCCGACGGCCAAAGGCGACGGCAGCCGGGTGGCGACGTGGACGTTCAACAACCTGTCGGCGGGTCAGTACCTGGTGTCGGGCACGTGGCCGGCTGCGGGCAACGGCGCGACGGACGCGCCGTTCACGATTAAGGACGGTGCGACCACGATCACGACGGTGGATATGGACATGACCCAGGCGCCCAATGACCGGACGGTGTCGAACAGCAACTGGGAGGACATCACGACGGTTACGATCACGGGCACTTCGCTGGTGGTTGAGCTATCGAACGACGCGAACAACGCGGTGATGGCCGACGCGGTGATGATCGAGCGGGTCGGTGACATCCCGGCGGGCGCGGAGATCGAGGTGCTGCGTGCCGACGGTGCGGTGTTGGCGGACGGTTCGGGGAGCGTTGCCTTCGGTTCGACGGGCCTGGGCACGCCGGTGACGCGGGCGTTTACGGTGATCAACGTGGGCGGCAGCACTTTGACGCTTAGCAGCGGGTCGTTCAGCTTGCCCAGCGGGTTTAGCTTGTCGTCGAATTTTGGTTCGACGAGCTTGGCGTTGGGCGCGTCGACGACGTTTGTGGTGCAGCTCGACGGTTCGGCGCCGGGCACGCCAAGCGGGACGGTGTCTTTCACGAACAACGACGCGGACGAAGGTACTTTTAACTTCACGGTGTCGGGTACGGTGGGCTCGCAATATATTATCGACAACACCGACGCGGGTTTTGGTGTGGTTGGCGCGTGGAACACGGCGACGCACACGGGTCGCGGGGGCAGCTACCGCCCGACGGCGAAAGGCAACGGCAGCCGGGTGGCGACGTGGACGTTTACGGGGCTGGCGGCGGGTCAGTACCGGGTGTCAACGACTTACCCGCCTGCGAGCAACGGCGCGACGGATGCGCCGTTCACCATCAAGGACGGCGCGGCGCCGCTGACCACGGTTGATATTGATATGACGCAAGCGCCGAACGACCGGACGGTGTCAAACAGCAACTGGGAAGACATCGACACGGTCACGATCACGGGCAGCACGCTTGTGGTTGAGCTATCGAACGACGCGAATAACACGGTGATGGCGGACGCGGTGTTTATTGAGCGGGTTTAGGGTTGGTTGTGGCGCGTTGGTAGTCGTTTTTTTTATCGCACTACACAGTCAGAACTGTGTCGTGGCACCCGACAGTTTTTAGATCGCACTACACAGCAGACTGTGTCGTGGCACCCGGCTCCCTGATCCGCCTGAGGCGGACGGCTCGTGGCGGGCGGTTACTGATTAGTTTTGTTTGTGATCTGGGTTGGGGATTGCCTTGCCGTGCGGGTCTGTGGCGGGGTGCCCGGTTCGTTCGTAGAGGGCTTGGGCTAGTGATTCGGTGGTGATGTGCTCCAGGCCTTCGGCGGTGCGGTGTACGTGGTCGGCGGGCAGCGCGATGCGGTCGACGAGGTAGCTTTCCCAGAGCCTGTGTGCGCGGATGAGGCCCGCGGCTTGGTCGCGCCCGGCGGCGGTGAGTGTGTACCCGTTGCGTTGCCGCTGTAGTTTCCCCTCGGCGAGTAGTCTTATGACGGCCAGGCGTGCCAGGAGCGGGCCTGTGCGTTTGGCGTGGCAGAGCATGGTGACGATGGACACGGGCCCGGGGGGTGAGGGCAGTTCTTCGAAGCGGTAGAGCAGCCCCAGCGCGTCTTCTTTGAGCATGCGTAGGCTGAACGCCCAGCGGTGCCAGGCTTTGCTTATAGCGCCGTGGCGGGGGGCGAGCAGGACGGTGGTGCCGAAGAGGACGCCGGCGACGACGACCATCATGCCGGAGGTGGTGGTGTCTTGTACGCCTGTGAAGAGCAGGGGCGGGACGGTGATGGCGGCGAGGTGGCCCAGTGCGGCGCTTGCGGCGCCGAAGACGAGGCTGACGGCGATCATGGCGCCCAGGCGGTCTGTGAGCAGGTGGGCGGCGGCGGCGGGGACGATGAGCATGGCGATGACGAGGATGCTCCCGATCATCTCAAACGAGGCGACGGCGGTGACGGCGACGAGGACCATGAGCAGGTAGTGCATGGCGTTGGCGTTGATGCCAAGCGCGGTGGCGAGGGCGGGGTCGAAGGAGCTGATTTTGAGCTCTTTGTAGAAGAGCGCGACCACGGCTGCGTTCACCAGCAAGACGAGGGCCAGGAGCGGGACGGCGCGGGGGACGCGGCTACCGAAGAATAGCGTGTCGTCGAGCGGTGCGAGCTCGATGGCGCCGTATAGCACGCAGTTTGGGTCGAGGTCGATGCTGTCGGCGGCTTGTACGATGAGCACCAGGCCGATGGCGAAGAGGGACGTGAAGACGACGCCCATGGCGGCGCCGCGGTCGACCTTGCCGAAGCCTTGGACCCATTGCGTGAATAGGGTGGTGAGCAGTCCCGCGATGACGGCGCCTGTGAGCATGGCGACGCTGGAGCGGCTGCCGGTGATCAGGAAGGCGACGGCTAGGCCTGGCAGGACGGCGTGGCTGATGGCGTCGCCCATCATGCTCATGCGTTGCAGGACCAGGAAGTTGCCCAGCAGTGCGCAGGAGAGTGAGCACAGCACGCCTATGACGACGATCCAGGTATCTATTTCGTGTGTCCACTGCATGGGTGGTTGGCCTTGGTGTTTATCCGTGTGGGCTTGCGGGCACGGCGCGTTTGGGTAGTGGTAATTTCACGAGTTGCTCGAGTTGGGCGACCATGTCGGTGCCCAGGACGTGCTCGACTTCGTCGGCGTCGCGGTCGACGTGGTTGGGGGCGATGTCGGCGCGTGTGATGAGGTAGATCTCCCAGAGTCGGTGGTTGCGGACGTGGCGCGCTGCTTCTGCGGCGCCTTGTTCGGTGAGCGTGTATGCGCCGGCGGGGGTGGGTTGGATTAATTCGGCGCGGCGGGCGCGGTTTAATAGGCGTTTGAGTGCGCGGGTGTTCCAGGATCGGGCGGCGAGGAGTTGGCGGAACGTGACGCTGGCGTCGCGTTGCGTGGTTGTTTGGCCGGTGTGCGATGCGGGGGCTTGCTCGTTTAACTCGAACATGGCGCGTAGGAGGTGCTGCCTGGCGATACGGCGGTCTAGGCGGCGGCGCCGCCGGGCGCGGACGAGCACGCCGCGGGCGGTGCCGAAGACCATGCTCAAGACGAACAGCGCTGCGGCGACGATGACGATGATGGCGCCGGCGGGCATTCTGGGTACCAGCGCGCTGACGGAGGCGCCGAGCCACCCGCTCAGGGCCCCCACCACCGCGGAGACGGCCATGAGCTTTCGGAGGTCTTCGGTCCAGAACCGTGCGGCGGCGGGGGGTGTGATGAGTAGCGCGATGACGAGTATCAAACCCACGGCTTGTAGGCCGATGACCGTGACGCAGGTGACGAGGATGAGCATGAGTAGGTCGAGGGTGTGTACGGGCCACCCCTGGCTCTGGGCGAAGCCGTCGTCGAAGCACAGGAGCTTGAACTCTTTGAAGAATGTGAGGCAGACGGCGGAGCACGCGCAGGCGACGCCGGCGATTAAGACGAAGTCGTTGAAGACCATTGAGGCGGTTTTGCCGTAGATGAAGGACTCTAGCCCGGCTTTGTTTCCGCCCGGCATGCTCTGGACGATGCCCATGAGCGCGATGCCCAGGCCGAAGTAGACGCTTAGGACGATGCCCATGGCGGTGTCGTCTTTGAGTCGGGTGTGTCGGTCCATGAGTTGTACGCAGCCGACGCCAAGCAGGGCGAAAACGGTGGCGCCGGCGAGCAGGCCGGGCAGGGACTTACCCCCCCCACCCCAAGCGACCATGACCATAAAGGCGGCGGCGATGCCGGGCAGGGTTGCGTGGCTGAGTACGTCGCCCATGAGTGAGCGTTTGCGTAGTAGGAGGAACGATCCGATGACGCCGGCGGCTAAGCCTAGCATTGCGGTGCTGAGCACGACGAGGCGTGTGTTGTAGCCTTGGAGGGTAATGACGCTGATGAGGTCGCTGAGTGTTGGCCAGGCGACGCGTGTGTCGGTGATGGATTGCGTGGTGCGGGCCCAGGCGGGTGTGGGGGCGGTGAAGAGGGCTGCGGCGGCGAGGGCGCAGGCGCCCAAGCGGTGTGCCCCCCCCCTTCTGTTTATTGCGTGTGCTTTTTTCATGAGCCGCCCCGCTCGGCGATGACGAGTGCTTGGGCGGCTTGGTCGAGCAGTGTGAGCTTTCCGCCATAGGTTTTGTGGAGGTTTTCTTGGGTGAACACCTCGCGTGTTGGGCCGAAGGCGACGACGCGCATGTTTAGGAAGATGACCCAGTCGAAGTATTCGGGGACGGTGTGTAGGTCGTGGTGTACGACGAGGGCGGTTTTCCCGGAGGTTTTTAGCTGTTGGAGGATGGCGACGATGGCTTTTTCGGTGGCGGCGTCGACGGCGGCGAAGGGTTCGTCCATGAAGTAGAGCCGGGCGTCTTGGGCCAGGGCGCGGGCGAGGAAAACGCGTTGCTGTTGTCCGCCTGAGAGTTGGCTGATCTGGCGTGAGGCGAGGTCGGCGATGCCGACGCGGTCGAGGGCGGTCATGGCGGCTTGTTTGTGTGCGCGTGTGACGGGCATGCACCAGCCGATTTTTCCGTATCTGCCCATGGTGACGACGTCCAGTGCGCTGACGGGGAAGTCCCAGTCGACGCTTTCACGTTGTGGGACATAGCCGACGAGTTTTCGCTGGCGTCGGTATGGCTTGCCGTAGACGCTGACGAGCCCTGATGCTTTTGGGATGAGGTCGAGGCATGCTTTGATGAGCGTGCTTTTCCCGGCACCGTTTGGGCCTACGATGCCGATGAGCTTGCCCTCGGGTATGTCCAGGTCGACGTCCCAGAGGACGGGCTTTCGCTGGTAGGCGACGGTCATGTCGTGTATCGACAGTGGCGAGTCTGGTGGGTGCTCGTGGCCCGTGGCGGGTTGGACGGGGGTGGCGCCGGCGGGCGTGGGGTTTGGTTGTTCAGCGGCTGGGGCGTTTTTCATGGGTGGTTGGCCTTGAGTTTGCCTTGCATGCCTTGCGGAGGTGCTTCGCCGCCTAGGGCGCGGGTGATGGTGGTGACGTTGTGGTCGATCATGCCGATGTAGGTTCCCTCGTAGGAATCGGCGGGGCCCATGGCGTCGGAGAATAGCTCGCCGCCGATGGTGACGTTGTGTTCGCTGTGCTTGGCGCCTTCGATGAGGGCTTTGACGTTTTTGTCTGAGACGCTGCTCTCAACGAAGACGGCTTTGACCTTTGTTTGCACGATGAAGTCAACGAGTTTCCGGATGTCGGCCAGGCCGGCTTCGGACTCGGTGGAAATGCCTTGGATGCCCAGGACCTGGATGTTGTAGGCGCGTGCGAAGTAGTTGAACGCGTCGTGTGCGGTGACGAGGACGCGTTGTTCTTGTGGGATGGAGGCGATGGCTCGCTTGGCGTATGCGTCGAGCGTTTCGAGTTGCCGGCGGTAGGCGGCGGCGTTGGCTTGGTAATGTTCCGCGTGGCTGGGGTCGAACTGGGCGACGGCGACGGCGACGGCCTGCACGCAGCGGCTCCAGGCTTGGACGTCCATCCAGACGTGCGGGTCCCAGTGCCCGGCGAAGCCCTTGGGCTCCAGCAGGAAGGACTCGTCGACGAGTTCGGTAACGGGGTAGACGGGTTTTCCGCGTCTGGCGGCTTTGACGAAGGTGTCCGTCATTCGTCCTTCGAGCATGAGGCCGCTGTAGAAGACGACGTCTGCTTGCAAGATGGCGGCCACGTCTCCGCGTGTGGGTTTGTATAGGTGTGGGTCGACGCCTTGGCCCATTAGTGCTTGGACGTTTGCCTTGTCGCCGACGACTTGCTTGACGATGTCGGCGACCATGCCGGTTGTGGCGACGACGCTGTAGGGGTATTCAGCGGGCCCGTCGGCGCGGGCGTGTTGCGGGGTGGCGGCGGCGATGGTGATGGCGACCGCGGCGGCGGTGATGGGCTGGGCGGCGCGGTTGAGTAATGCACGCAGCGCCCCGAGCCAAGTGGGCGCGCGGGGCGTTGGGGTTTGCTGTGCGGTTGCGCTTGGCGCGCGGCGGGACGGGGCGTGGTGTGCGGTGCCCGGTTGGTTAGAGACTCTTAGTGTGTTTGTCATCGGATGGTGTCCTTTTTTAGTGTGTTGGGGGGTATCCGGAGATGAGCCCGTATCCTGATGGGCGTGGCGCGTGGTGGGAATCTGATTGAGAGACACCGCTTGGCATGAGCCCCCGCCGCCCCGCTTGAAATTTGATTAATTATACATTGTTATTTTGAATAGTCAAAGCATATGGTATACTATTGTATGTGTGTACCCAGGATCGGCCTTGTGCGGCCGTGCCTTACGTTTAACATAACGCCATGAAATCCCCATCCGCCACACCCACGAGCACGACGGAAAATTACCTTAAAGCCTTGTATATGCTCCAACAAGGCGATGACGGCGGTTTGGTGCCGCTGGGCAAGCTTGCCGAGGCGGTGGGTGTGACCCCGGGGACGGTGACGGTGATGGTCAAGGGTTTGGCGGAGGGCGGGTTTGTGTCTTATGAGGCTCGCCGGGGGGCGTGCCTGACGAAGAAGGGGCAGAAGCTGGCGTTGGACGTGCTGCGGCGGCACCGGCTGATCGAGCTGTTCCTCGTGGAGGTTTTGGGGTTTGACTGGAGCGAGGTACACGAGGACGCGGAGGTTCTCGAACACGCTATCTCGGAGAGGCTGCTTGACCGTATCGACCGGATGCTTGGGCACCCGACGCTCGACCCGCACGGCGACCCGATCCCGGCGGCGTCGGGCAAGATCGCGCACCGGCGGTTGCGTCCGTTGTCGCGTTGCCCGCAGGGGCGGGCGCAGATCGCGCGTATCCACGACCACGCTCCGAAGTTTTTGCGATTCCTTAAGAAGCACGGGCTGGTGCCGGGGACCACGATCCGGGTGCTGTCGCAGGATGATTTGGCTGATGTGGTGACGGTTGAGACGGAGAGCCACGGGCCTGTGGCGATCGGGTTGGCGGCGGCGGATAAGGTGTTTGTGGCGGTGAAGGGGTCTTCGCCTGACGCGGCGGACGGGAACGGGGCGCCTCGCAAAAAACGGCGGGCGGGGAAGGCGGGGTGAGGTGTGGCGAGTTGGTATCCGCTTTGTTGATCGCACTACACAGCGGACTGTGTCGTGGCACCCGGCGCCTGTGCACCAGCGTGGAAACACACTTTGCCCTTCGGGACAAAGTGTGGCATCCAGCACACGGACCTCCGGGGTGTTGGTACATCTTTTTCAAATCGCACTACACAGGAGACTGTGTAGTGGCACCCCGGTGGGGTGAGTTGTGTGGGCGTTTATGGGCGTGGTGCGGTTAGGCGTAGTTTGTCGATGTTTTTGCGGTAGTCTTCGAGGCGTTTGGCTAGGCCTTTGGCGATCTCTGCCATCGATTCGTCTTTGAGGTTTTTAGTGACTGTTGTGGAGAGTGTGGTGGCTTGGCTGATGGTCTGCTTGGCTTGCTCGATGAGCTTTTGCTGCTTGTTGTAGACGCGGTTGGCTTCGGTGTTGAATAGCTTTGCGTTGTCGGGGATGAGCCTGTGGGTTTGTTGGTCCATGGCATTTAGCACACCGCCGTGGCCGCCGGCGGCGGTGATGTGGTTTGTGAGCACGTGTGCTTTGTCGACCATGCGTGCGAGCCGTTCGAGTTCGAGCAGCCCTTTGTTGTTGCCGGCTGATTCACTGGCGATGACGGCGAGCAGGTCGATGGCCTCGTCAATTTTTTCGTTGGCTTGGTCGAGGGGCGACTCGACGGTTTGTTCGTATTCGTCTTTGACTTGGTTGAATTGTTTGGCCATCTCGTCGGCGGCGGTGTTGGCGGAGGCGACGGCTTGTTTGTAGAGGGGGCGCTTCTGCCTTTGCTGGGCGTCGGCGATCTGTTGGTCGATGGTTTGTATGGCTTGCTGTGCGATGCGTGCCTGTGCTTGAGCGATCTTCAGCTCGCTGGCCAAAATTTCCTTAGTGACATCGAGGCGTTGGGCTTCGGCCATGGCTATGTTCGAGCGGCGGTCGGCGGTGGCGGCTTTGTCGTAGAGGTCGTACTGCTTGGTGTTGTTGGTGGCTTGTAGTGCTTGGCTTTGGAGCTGCCTGGCGCGGTCGGTGGTGGCGTCGGCGGTGGTGGTTAGCTGCTGAATTTTCTGTTGGTATTTGGCGGCTTCTTGCGCGAGGTTTTGTGCGGTTTCCTTGGCTTGTGCGAGGCGCTGGTGTGTCGCGGAGCGGTCTTCGTTGAGTTGTTCTATTAGTTGTGTTTCGTCGGTATCGAACATGGTGACGCGAGCTTGGGCGCGGTCGACGGTGGCGAGGTAGCTGATGAGTGTGGCGTCTTTGTCGGCGAGAGTGGCCCATTGGAGCATGGCTTGGCGTGTGGTGTGTCGGACTTGTGAGGCGTAGATGTCCGACAAGACGCGTCGCGTGGCGGTTTGTTGGGTGATGGTGCCCATGTCCAGGATGGCTTGCAACTCGCTGACGGCTTGGTCGAGCGTGGCTTGTCGGTAGGCTTGGAGGTCCGCTTTTGTTTCGGTGGCGGTTTGGCCGTCTACTTCGACTTTGCTCTGTATCTCACCGCCTTTGGGGACGACGCCGCGCTCGGCGTGGGCCATGAGGGTCATGGCTTGCTCGAATCGGTGTCTGGCGGCGCGTTGCTTGGCTGTTTCTTGGTCGGTGCAGCCGATGCACGCGGCGGCGGCTACGACCAGGGCGAGTATTGAGAAATGCCGGGTGTATGCCCCAAGTTTTTTTATGGTGCTAGGCATGGTTTGATTTGGTAAAGCGGTGTGTACCAAGGTTCTAGGGTATGGATTTTAGGCATCCATCGAACGCCTAAGCCCGGTATGGCGGGCTGTGTTTAGGATAACGCATCTGTGTGTTCTCGCCAATGCGGGCGGTGCCGATCGGGGAGCGGTGCGGCGGGTGTGTGGGCGTGGGAAGGTGGTTAGAGCACCTGGCGTGATTATCTTTGATGGATGTTCGGTGGTCGTTGACATGGCGAACCCGCATTTCACGGCTTGCAAGCAAGCCGTGCCACCCAGTCAATCAAATTTATAAATGCAACGTGCTATAGAAGCCCTCCCAAAACCCCAAACGGCAGATCACCGGCAACGGTCGGACCGATGCAAACCTCCGCCATTTACACTGGCTGGCAAGCAGCCAGTGGCACACAATTCAACCTCATCAGGGGTTTTGTGATAGCTTCTAGTTTGGGGTGTCGGGTTGCGGGTCGGGTGTGGGGGCTTGTACGCCGTAATCGGGCGTGGGGGTCCATAGTTGCTGTATCCAGCCCATGATCAGCTGGTAGTAGGCGTCGTTCTTGTCTCTGAAATGGGGCCGCCAGCCTTTGACTTGTGGGTGTGGCGTGGCGGCGTGGGTGGTTTCCAACCCGTACTGCAAGAGCAGCGACCGGCTGGGGTCTTGGCGTTCGATGAGGCCCCAGTCGCCGACGGTGGTTTGTTGGAGCCTGTAGAAGTTGGTGTATGCGGTGGCGTCGGCGGTGGGTTGGGCGCGGATGAGGGTGAGGTGCCCTTGGCCTTGAGGGGCGCCGTGGCAGTTTACGGTGCCGCAGTAGCTCAGCACGTATCGCTGATGGATATCCGCGCGGAACTGCTGCAAAACGGGAGGGTCTTCCGGCTGAATGACTCGGCCGTAGAGGTGGCGGGCGCGTAAATCGAATAGCAGTTCTAGCTGTTCGTATCCCGGTTTGTTTCGGAACCTGAGTTGTTCGCGTCCGTCTTGGGGGACGCCTGGGCGGTCGGCGAATTCGTTGAAGACGGTTTGTAGGACGTCGTTTGGGATGATGACCTTTGGCTTGCGGTCCAATTCAACTTCGTAAACCTTTATCCGGTTGATGTCCTCTTGTGTGAGGGTGTAACCGATTTGGGTGGGGTCTGACGTGTTGGGGCTGGCTGTGTCGGGTGTCGGGTCCGTTTGGCTTTCGAGCGAGGGGGTTGTTGGGTCGGTCTGGTCGGGGTCTTTGGGTTGTGCTTCGACGACTCTTTTTAGCTGTGTGAACCGTGAGTCTGATGGGAATTGTTGTGCGAGGCGGTCGAGTTCGCGTGACACGAAGTCTCGGTCGCCTTGTTCGTATGCCCAGTAGATGAGGCGGTACCTTGCGTCTGGGTCTGCTTTATCCGCTTGGCTGAGTTGGGCGGCGCGGTCGAGGTATTGGCGCTCGGTGGATAGCTTGTACTTGATTAGCTCGATCTGTCCGCGAGGGATGGGGACGTGGATGCCGGCGACGTCGAGTGTGATTTGTGTCTTGTCCTGGCTGACGACGCGGCCCGTGAAGCTTCGGCCGTCTGTTGTGTAGACCTCTGCTTCGCGGGTATCGGCGGCGGTGGCGTTGGTGTCTAACCCCATCGCCAGGGCGGCGAAGAGCAGGGTTATGCATAGCCGAAGGTAGGGTGCGCGTTTGGTCATGGCGGCGATCACGGTCGGTCGGGGCCGGGCCGGTTTTTAACATTCTTCGACCCGCGCGGGCGGCTGCTTGAATCGTGTGCGAGGGTGGTTGGCTGCCCACGCTCGACCCGACTGGTGTGGCACGCCCGGGCGGTGTGTGGGTAGTGTAACACGGGCGTTGATTCACGCCAGAGCCAAGGGCGCCAATCTTCGAACCCGTGTTAAGGGGATATTGGCTCGCTGTGGGGCGAGTTTGCCGTGGGTATAAAGGGGCTTCTGCGTTGTCGCGGCTATACGCTTGTGGCTTCGCCTGGGACGTCCGCCAGGAGGTCCATGGAGAGCGTGATGAGTCGTTCGAGCCGTACGGGTTTTAGGAGGTAGCCGTCGACGCCGAGGTTGTAGGCGTATTCCTGGTGTCGTTTTCCTTCGTTGGCGGTGACCATGACGACCTTTGGCGGGTTCTCGAACCGCTTGACCCTTTCGAGCACGAGGAAGCCGCTGCGCTTGGGGAGCATCATGTCGAGCACGAGCAGGTCGGGTGATTCCGACTCGCAGAGGCGTACGGCTGAATTGCCGTCGTAGCAAGTCTGTGTCAGCGCCCCTTCGGCTTGCAACGCTTGGTTGATGCTTGCGAGGACCTCTCGGTCGTCGTCGACGATCAGGACTTTTTTGTCTTTTAATCTCATCTCTTCAAGCTGATCAATCATCTCTTAAGGCTCCATGGTTCAATTCGGGACATCCGACCCAGAAGTTCGTCGCTTATACATACACCGCCCAACGGTAGCTTTTCGCAGTTGTGGTGTTGGTCTTCACTTACTGCTAGGCCACGCCGGGGTGGGAATCCGAACGTTCTTGCCTCACTGAACCAAAGCGGACGAGCCGATGATCCGGTCGAGCATGGGCTGGTCCATCCAAGGTAGGTCTTCCAACTTTCTACGTATTGATTGAGGAAAAGGTTTGCCAAGTTTTTCATGTTTTGGCCGGCTTTTCCACCGCCTGTGCATCCATAAATATTGACTTGGACAATCCTTAACCATTGTTTCGATAGCCCTGATATATCGTGCGGTAATATAAAACAGTGGGTCTGGCTGTTTTAGCCAATCTTCGGGGTAGATGATGTCGGTGGCGCCCACTTCGTAGGCTAAATTGGGTGGCAAGCGTCTTGCGTAGCCGCATACGATGGGGACATTTTGGTCCATGGCGAGCAGGCCTATGGATTTGTAGGTGCTGGCGAGCCGGTCGAAGAAGGGTACGAACATACCCTTATCTCCGGCGTTTTGGTCGGCGATGAAGCAGAGGGAACCGCCGCTATGCAGGACGTTTAGCATGTTTTCGGTGGCGTTCCATTTTGTGATGATCCTCATGCCGTGGCGTTTGCGGATACCCAGCAGCCAATCGTTGATGAGCGGGTTGTTGAGCGGCCTGGCGACGGCGTCGACGGGGTAGCCTAGGACGGTTAGTAGGAATCCGGTGATTTCCCAGTTGCCGTAATGCCCGGCGACCATGATGACGGGCTTGCCGTTGTTGAGCAGGTCGACGGTGGTGGCGAGGTTGTTGAACCGGACGCGCTGCGACCAGCTATCGGGGTGTAAGAGTCTTGGTGTGAAGCAGATCTCGGTGACGAGTTGTATGAGGTGTTCAAACGATTTTTCGGCTTCCCGTTCGATCGAAGCTTGGTCGAGGTGTGGGAAGCACCACTTTAGGTTCTTGAGCGTTCGCTGTCGGTGTCTGTGGTCGGTGCGGTAGAGCAGCCTGCCCAGCGCGGCGGCGGAGCGTAGGTTGGTTTTGACGCCGAACGCCATCATGCTCATCACGCCTAGGCGCGCGGCGAGGTATTGGGTCCACATCGCGGGTAGCGACAGTTCACGGGGCATGGTGGGGTTGCTCGTTTTATCGCTGGTAATAACCGACGAGCATCAAGAACCGGTTCTGGTTCAAGATTGGGATGGACAACGACTTGGCCTCTTCGATGAGCGATTGGTATCGCTCGAATTTGCGTTTTTGGGCGGCGGTGCGTTCGATGATGACGATATCGATCGTGCCTGGTGGGAGCGCTTCGGGTGGGCTTGGCTCTTGGCCTAGCACGAGGAAGTCGGTGTTGTAGGTCAGGCTCTCGACGAGTTGCCCGCCCCACTGAGTGACCATGGTCTCGACGCGTCGCCTGTCGGTGGCGGTTTCTTGGCCTGTGTTGTCGATGTCGAACTCGCCGAAGACGTGGAAGCGGTATGAGATGTTGGGGTCGTAGACGACGTTTGCGATGAGGTCGTTTTCGTTGATGGTGGCGTTCCGTGAGAGCCTAACGACGCGTGTGAGCGAGGAGCGGTCTGTCATGCGTATGACTTCGATGGTGGCTTTGCCGCGTATGTTTTCGTTATCGTCGACGAAGACGCCGGCGTCTTCATCGAAGACTTCGAACGTCATGCCTAGGATGATCTGGTCGGCGTGTCCGCGGTCGATGTAGACGAGGTTTTCCTCTGAGAGTATTGAGGTGATAACGCCGTCCGCTTCTCGTGTGACGTCTGGGCCGCCGCTTTTGGTGGTGGAGGCCAGCTCGCCGGTGAGCTCTTCGAGGCGTTTGGTTTGTGAGGCGATCTGGCGGTCTTTCTGCTCGACGGTGCTGCGCAGCTCGTTGACGGATTGCTCTGTGCGTGATCGTACGGACTCGAGTTGTTGCTCGAGGTTTTGTCTTTGTGAGTCGACCTGTCCCCTGAAGGTGTTGAAGTCGGCTTGGAGTGATTCGAGTGTGGTTTTCAGGCTGGTGATGGTGTTTTCGTATTCGTGGATCTGAACGAGGCTCTGCGACTCGATGTCTTTGACGCGTCTTGCTTGGTCGTCGATGTCTTTGCGGTACCTCTCGACGAGCTGCTGGGCGTATTCCTTTTCGGCGCGGAGGTTCCGGAGCGCGCTGATGAGCGTTTGGCCGGCGTCGACCCCGATGGAGCTCATTTCTGAGGTGATGGCGTCGAGTGAGGACCTGGGCGAGGCGTTGATCAGTTGCTTGAGGCGGGTGTTCTCCGAGAGCAGTTGCCCGACGATGGACTTGCCCGAGGTGCTGTGCTTGACCTTCATCTCGAGGACTTCGGGGCGGTTTCGCTCGTTGGGGACGATGACCTGTGCGAGGTGTTCGTTGGCTTCTCGTGCTTGTATCTGTGCGTTTTTGATCTGCGTCTTGAAGACGATCGCCAGCGTGACGCTGAAGACGAACAGGATGACAAACAGTGTAAGCGAAACCACGTAGGGCGTGATATTGCCTTGCATGCGTGGGGCCATGGGTCGGGCACTCCTGGGGTCAACGGTCGATCGCGTGATTTTATACCAAATCGTTGGTTATTGACAGCGGTTTGGGTGTAGGCGGGGTATTGGGGGCGGTCGGGCTGCGGGGGTTGCCGGGTTGGTATATTTTATGGCTATGGGTGCGTGTTTTCGTTTTTGCGTGTGCGGCGGGCGGTGGTTGTTTAATTGGGCGGTCCTTTGTGGGCTGGTGGCGGTGGCTGGGTGTGTGTCGATCGAGCAGTTGGCGCCGCCTGTGGATGAGGCGCTGTTGGGGGTTAGCGCGGGGTACGGGGCGGACGCGGGGGTGCTTGCGCGGGGGCGGGCGGTGTACGTGAACTCGTGTATCAAGTGCCACAGCTTGGAGCCGTTGACGCGGTACGAGCCTGGCGAGTGGGACGTGATCGTAGAGGAGATGGCGGTGGAGGCGAAGCTGACGGGCGAACAGACGGCGGACCTTCGGGCGTATCTGGCGGTGTCGCGGAGGTTTGTTGTGTGGCGTGAGGGGCAGGGGGAATGAGGGGGGACGGGTGTGACGGGGCGGGGTTGCGCGAGGCAGGCATCTTGCGGGTTCGCACTACACAGCCAGGGACTGTGTAGTGGCACCCAAGCAATACGGAACCGCTTTAGCTTATTCGGTTGGTTCCCACTGTCCTGTGAAGACCTCGGTGGCGGGGCCTGTCATGTGGACGTGGTTGTTGTCTTGTAGCCACTCGAGTGATAGGTCACCGCCTGGGAGGTGTGCGAGGACGCTGCGAGCGGAGTGTCCTGTGAGTACGCCGGCGACGCAGACGGCTGAGGCGCCGGTTCCGCAGGCGAGTGTTCTGCCGCTGCCACGCTCCCAGGTGCGCATGGTGACTTCGTTTTCAGATTGGACCTGTACGAAGTGGATGTTGGCGCGGTTGGGGAAGACGCTGTGGTGCTCCAAGAAGGGTCCTATGGCGGTGAGGGGGACTTTGCTGACGTCGTCACAGTAAAAGACGGCGTGTGGGTTGCCCATTGAGACGCAGGTCATTCGGAGGTCCAGGCCGCAGTTTTGTGCCCAGTTTTTTGGTAGTGAATCCGGCCAAACGAACAGCGACCCGGTGTGGTGGTTCACGACCTGGGGCAGGTCGGTGATGTTCACGGGTATCTTTGCGGTTTCGAGGATTGGCGGGCCCATGTCGACGGTGACGGTGTGGGCTTTGCCTTGTGCATCGGTGGTGTAACTGAGCGTTAGGACGCCGTTGCCGGTTTGGACGCGCATGGGGTTGGCGTTGGTGATGCCGTGGTCGTGTGCGAGCTTGCAGACGCAGCGGACGCCGTTGCCGCACATTTCGGCTTCGGAGCCGTCGCTGTTGAACATTCGCATGCGCACGTGTGCGTCGGTGTTGGGTTCGGGTGGCAGTACGAGGATTAGGCCGTCGCCGCCTACGCCGAAGTGGCGGTCGGCGATGCGGGGCGCGATCGCGGCGGGGTCGTCGACGGTTTGCTCGTAGCCGTTGATGAAGACGTAGTCGTTGCCGATGCCGTGCATCTTGATGAAGCGCATGGTGCTTGGTCCCTTGACGAAAACGAGTGATTATAGGGCATGTTTTATATGGCAGGAGTGATGTGGGTATCGAAGGGACCGCTCCCTGACGGTCGCGGCTTGTTTTGGACGACTTATTCGTTGTTTAGAGCAACTGGTGTCATTATCCGCCATCATATTCGGCGATAGGCATCAACGTGAAACCGCATTTCACGGCTTGCAAGCAAGCCGTGCCACCCGACGAATGGCGATTAATGACGCCATTTGCTCTAGAGCCACATGGCGTTTGATTGGAGCCATTGCCAGTCGAGGGTAGCCCCGGCGGTTAGGAGGGCGGCTGTTATCGCGGTGGCGATTTTGATGAGGCGGATGTGGCGGTGGATGGTTAGGCCGTTGGTGGGTTTGTCGGCGAGTGAGCGGAGGTAGGCCTGTCGCCAGGCGATTGAGCCGTGTCGCCAACTTTGGCGGGTGATGGGCACGCAGTTGAGGTCTGCGACTCGCTGTAGCGCGGAGATCATGACGGCGAGGGGTGGGACGGTGATGGTAGTCGGCGGGGTGTTGGGGGTTTCCGGGGGTTCCGGGGGTGTTTGGTTAGCCATGTGCTCGACGGCGAAGGTGTCGGCTTGCCTTTCGAAGCGTCGCGAGACCCAGCCGAAGAGTGCGAGCCAAGTGGCGAGGGCGGCGATGAGCGCGACGATGGGCTTGAGGCGGTCGGTTTCGATGACGGCGTCGGGGTGATCGAGCCAGACGGCTAGGTCCAAGAGCAGTGACCAGGCGAGTGTGAAGGACATCATGGCGGTGACGGCGACGGCGACGAGCCAGAACATGTGGTGCTTTTTGATGTGCGCCAGTTCGTGGGCCATGACGGCTTCGACCTCTTGCTGTGGCATTTGTTCGAGTAGCGCGTCGGTTAGGAGGATGTAGCGTAGAGGCGCGATGAGGCCCATAACGGCGCCGTTGACCATTCCGCCGAACGTTCGCCAGAGCAGTAGCTCGCGTACTCCGACGCGGTGCTTTCGGCACATGGCGGTGAGGTGGTCGCGTAGTTGGCCTGGTGGGAGGGGCGCGGTGTCCCAGATGTAGCGGATCATGAGCGGCGCGAGCAGGAAGACGGCTAATGAGCCTGCGAGCATGAGCCAGGGCTGGGGGTCGCGGCCGTTTTGTGACCAGCTTTCAGGTGTGTAGCTGGTGACGATCTCGGACCACCCCATGAGTGCTAGGAGGGGCAGGAGGATGAGCGTGACTTGGTGTCTTATGTTGGAGAGCACGTACTGGGGGCGCGTCCATATTTCGGCGAAGGGCGTGCCCTGGTCGAGGTGGCGGATGGTGGCGGACTCGCGGAGGCGGCGGTCGATGGGGTAGTGCGCCCACCAGGCGAAGACGATCATGCCCAGGGGCACGGCTATGACCGCGGCTTCGTCGAGGAGGATGAAGTCGAAGGTTGCTTGGCGGACCAGGCGCAGTAAGCCGGACCAGAGGGCGTCGATATACAGGGCGAGTGTGGCTAGCCGGTAAATGAAGGTGGCGCGGTCGACGCGGTTGAGTACCGCGGCGGCACGGCCTTGGCTTAGGCGGTGCAGGCCCCAGCGGCAAATAGCCCAATAAGTAGCGGCGAGTAGTAGGTGAGCCAGCAGTAGCCAGGCGAGGGTGGTGTGTTGGATGGGCCAGGGTTCGTCGCCGCGCGCGGTGAGGGCGGTGTCGTGTACGAAGATGGCGATCACGAGGCCGATGGTGAAAACCTGCATCATGGCAGAGTATTTATACAGGTCGTGCGGGGTTGTGTCGTGGTTGGGGGGCGATGGTGATTACTATGCGGTGAATCTATGTCCGGTAAGAGTGTCGGGCATACCTGCTACCCCCTCCGCTGCTTTGTAGAGTTGTTTTTGAATTCGCACACAGCAGCCCGCCTGAGGCGGGTCTATGACCTGGGGCGTGCTGTGTGGCACCCGGCACCAAGGTACAGATTTAGGAAGGTCCATCGGCCTCGGTGATTCGTGGTCCGCGAATCGCGGACCCTACCGGGCTACCGGGCTACCGGGCTGTCGCAGATTCATAACTGGTATCTCTAGAGCACCTGGCGTGATTATCTTTGATGGATGTTCGGTGGTCGTTGACATGGCGAACCCGCATTTCACGGCTTGCAAGCAAGCCGTGCCACCCAGTCAATCAAATTTATAAATGCAACGTGCTATAACAGTTGTATTCAACATTGATTTTGCCGCGGTCGGGTGATCCAGAAGAGACCGCTCCCTTACGGTCGCGGCTCGTTGTGGATGGCTCGTTATTAATCTTGACCTGTGTTATTCCTTGACTTCGTATTCGGCGTCGATGACGTCGTCGCCCCCGCCCCCGGAAGCTCCGGCTTCTCCTGCTGACGGGCCGCCCGCGGCTTCGGCGCCGGGGGCGCCGGTTGCGGCGCCGGCGCCTACTTTTTCGTAGATCTCTTTGCCTAGCTCTTGGGCGACGGTGTTTAGATGTTCGAGGGCGCGTTTGAGAGCTTCGGCGCTGTCTTCTTTGATTTTTGATTCGACGTCGTTGATGGCGGACTCGACTTTGCCGCGCACCTCGGGCGATATTTTTTCGCCGTGCTCTTCGAGCTGTTTGCGCATCTGGTAGGCGGTGTTTTCGGCGGCGTTGCGTAGGTCGACGAGTTCGCGTTGTTTTTTGTCCTCGTCGGCGTGCGCTTCGGCGTCTTTCTTCATCTGGTCGATCTCGGCGTCGGAGAGTCCCGATGAGCCTTTGATCTCGATGTTCTGGCTCTTGCCGGTGCCCTTGTCGGTGGCGGAGACGCTCATGATGCCGTTTGCGTCGATGGCGAACTCGACCTCGACCTGCGGCAGGCCGCGTGGTGCGGGGGCGATGCCGGTGAGGTTGAACTGCCCCAGCGTGCGGTTGTCTTTAGAGAACTCGCGCTCGCCCTGGAGGACGTGGATGGTGACTTCGGTCTGGTTGTCTGCGGCGGTGGAGAAGACTTCCTTTTTGCTGGTTGGGATGGTGGTGTTGCGTTCGATGAGCTTGGTCATGACGCCGCCTAGGGTTTCGATGCCCACGCTAAGGGGCGTGACGTCTAGCAGCAGTACGTCTTTGACGTCGCCCTCTAGGACGCCGCCTTGGATGGCGGCGCCGACGGCGACGACCTCGTCGGGGTTGATGCTCTTGTTGGGCTCTTTGCCGAAGACCTCTTTACAAATCTGCTGGACTTTGGGGATTCTCGAGGAGCCGCCTACTAGGACGACCTCGTCCACGGCGGAGGGTTCGAGCTTTGCGTCTTTGAGTGCTTTGATCACGGGCTCGCGGCAGCGGTCGAACAGGTCGCTACAGAGCTGCTCGAACTTGGCGCGTGTGATGGCGATCTGGAGGTGCTTTGGGCCTTCATTTGTCGCGGTGATGAACGGGAGGTTGACGGTTGTTTCTTGAGCGGTTGATAGCTCGCACTTTGCTTTTTCGGCTGCTTCCTTGAGGCGTTGTAGGGCCATGGGGTCGCTGCGCAGGTCGATGCCCTCTTGCTTCTTGAACTCGTCTGCGAGAAAGTCGATGAGTCGTTGGTCGAAGTCGTCGCCGCCGAGGTGCGTGTCGCCGTTGGTGGAGAGGACCTCGAAGACGCCTTCGCCGATGTCGAGGATGGAGATGTCGAACGTTCCGCCGCCTAGGTCGAATACGGCGACTTTTTCGTTGGCTTTTTTGTCTAGGCCGTAGGCGAGGGCGGCTGCTGTGGGCTCGTTGATGATGCGCTCGACCTGTAGGCCGGCGATCTGCCCTGCTTCTTTGGTGGCTTGACGCTGTGAGTCGTTGAAGTACGCGGGGACGGTGATGACGGCTTTGGTGACCTTCTCGCCGAGGTAATCCTCAGCGGTTTTTTTGAGGTCCTGGAGGACCATGGCGCTGATTTCTTGGGGTGTGTAGGTCTTGTCACGGGCGGTGACTTTGACGAGTTCGTCCTCGGCTCCGGTGACGGCGTATGGGACGATTTTTTCTTCGGAGTGGACCTCTTTGTGGCGGCGGCCCATGAAGCGTTTGATGGAGTAGACGGTGTTTTTGGGGTTGGTGATTTGCTGGTGCTTGGCGGGTTGGCCGACGAGGCGATCGCCCTTGTCGGTGAAGGCGACGATGGAGGGCGTGATGCGGTTGCCGGAGCTGTTGATGAGCACCTTGGGCTGGCCGGCTTCCATGATGGCGACGACGGAGTTTGTTGTGCCTAGGTCGATTCCGATTGTTTTTGACATGGTTGGGTTCCTCACTTGTTTGCACGGGGCGGCGGGGGCCGCGTCCGATTATAAATTTTTATGAAACAACGGCTTAAAGATCGCGATTTTGTTCCAATTTTTCCGTTTTAACCGGCCTGGGGGCTGCATCGCCCCGTGGCGGCCGTGGGTGATAGTTGCAAAGTCAATGCCAGAGCTCGGCGGTTATTTTGGGGTGTGGCGGGTTGTTTGGTGGTTGTGGTCTGCCACGGTCGCCGCGGGGGTCGCCGGGTCTGCCAAATTGGCAATCTGTGGTGGTGAGGGCTGTGGCTTGGGGGTGCGGATTTGGGCGTGCGTTGGGGACGTGGTGGCGCGGGGGTTGGGTGGTGTGGTGATGGGTGGTCGGTGGTGACGGGCGGGCGGGGCTGGGGGGCGGATTGGCCGCGGGTTTGTTGGATCCGGGCGGTGAGGGCGACGGGGTTGGTGTTGGCTGCGTAGCGGAATGAGCCTAAAAAAAGTGGAAAAAATCGTGGCGCGCTCAACACAACCCTTGTTTTTATGTATGATCCACCCCCGAACGATGAATATCACCTTTTGTTTCACCCTTTAAGGAGTAAATCAAGATGGCAAAAGCAATCGCGAACAAGGCAGCAACCAAGAGCGAGATCCTCGCTACGATCGCCGACGAGACCGAGCTGACAAAGCGCGACGTGTCGGCTGTGCTTGACTCGCTGGGCGGTGTGATCAAGAAGCAGTTGGGCAAAAGAGGTCCGGGCGTGTTCAGCCTGCCTGGGTTGTGCAAGATGACGGTGCAGCGTAAACCCGCGACGAAGGCGCGCAAGGGCATCAACCCGTTCACGAAAGAAGAGATCATGATCAAGGCGAAGCCGGCACGGAACGTTGTGAAGATCCGGCCGTTGAAGAACCTTAAAGAGATGGTGAAATAACTTTAGCGCTAAGACGGTAACGCATTGTTAAAAGAATTCGTGAAACCCCGGCGCGGTGCGTCGGGGTTTTTCTGTGGGTGTGGGTTGGTGTCGCTATCAGCACTGACAAACAAGTGTGTCGGTGCTACCGGCCGGTGTGATATGCGGTGTCCGAGTTGAACGCCGGGGCGTTACCCATCGCCGGCGGGGAGAGGCTCGCGTGGCTCGCTGACAAACGGCGGCTCGTCGCGCAACCGCCTAGCGATATCTGCAAGAATCCTTGGGGCTTTGTACGCGAGCAGGTGGGCGGGCTCAAGCCAAGCGTTGGGCACCCACCATGGGTTCTCCCCAGGGGGCGCGGCGTTCGACTCACCGACAATCACGTCGCCCAAGCGTACATAGGGGTATATTTTGTAAGTGACCGGTGATGTGGCGATGGTCGTCATAAACTCCGACCCCGGGCGCATGTCGATCTGTAAACGATTGAGGGTCGGCAGATGGGCGAGCCCCGCGCCGCGGTGCGGCGTGGCGATCGTAAAAAGCCGGTTGATGCGGAGGCGCTTTTCTTCTAGCCGATCTGCTTGAGCGTAACGGGCGACCAACCCTCCCATAGACACGGCGATCACATCGACTTCGGCTGTCCACTGTGAATCGTCGCTGGGGAAAGCACGGTTTACAGCATCGACAACTTTTTTTCGGCAGTCGTCGAACGTCTTACAAGACGCAAAAGAAACGACAACAACGCGTTCGTCTTGGATGACACGATCGATACGAAGTTTCAGTTGCGAGACCGCGAAGCCCGGGTCGAACCAACCGCTCAGTATCACCAAGGGCCGGTGAAGTCTCTTTGGTTTCTGGGACATGATCGACAATTCGGACTTGGCGTCTTGGCGTGTGAGATGGAACGAGGGGTTGATCGGGCGACTGGGTGTACACCCACAACACAAAAAGGAAAGGACAGCGGCACTCAATCTTGCGTGGGGTGTCATATTGAACGGTCTTGAGGTATCGAAAAATAGCTTGCGGCGGCGCATGTACACTCGCTTACGCCCCGGCGATTCAATTGATTGATAGGCAGCCACTAGCGGCGTGTCAACAAACGGCCATTTAATTGCTGGCGTGAGGGAAGCGTGGGGTCCATCTTCTACATACGACCCGCAAAAGAGATGCGTTATACTCTTGTTTATGAACACGCATAAGGTTGTGCTGATTGGCGGTGACGGTATCGGCCCTGAGGTGACGGCTGCGGTGAAGCGCATCCTGGACGCGGCGGGCGCGGCGATCGAATGGGACGAGCGGTTGGCGGGTCTTGCGGCGATCGACCGTGGGCAGGACGTGCTGCCGGGTGGCACGATCGAAGCGATCCAGACGCACAGCGTGGCGTTGAAGGGGCCTTGCACGACGCCGGTGGGCAAGGGTTTTTCGTCGATCAATGTTCAGCTACGCAAGAAGCTGAACCTTTACGCGGCGGTTCGGCCTGTGCGGAACTTGGAGGGGGTGCGCACGCGGTTCGAGGGTGTTGATCTTGTGATCATCCGTGAGAACACGGAGGGTCTTTACAGCGGGATTGAAAACGAGATCGCCGAGGGTGTGGTGACGAGCCTGAAGGTGGCGACGAAGACGGCTTGCGACCGTATCGCGCGGTGGGCGTTCGACTTTGCCCAGCGACGCGGGCGGAAGAAGGTGACGGTGTTCCACAAGGCGAACATTATGAAGCTGACGGACGGGCTGTTTTTGAACTGCGCTCAGGAGGTTCACGACCGCGAGTTCTCGGGTGTGCCGTTTAACAACATGATCATCGACGCGGGGTGTATGAAGTTGGTGCAGGACCCGGGGCAGTTCGACATGCTGCTGTTGGAGAATTTGTATGGTGACGTGGTGAGCGACTTGTGCGCGGGGCTGGTGGGCGGGTTGGGTGTGGTGCCGGGCGCGAACATCGGCGACGAACGCGCGGTGTTTGAGGCGGTGCACGGGTCGGCGCCGGACATCGCGGGCAAGGGGTTGGCGAACCCGCTGGCGCTGTTGATGTCGGCGGTGATGATGCTTAACTATCTGTCTGACACGCGTGGGGACGAGGGGGCTAGGCGGGTGGCGGGAAAAATTAAACACGCTTACAACGCGGCGCTTGCCGACGGGCAGAAGACGCGTGACTTGGGCGGGCCGTTGGGGACGGACGCGTTCGCGGGGGCGGTGATCGACCGACTCAATGGTTAGCATGGCGCATATGACTAGAAGCCATCCCAAACCCCTAAACGGTAGATCACCGGCAACGGTCTGACCGTTGCAACCCTCCGCCATTTGCACTGGCTGGCAAGCAGCCAGTGGCATACGATTCAACCTCATCAGGGGTTTTGGGATGGCTTGGTAGTGGGTCAGTTTGAATATGTCAGAAAGTATTGCCGTTGGGAGAGATATTTTAAACGCGGAAGAGGCCGCCCCCTAATCCGCCTGAGGCGGACGGCTCGTCGTGGTAACGATTGGATTCAAACGGACCCACTACCGATGGCTTCTATTCAAGACTGGACGATCCCCGGCGCTGAAGGCGAGCCGATCTACGGCACGACGCACCTGCCGCCCGCGGGGGTGGCGCCGCGGGGTGTGCTGCTGATCTGTCACGGGTTCAAGGGTTACAAAGACTATGGGTTCTTTCCGAAGCTGGCGGAGGTGGCGAGTGGGCGTGGGCTGATCGCGCACCGGTTCAACTTTAGCCACAGCGGTGTGACGCGTGACTTTGAGACGTTCGCTCGGCCTGACCTGTTTGAGAAGGACACGTGGGGCAAGCAGGTGGCGGACTTGTTCGCGGTGGCGGGCGCGAGCGTGGGCGGGCTGGTGCCTGGTTGCAAGGCTGGCGCGGGGTTGCCGGTGGTTTGGTTCGGGCACAGCAGAGGGGGCGTGACGGTTATTCTTGGTGCGGGTCAGGTGTTCACGGGTCGTGGCCGGGTGGGCGTGCCTCGGCCTGTGGGTGTTGTGGCGGCTGCGGCGCCTCAGGCGTGTATGTCGCTGGATGCTGATCAGATTCAGCGGCTGCGTCACCGTGGTTCTATCGAGTCGCCTTCGTCGCGCACGGGGCAGGTGCTGCGAGTGGGTAAGGGTTGGCTTGAGGAGATCGAGGCTGAGCCTGATGTGTACGACCCGGCGGCGGTGATTAGCGGTATTGCGTGCCCGATTCTGCTGGTACACGGTGACGCGGACCAGACGGTGGATGTGTCGGCGGCGCGGGTGTTGGCGAACGCAGCGGGCGGGCGGGCGGAGCTACACGAAATCGCCGGTGCGTCGCACACGTTTGATTCGCCTAACCCGTTGGGGGTTGATGAGCCTGGGCCTGCGGCGACGGAGCGGGTGATCGGGTTGACGTGTGATTTCGCGGTGAGGGTGGTGGCGGGGTGATGACCACTCGTCGCCCACAGCAGCCTACGGCGTGCTGTGGGGCACCCGACACCCGACTGTGTGGCGCCCGACGCCCCTGATTTGTTGATCTGTATCGAGGCGCACTACACAGCGGACTGTGTCGTGGCACCCAATCCTGTTGTTTCTATTTTGGTCGTTTGATTGAGCCTAGGTCGATGACGACGCCGTTGGGTTGGTAGTAGTCGGCGTTTAGGGTGTTGGGGTCGGTGAAGGTGAATACGAGGCAGTTGAAGTTCATGCGTTCGGCGGCGGCGAGGTCGCCGCGGCCTGGGCCGGCGTATTGGCGGTTGTTGTGTTGCTGTGCGTGGAAGTGGTAGTGGGCGAGGGCGGTGTAGAGGTGCTCGATCATTTTTTGTGATGGGTAGAAGACGCGGTCGTGTCGGCGCATGAGTGGTTCGTAGGGTGTGGCGGTGAATCGGTTGAGTGTTTTGTCTAGGACGCCGCCGTGCTCGGTGTGGGGGTCGGCGAGGTCGGCGTCTGCTTGTTGGAAGAGGGATTGGGCGACGGCGGGGTCTTGGAGGGCATTGGTGAGTAGGTCGATGGTGATCAGGTCGGGCCAAGCGAGTTTGTTTGCCCAGTGTTCGAGGTTTTGGCTGGGGGTTGGGAGCTGCCCGTCTTTGTGGGGTGTGTTGAAGCGGTCCGTGAGTTGAACGCGGTCGGTGAGGGTGTTTAGCAGGTGGTTTTTGTCGGCGGTTAAGGCGTCGCGGGTTTGGTGTAGGAGTGTGGGTAGGTGGCGTAGCTCAAGGTGGGCTTGTTGTTGGGTGGTGAGTTTTGCTACGGCGGCGGCGGCGCGTTGCCAGAACGGGCGTTGGGCGGTTGCCCGCAGCCAGGCGAGCCAAAGGACGCCTTCGCGGTTGGTGGGCACGGCGTTGAGGTCGGCGGCGGCGGCTTGGAGGTCTGCGATTAGGGTGGTTGTGGGTTGGGCGTGTGTGAGCGAGTTGCGGCTGGCGGTTGGGGTGGTGATGCGGTTGAGCAGTTGCCAGGCGGCGGCCTGCTGGGCGTGTGAGGGGTTGTCGGGGTGGGTGGCGGTGAAGACCTCGTACGCCACCTGATCAACGGTCTTGCCTGGGTTGAGGGTTTGGATGACGCGGCGGTGTGGCGGGTTTTTGTCGGCGGGGTCGTGTTGGGCGTAACCGCTGACGGCCAGCGCGGTGGCACCGGGCCAACGGCGGGCGATTGCTAGGTCGAAGAGGCAGTTCAATACGGCGGTGTTTTTAATGCGGGTGATGCGTTGCGAGGCGTCTTGGATGAGTTGGTTTTCGTTGATTTGGGCTAGCTGTTTGAAGGCGTCGCAGCGTTGCTGCGCGGGGTAGTCGTTGTGCCAGGCGATGCGGCGTAGCGCGTTGAGGCGGGCGGGGTGGTCGGTGAGTTGGTTTTGTGCTTGCTGTGTTGCGAGTTGTCGCCAGCGTGGGTCGGCGTGGCGGTCGAGCATGACGGCGATGGGGTCGTGGAAGGTGGTGGGCGTGCACGCGGCGGCGCAGGCGCATACAAGGGCGGCGGTGATGTGGGCACCGAGGGGGTGATTTTTAAAGGCACGCCGGGCGGCGGGTGGGTTGTGAGGCGGGTGTTTGGCCGGCGGCGCGTTGATGGTTTTAATCCGGGAAGCAGGAGTTAAGTATTGACCCGGGTGGGCAGTTTTGCCGAGGTTTTTGCATGAGCCGCCGGCCCTCTGCGCTGTCGGCGCGGACCCAGTCGAAGCCGTCGGGCGGCCTGACGAGCAGCCCGTCTAGGTATGTGCGTTTGGTTATTAGGGTGTCGGCTTGCGCCCCGGCGGTTTGGGTTTCGGTCATTTCCTCTTTGACTTGTGGGGTTCGTTTTTCAAGCCAGCCTATGAATTGCTGGGAGGGGTCGGAGCAGTCGCTGTATGAGAACACCTTGGCCAGCACGCCTGCGGGTGTGCCGTCGGGGCCTGGGCCTGAGCGGGTTTCGATGGGTGGGATGGTGGTGGCGGTGGTGATGAAGAGCTTCTGCGTGTTCAAATCGTAAAACCAGACGCGTGGCTGTGCGGTGGTTACGTGGACAAAGAAGCGTAGCTGGTCGACGATCCACCCCAGTGAGATAACCATCACCACCACGCACATGAGCGTGACGCTGGTGGTGTGTCTGTCGACCCATTGGCGTGGCGTCATCGGTGGGTGTCTCGGTCGTGTTTGTGTTCGTTGTGCAATTTTGTGTTGGGCGGGGTTTGTTTTTGCGTGCTGCGGCGGTTGGCGGTTAGCGGCTCCACCGGTACTCGATCCGTGGTGTGTAGAGTTCGGCGATCCACTGGCGAATGCGTGTGCTGTTGAACGACTCGACCCCGGGGAGTGCCGAGTGTACGCCGCCCAGGAGTCCCAGGCCCCTTGGGGGGGACATGAGCGTGACCATGGGCTTGGTGTCGGGGTCGATGCCGGCGAGTTCCACGGCTTTGGTGATCGCGGCGTCTAGGTAGCCCTGCTGGTCAACGAGTTGGTTGTCGAGGGCTTGCTGCGTGGTGTATACCTCGCCGGTGGCTAGCTGCTTGACCTGTTCGACGGTGAGTGTTTTTCGGCCTTGGACGACGATATCGACGAACCGGTCGTATGCGTGGTCGAGTATTGAGCGTAGCGCGTTTCGGTCGTCTTCTGTCCAGTCTCTCATGGGGCTTAGCATGTCTTTTTTGATGGCTTGTGTGGCGGTGATGATCTCCGGTGTGACGCCGATCTTGTTGAGCAGTTCCTGTACGGTGAACATCTGGGCGATGACGCCGATTGAGCCTGTGATGGAGGTGGGCTCCGCGATGATGTAGTCGGTTGGCGCGGCGATGTAGTACCCACCGCTTGCGGCGACGGTGCCGAAGCTGGTGACGATTGGTATTTTGTGTTCTTGTTTGAATTGTGTGAGTTCGTACCAGATGCGGTCGGAGGCGGCCATGCCCCCGCCGGCGGAGTTGACGCGTAGCACGATCGCTTTTGGCGGGTCGTCTTTGAGCACTTTCATCGCTCGGTGTATGAAGTCGGCGGTGCCCTGGTCGATGATGCCGTCGACCGGTAAGATGACGATGCGGTGCTTGCGGTCGCCCTGGGCGTAGGCGGACTCGCTGGGGCCTGAGACGATTGAAGAGAGCCAGGCCCCCAAGTAAATATTAAGCATGATTGAGAGCACGAGCAGCGAGGTGACGAGGCTGGCTGCGATGCGAGAGAAGATTCCGCCGCGGCTTTTCGCCGGTGCTGGTTGGCTGTACGGCCCGGGGAAATACCCGGGCGGGGGCGGGGGCATGGCGGGCACGGCTTTGGGGTCGGCGTTGCTTGTGGCAGCGTTGTCTTGAGTGGTGTTGGGCTGATTGGGGTCGGATAAGTTCATAGTTGGACACGCGATCTTGTTAAGGGGATGATAGGCGGGCCGTCACAACACTTGCGTCGATGCATATAAGATGTTTTTTCAGAACGACTTAATTACTCTCCAGTCCATTGAAGGGTTCTGATCTAAAGGTTGACCAAGCCGTCTAAATAACCGAAAAGAGCATCGGAGGGAGCCTAAAGAGAACACCATGGCCTGAAAGGGCTTATCTGTCAAGACGTAAGCCCGGCTGTGGGAGCGAAGTAAGGGACTCACAAGCGATGAAACTAGGCATTATTATATCCTTTATCTTGTTGTTAATGCTAGGCTTGCTTGGTTTTATGGCGTATCGTGGGATGACCGATCCGCCGACTGTCGCGACGAATACGTCGATGCTGGAAAAGAAGCTGCTGCCGTCCGAGCTACCGCCGCTTTTCATCCCCATCACCCCAAATGGTGACGCGGCTAGGATTTACAACCAATTGTTTATTCTGTACATGGATCACCACGAGACGTTTTTACACGACTTGCCGCCCAAGGAGTTGGCGGACACGGTGGTGAACCTGCTGATCGAGGCGATGCAGCATGAGCGTGTGAAGCCGGGGTTTTTGGATGACCACATCCCGGTGCAGCCTGGCGCTACGCCTGATTTTGCGGAGGCGTTGGAGATGATCCCGGCGGTGGCGTTGGGGCGTGCCGAGGAGCACTACCAGGAAGGGAACGTTGCGCGGGCGGTGCTGATCACGCGTGCTGTTTGGGCGTTGGGTCAGCGGGCGTTTGAGAATAATATGCGGCTGTACAACCGCTCGCAGGGGCTGACGGTGATGCTCGACGCGGGTGATCGGCTGTTTCACTGGAGCGGTGAGGTGGACCCGGACAGCGTTGAGAACGTGCGGCAGTGGATGGGTGTGGTGCATGAAGTGGATAAGGTTTGGCGTAACAAGTATGAGCTGCTGTCGCGACTGAAGCCGCATATCGGTGACTTGCTGAACATCGCGCGACACGACGAAGACCCTTCTTTCCGGATCGCGGCGGTGCTGAAGCTTGGGCAAGTTAAATTCAACCCGGGTGGGCGGGGCAACAACCGGGTGATCATGGACACGATCGAAGAGGCGAAAGCCGATCCGGACCCGCTGATTGTGCAGGCGGGTATCGCGGCGGCGAGTCTTACGCCTGAGCAGTTGCGGAAGCTGTATTGATACGGATTCGGATTCATTTGTGCGCCATGTGTTCGCAAAAGAGTGCCGCTCCCTGGTCCGCACTGAGGCGGACGGCTCGTAGTGGGCGGCTATGTGTGTCTAGATCGGCTGGTTGATCGGCACGGCCGACTCGCTTCGCTCGCTGGCCGTGGCACCCGTCTTTTTCATGTCGAACGGTCCGTGGCGGACGACTCGTATTCATTCCTGATCGGTATCGGATCGCACTAGGCAGTCGAAGTGTGTGTCGTGGCGACGGGCGTCCCTTCTTGACGGCACACCTTGTCCGCCTGAGGCGGATCAAGGTGTGGCACCCGGCTCATAGATGGCGCCTCGTGTTTTGTTTTTCAATTCGTGGTGCGGTTGCCGTATTGCTGTTGGTAGTACTGGCGGTACTGTCCGGACTTGACGTTTCGCCACCAGGTTTCGTTTTCGGTGTACCACTGGACGGTTTTTTCGAGCGCCTGCGGCCAGGCGGAGCGGGTGGGCTGCCAGTTGAGCTCTTGTTTCATTTTTGAGCAGTCGATGGCGTAGCGTCTGTCGTGGCCCAGGCGGTCCTCGACGTGTTGGATCATGTCCTTGCCCTTGCCGAGGGTTTCGAGGATGGCGCGTGTGAGTTGTAGGTTTGATTGTTCGTTGTTTCCGCCGATGTTGTAGGCCTGGCCGGGCTTACCTTTTTCGAGCACGGCCAGGACGGCTTCGCAGTGGTCGTCGACGTGTATCCAGTCTCTGATGTTCTGCCCGTCGCCGTAGAGGGGCACTTTTTTACCTTCGATGAGGTTGGTGACGAACAGTGGTATGACTTTTTCGGGGAACTGGTACGGCCCGAAGTTGTTTGAGCAGCGGGTGATGACGGTGTCCAGGCTGAAGGTGTGGTGGTATGCGGCGACGAGCAGGTCGGAGCCGGCTTTGCTGGCGCTGTAGGGGCTGTTGGGGGCGATGGGGGTTTGCTCGGTAAATTTGACGTCGGGCTTGTCGATGGGCAGCTCGCCGTAGACTTCGTCGGTGCTGACGTGTACGAAGCGTTTGTTGATGTCGTTTGCGCGTAGCGCGTCGAGTAGGCACTGGGTGCCGACGATGTTGGTTTGGATGAATGGGCCGGAGTCTAGGATTGAGCGGTCGACGTGGCTCTCGGCGGCGAAGTGTACGACGGCGTCTGCCTGCGGCATGAGCTTGTCGAGGAGCGTGCGGTCGTTGATTGAGCCGTGGGTGAAGGTGTACCACGGCTGGCTGTCGAGGTCTGCGAGGTTTTCGGGGTTGCCCGAGTAGGTTAGTGCGTCGAGGTTGGTGATCTTCCATTGCGGCCGTGCGTTGTGCACGAACCGTATGAAGTTTGACCCGATGAATCCGCAGCCGCCTGTGACGAGTAGGTTCATGTCTTAGCCCCCGAGGCCTGCGGCGTCGCCCGCGACAGGGCGTCTGCCAGGTTTTGTTTCCAATCGGGCATTGGCCCGAGCCATTTTTCGGTTTGTGAGATATCGAGGACGCTGTAGGCGGGTCGCTTGGCTGGTCGCGGGAATTCTTCGGTGGTACAGGGCTCGACGCGGCAGTTTGGGTTGACGCGTTTTGCGACTTGTCGGGCCAGGTCGTACCAGGAGCACTGCCCGCCGTCGGTGACGTGGCAGGTGCCGGCGCGGTTTTGCTGGATCAGTTTGAGTGTGGCGTCGGCGAGGTGTTCGACGCTGGTGGGTCGGCCGTGTTGGTCGCTGACGACGCGGAGCGAGTCGCGTTGTGTCGCTAGTGAGGCGATGGTGAGCACGAAGTTTTTCCCCCAGGGCGCGTATAGCCAACTGGTGCGGATGAGCAGGTGATCACAGCCTGATTCTTGGGTGAGGCGTTCGCCGTTGAGCTTGCTTTGCCCGTAGGCGTTGACGGGTGCGGTCGGGTGGTCGGTGGTGTATGGCGAGGTGCCTTGTCCGTCGAAGACGTAGTCGGTGCTGTAGTGGATGAGCTTGGCCCCGACTTGCTTGCAGCGTTGTGCCAATTGGCCCACGGCGGTGGCGTTGACGCGGTTGGCGTCTTGTGTGTGTGTTTCCGCGGCGTCGACGTCTGTCCATGCGGCGCAGTTGATGACGAGCTTGTGCTTGTCCGTGATGACGCGGGCGATGTGGTCGGGGTTGGTGATGTCCAGTTCACTGGGTGTTGGCGCGTGGCAGTGTAGTTCGCGGGTTTGCAGCAGTTTTCGCCACGCCCGGCCGAGCATGCCGCCGCCGCCGATGAGCAAGACGGGGCCGAGTGTGTCTTGTGTGGGGCTCACCCGTGCTGTACCTCCCACGGGAAGCCGGGGACGCTGTCGTGTTTGCGTCTTTCTTCGTCTGGTTTTTTTGGGTTGTAGGCGTGTGTGACGTAGTAGAGCAGCCCGGCTGTGGTTGGGCCTACGGTGGCTGCGCCGTGCCAGAGTGAGGGCGGGATGATCATCACGCCTGGGTTTTTTTCGCCGATGACGGCGGACCACGCTTGAGTGTCAGTTTCGCGGAAGACGCCTACTTTGATGTGGCCCGTGAGGCAGAGCCAGAAATCGGTTTGGAGTTGGTGGCGGTGCCAGGCTTTGATGACGCCTGGGTATTGCATTGAGAAGTTGAGCTGCCCGTGGGGCGCCATGACGCCTTGCATCTGGTTCATGATGGACCAGCCGCGGTCGTCGGTGTAGACGGCGTTTGGGACGAAGACGGGCTCTTGGTCTTGCTTGGCGGCTTCCCAGGCGTCTACGAGGCCGGTGTCGCATTGTTTTGGTTTGCTGGGTTTCACTGGTGTGTCGTCCGTCTGAGTTATGAGGATTTGACGGTTGTGTTGAGTTGATCGTTCGCGGGCGCGGCGTCTGTGTCGAGCTTGTTGGCGCCGCCCGTGGCGACGAGGCCGGCGGCGTGGTGGAGGCTCTCGAAGGTGCCGGCGTCGGTCCACCACCCCTCTAGGCTTTCGTAGGTTAGGTCTCCTCGTTTGAGGTATGCGTTGTTGACGTCGGTGATTTCCAGTTCGCCTCGTCCGCTGGGCTTGAGCGTTTTGCAGATGTCGAAGACGTCGGCGTCGTAGAAGTAGATGCCGGTGACGGCGAACGAGCTTGGCGGGTCTTGCGGCTTTTCGAGGATGTTGGTGATTTTGCCGCTGTCGTCGAACTGGGGCACGCCGAAGCGTTCGGGGTCGTTGACTTCTTTGAGCAGTAGCTTTGCCCCGGATCGCTGTGTGAAGAAGTCGCCGGATGCTTTTCGGATGTTGGCTTCGATGATGTTGTCGCCCAAGACGACGCAGACTTTTCCGCCGTCGGCGAATTCTTCTGCGAGTTTCAGGGCGTCTGCGATGCCGCCTTCGCCTTCTTGGTATGCGTATTCAAGGTGTTTGAGGCCCAGGTGCTTGCCGTTTCGCAGGAGCTTGAGGAAATCTCCGGCGTGCTCGCCGCCTGTGACGATCAGGACCTCGTCCATGCCGGCGTTTCGGAGGCACTCGATGGGGTAATAGATCATGGGCCGATCGTAGACCGGCAGCAGGTGTTTGTTTGTGACCAACGTGAGAGGGCGGAGCCTTGTGCCCAAGCCGCCCGCCAGGATAATGCCCTTCACCTTAGCCTCCCTTTTGTTCGTAAAATGATTGCGTTGCTTGGTTTTCGCACTCCGTTAACCTTTTATCGGCCATACCCCTTGGCACCTTTGCCGCGCTGGACGGGCGGCGTGGCGGTTGATCGCTGTGCCGATAACGGTGTTACTTTACCTTAATTTTAGGGGTTGATAAATGACCGATGGCCCGTTGTATTCGTGCTTTACTTCGGTTGTGGGTTCGGCTGTTGGCGGTGGGCGGGTGCGGTTGGTGTTTAGGCAGTGTGTACGTCCGTTTAAAACACGGACAGACAAACCCCGTTTTTTGTAACAGGTGTCCAACACTGACCTAGCACAATACCCGATACAGAGGTTATGATACGGGTTGATGGATTGGATACGCAGCCGTTGAGTCGGCGGACCGGGCGGTTACAATCTTTGCCCACAAGGAGCGCTGACATGGATCCTCTGGATCATGGGCGTGAGGGGGCAGGGGGAAGTGAGCAGGCTCTGTCGGATGCTATCCGACACGACACGTCTTTTTTACGGGGTATCGGTTGGGCCGTCGGCAATGAAGCGGGCGAGCCACCGAGCACACACATCGCCGTCGCCGGTTCCGGCGATTCTTCGGCTGCCCCTGGTTGTCATTCAAGGCTTCGGCGGTTCGTCTTCCAACAAAGTACCCGGTCTCAAGCGAAAGGAAAGTCATCGTGATTGGCGCCTTAAAGCGAACTTATAACCTAGCCACGCTTTGCTATCACCGGCTGTTTGAGAACTTGTTGATCAAGAAACACATCGACAAGTTTTATCTGATCGCCGGGGGACACATTTTTTTCCAGACACTCAGCGCCGCGGTTGAGTTGGACCTGTTCACGCTCTTGGACGAGCACCCGGGTTTGACATGCGGTGAGATCGCGTCTCGGTTGAAGGTGGAGGAGAAGCCTGTCCGTATTCTTCTGCTGGGGTGCGCGTCTCTAGGGTTGGTGCGGAAGCGGAGCGACGGCTACTTTAACGGGAAGATGACGACGGCGTTGTTGACCCGCAAAAGCCCGCGGAACATCCTGGCGGTGATCCGGTGGCAGCACCACATCAACTACAAGGCCATGTACTCTTTTTACGACGCCATCCGTGAGAACCGGAACGTCGGGCTGAAGGAATTTGAGGGGGAGGAGCCGTTTCTTTACGGGCGGCTGACGCACAACCCTGAGCTGGAGTTGATTTTTCAACAGGCGATGCAGGCGATCTCCGTGCAGGCTAACGCCATGCTGGCGAGGTTCGTCGATTTTTCGGGTTACAAGCACTTGGTGGACGTGGGCGGCGGGAACGCGACGAATATTATCACGCTTGCGAAGAAGTACCCGAAGCTGCGGGCGACGGTGTTCGACTCGGCGTCTGTATGTGAAATTGCCAGGGAGAATATCAAGAAGGCCGGGCTGGAGGACCGCTTGGACGCGGTGCCGGGCAATTGCTTCGACGACCCGTTCCCCGAAGGGGCGGACTGCATTATCTTCTGCCACTTTTTCACGATCTGGTCTGAAGAGAACAACCAGCGGCTGCTGGATAAGTGCTACGAGGCGCTTCCGAAAGGCGGCGCGGCGATTGTGTTTAACATGATGCAATCGGACCAGGAAGACGGGCCGCTTAGCTCGGCGATGGGGTCGCCTTATTTCCTAACGCTGGCCACGGGAGAGGGCATGCTGTATACGTGGCATGAATATGAGGCGTGGATGAGGGCGGCCAACTTCCCTACAGTCAAGAAGCAGACGCTTATCCGCGACCACGGCGCGATCATCGGGATCAAGTGAGCGTGTGCCCGGCTTTGCAGTTGATTTGCCCCCCCCAACCCCTTTGATCGAAAATTGTTTATGAACGCAAAAGACACCCCAGGACCGACGTCGTTTGATTACAAAGAGGCTTTTTCCCGGAATATCGGTTGGGTCACGGAAGAAGAGCAGGCGGTGCTCCGTAGCAAGCACGCGGCCATTGCGGGGATGGGCGGCGTGGGTGGTAGCCACTTGCTGACGTTAACGCGGCTGGGGATCGGAAGCTTCAGCACTGCTGATTTCGATACTTTTGAGCTAGCCAACTTTAATCGGCAGGCGGGCGCCCGGATGAGTTCCGTGGGTCGGCCGAAGGTGGACGCGATGGCGGAGATGGCGCTGGATATCAACCCGGAGCTGCGTATCCGCCGCTTTCCCAAGGGCGTGACGCCGGAGAACCTGAATGAGTTTCTTGACGGTGTTGATATTTATATCGACGGCTTGGACGCGTTTACCCTTGATATCCGCCGCAAGATGTTCGCGGCTTGCTATGAGCGTGGCATCCCCGCGGTGACGGCGGGGCCGCTTGGTATGAGCGTGGCGGTGTTGATCTTCATGCCGGGTGGTATGACGTTTGAAGAGTACTTCCAGCTTGAAGGGCAGCCCGAGTTGGAGCAGCTTCGGCGTTGGCTTACCGGTGTGGGCCCGTCGGGGCTCCAAGGCAAATACTTGGTTGACCCGTCAACGATTGACCTGGCGAACCACAAAGGGCCTTCCACGCCGATGAGCTGTCAGCTTTGTGCGGGTGTGGCTGGTGTGCAGGCGCTGAAGATACTGCTGAACCGGGGTGAAGTGATCGCCGCTCCCCGAGGGTTGCAGTTCGATGCTTATTGCAACGAGCTTGTGATAACCAAGCGGTAGGCGCTGGGTGCGGCTGGACCGCGCGGAGCGGTCGGCCGGCGGCGGTCTGAGCCAATAAATGATTAAAGGGGAAGCCATTGCCCGCTCGTGATTTTGATACGGACAGTGCTGAAGGGCCCCAATCGGCGGTGAAAGAAATCATCCGCATGGCGAGGTGGGCGCCGAGCGGTGACAACACGCAGCCTTGGCGGTTTGAGGTGAAAGACGACCGGCACTTTGTTGTGCACGGCAGCGACACGCGTGAGCACTGCGTTTACGACCTTCAGGGGCAGGGCAGCCAGATCGCTTTGGGGGCGTTGCTGGAGACGATCCGGATCGCGGCGAGCACGCTTGGCTTGGCGTGCGGTGTTACGCGTCGGCCCGACACCCCCCCCACCGCCCCGACTTTTGACGTTGAACTAACCGAGATCGCCGACGTGCAGTCGGACCCGCTGGCGGACCATATCAGCGGCAGGGTGACGCAGCGGCGGCCGATGCGGACCAGGCGGCTGTCGGACCAGCAGAAGGAGGCGCTGGATGAGGCGGTGGGCCCGTCGCACACGGTGGTTTGGATCGACGGGCTTATGTCCAAGATGGGCATGGCCAATCTGCTATTCCAAAACGCCCACATCCGCTTGACGACGCACGAGGCTTACCTGGTTCACCGCGAGGTGATCCAGTGGAAGGCACGGTTTAGCGAGGACCGCATCCCGGACATGGCGATCGGGCTGGACCCGGTGGCGACGCGGCTGATGGAATACGTGATGCGGAGCTGGGGGCGGGTGCGGTTCATGAACCGGTATTTAGCTGGGACGTGGCTGCCGCGGATTCAGTTAGACCTGGTGCCGGCGCTGCGCTGCGGTGGTCATTTTGTGCTTGTGGGGCCGACCCCGCCTGAGTCGATCGATGATTTTGTTGCCGGCGGGGGTGCGTTGCAACGGTTCTGGCTGACGGCTACGAAGCTGGACCTGCTTGTTCAGCCGGAGATGACGCCGTTGATCTTCGCTATGTACGCGAGGGGGGGCGTGCGGTTTACGGAGTCCGCCCGGGCGTTAAAGAAGGCCCAGGCGCTGTCCGACCGGCTGAACGGATTTTTAGGTGAGCAGGTCTGCCAGCGGGCGGTCTTCATGGGCAGGATCGGGTCCGGGCGCACGCCTAACACCCGGTCCACGCGTCTGTCGGTGGAAAACCTTTTGAAAAAATAGAGCAACTGGCGTCATTATCCGCCGTCCTATTCGGTGACAGGTGTCATGGCGAAGCCGCATTTCACGGCTTGCAAGCAAGCCGTGCCACACGGCGAATGGCGATCGCTAGAGCACCTGGCGTGATTATCTTTGATGGATGTTCGGTGGTCGTTGACATGGTGAACCCGCATTTCACGGCTTGCAAGCAAGCCGTGCCACCCAGTCAATCAAATTTATAAATGCAACGTGCTATAGCGCCCCCGATCACGGGCGTCTGTGGGTTGACGGCCTTGGGTTGTTGCTGGGCATAAAAAAACCCCCTGGTTGCCCAGGGGGTTTTGAAAACTAGCTTTAGGATTGTGTCGTCTTACGCAATCCGACGGCGACGGGCGATCATGCCCAGAGCACCGAGGCCCATCAGGCCCATTGTGCCGGTGATCGGCTCGGGCACAACACCCAAGAGGTCGATCAGAGCGGGGTCCTGACTAAACAGTGTGTAGTCTGACCCGAACAGAGGCTGACCCGAGAGGATCGCATTGGCTTGACCGCGTCCGACGATGTCGTACAGGTTGCCAGCGACTTGAAGAGCAGCCGTTGTGGGCGAACCCAGGATCGGGATGTACGGGTTGATCTGTGCAACGATCTGGCCGGCGAAGAAAGGATCATCGCTCTGCAGAAGGTGCAGGCCGTACACGAAGTTAGCCGTTCCAGGGAGGACGATTGACGCGGGGTCCGGGCCGGTGGCGATGAAGAAACCTTCGCCGTCGGTGCCGGTGAAGTCACCGCTGCCATCGAGATCGCTGAAACCAAACGCACCGATCAGGTCGCCGGTGCTGGCGTCGGCAACGTCAGCGGCGAAAACGCCACTGGGGAAGCCGGGGGCCAGGGGATTGCGGAGTGGGTTGTTCCACAGCGCGATGACGGTCTCGGCGGGCAGCCCCAGGTCCGTTGCCCATGAGCCGCTGCTGGGCCCAAAAATGACTTCGGAAATCGCACCAGGAGCGACAACGTTGACGGCAAGCACTTCTTGCCTAAAGATGCCCAAGATTGACCTTGGGGACACCAGGGTGTCGGTGACCACGGGGCCACCAGCGTCGATACCGATGTCCTGAACTTGCAGCACGCCGGTCAGCTCGTCACCCACATCCAAGGCACCGTTGCCGTTGGTGTCGGTCACACCGAATTCCCAGTTGTTGTAGTCTAGGCGGTTGTTGATCCCGTTAATCAACGGGTTCGGGGCCGCCATTGCTACTGACGACAGCACCCCTGCTGCAGCCACGGCCACCATTCCAGTTAGTACTTTGCTCTTCGCCATTTTGCGTCTCCTTTCCTTTCGGAATAAAAATGTCCGGAACCTTTTTCCCCAGCCACCGTTCCGGACAAAACGATGTACCGGTTGCTGATATTCTGAACTTACTTACAAACCGTTCCCGTGTTCAACTGTTTATGTAGTAGTTAACGATACTACCTCACAGTTTCAACCGTCGAAACAATATTCGCCATCCACTCCAAACTCTAGATATGAGCTCTTCGCTCTTCTTTCCGTCTCTGTTTACATATCCTCTCACGCCCATGCGGGTGCATGGAGATGAACTTCACTACTACTTTACACGCATCTGATAATAAATGCAAGGGGGTTGTTCGCGAAAACCGGGATTTTTTTGAAAAAAAGTCAAAAATACAGGGCTGAAAATTACCTATTTTAACTGTTCCGTTAGATTTTTGAGCAACGTTTTGGCTTTCATCACGTCGGGGCTGTCTTGTGTGCTGGCGGCTGCTTCCTGGAGATGGTAGCGAGCCCAGTCGTTATTTCCCAAGCCCGCGTATACCGCTCCCAGGTGGTAATGCAGGGCTGGCAATTGCTTTAGGAAAGCGACCGCCTGACTGAGGTGTTGGAGGGCCTCTTGGTTTGAACCTTTGAGGTGCTCGATCCAGCCGAGCGTGTCGAGGAAGGCCGCGACGTTTGGCGCGTCTGTAATGGCTTTTTGGATCATGGCATACGCATCATCCAAGCGATCGGGGTGGTTTTCAGCCAGCAGGTAGGCCAAGTCATTGCGTTCCGCCACGGCCATGGGGCTGTTGCTTTTTAGGCTCTCAGTGAGGTTGGCGATGGCTTTGTCGATTTGCCCGGCGAGTTGCAATCGTTGTGTGTATTCGTAGCGGATCAGGTAGTTGCCCGGCTCTTTTTCCAGCAATTGGCTGAGTTGTTCAGCGGAGCCTGCGTAGTCCCCGGATTGTGTTTTTTCGTAGGCTTTAATATAGATAGCCAGCGCGCTGCCCGGGGCGCCTTTCAGGACCGCGGTGGCTTTGTCGAGTGAGCCTGTGGCCTTGTGCAAGGCTTCGGCGAGCATGGCGTGAGCGGGGATTAGCGAGGGTGTTTTGGCGCTGACTTGCTCGGTCAATTCGATGGCGAGTTGGGGCAGGCCTGTGTTCAGGGCAAGGAACGCGGCGACAAGCTGGCGCGCGGCGTTGGAGATGGCTTGTGACTTGACGTCTGACCGGTCGAGGATGGCCAACAGGTCGGAGCGGTAAACCGTGCGCATGGGTGGCAGCGAATCGGCGGCAGAGCGAGCGGCGTCGATATCGCCCATGGCCAGTGCTTCGAGGTATACGGCGAATCGCGACCGCTCGGGCGACGACGGCGGTATTTTTTCTCCCACGAGCACCGCCACGGTGGGCCCGAACGGCGACTGAGCCAGTCCGGGCGTGGTGAGATACAGCCGGCGTGCTTGCTCGTTGCGGTTGAGGTGGGTCATGACCAGGATACGCGCGGCGAACAGTTCGAGCGTTTGTGGGCTGAGCTCACACATCTGCTCGATGGTGTCGAGTGTTTCGGACCAGTCCTTGGCGTTGGAGGCGAGCTTGACGCGGATATTTAGCCAACTCAACCGGATGGGGGCCGAGAGCGACTCGATGCGTAGCGCGTCGTCGCTCCATTGGATGAGGTCTTCGGCTTGTCTGTTCTCTAGGCTTAGGGCCAGGAGTTCCTTGGCGGCGATGGTGGCGGTGCGTGGGTTTCGGACGAGGCTTTCGAGGCGTTGCTTGGCTTCGTTGACCCGCCCTTGGTTCTGATCGATCCTGGCTAACAGGAACTGCGCCTGGCCGTATTGCGGGGCAAAGGTGGGCACCTCTTCGAGTCGCTGGCGTGCCAGGTCGTCCATTTTCAGGGCGGCGTAGGCTTGGCCCATGGCGTAGATGACGCGTGGGTCGCTTGGTCTGCCGAAGCGTTCCAGCTCTTGGAAGGTTTCGGCTGCTTGGCGGTTGAGTCCGATGGCTAGGAACATCCTGCCCAGCGACGCCAGCGCGACAATTTTGGCGCCGCTGTCGATTTCGGTGGCGTCTAGGAGTGTTTTTTCGGCTTTGGGGTAGTCGTAGTTGGCGACGTGCTCTTGTGCGAGCAGCAGCCGCAGCGCGGTGTTTTCGGGCGCGGCGTTGATCGCCATGTTAAAGGCTTCGATGGCGTCGGCGTGTTGGCCCGTGGCCGAGAGGAGCTCGCCCTTCCACCGCAGCAGTGACGGGTGATCGGGCTCGAGCGTGAGCCACTCGTCGAGCAGCGCCACGCCGCGTGCGTGCTGGTTCATGGCTTTGTAGCGTGCGAGCAGGTTATAGCGGAGGTTCCGCTGATCGGGCGTGATCTCGCCTGCCAACTTGTCCAGCGCGTCGACGGTATCTTCGACGGGTTGCGTCCTGGATATCAGGTCGATCTGCCGCATTTTGGCTTCGTTGGCGCGGAGGTCGGCGTCGGCGAGTGCTTCGTAGACGGCGTGTGCGGCTGTAGTGTTCCCTTGCGACACGTGGAGCCTGGCCATGGCGTCGGCGATCATCAAGGCGTATTGCGAGCGGTCGCGGATGAGCGGCGCGAAGATCGGCTCTAGCCTGGCCAGGGCTTCTACCGGTCGCCCCGATCCCTGTAGCAGTGAGGCCTGGCTGAGGCGTGCGAGCGGCTCGTTCATGGATTGGAGGTGGGTCATCTCGACCAGGCCTTTGTCCACGCTGTTCTGCTCCAGGTAAAACCGGCTCAGCAGTGAGTAGGCCTGGATGTTGTTGGGTTGGGTTTTGACGAGCGCCAGCAGGTTGTTTTCGGCCTGTTCGAGGTCGTTTTTCTTGATGTAGATTCCGGCCATGAGCATCCGCAACACGGGGTCGGTGTTGCCCGAGGCGACGGCGCGGTTGCAGATGGCGGCGGCTTCGTCGATCTCGCCTTTGCGTAGCTTGATCTGAGCGAGCAGCGCGGGGCTGACGAGCTCGTTGATCCTGTTTTCGTCGATCTGGGCGAGGTGTTCATTGGCTTTGGCGGTCCTGCCGGCGAACTGTGCGATCCTGGCGGCCAGGGCGTGTGCCCGGACTTCCTGGGGGTCTTGCTCGATCACGCGGTCGAGTTGCTCGATGGCTTCCTCGATCATGGACAGGCTTGCAAACCCTTGGGCGAGGAGTATGCGTGCGTTGGTGTTGTTGGGCTCTTGCTCGACGACGCTCTGGAGCAGGTCGACGGCGCGGTCGTAAGACTGCCGCTGCAGGTAGAGGCTTCCGAGCATCTGGTTGATGTTGGCGGCGTCTGGGAACTGGTCACGCAGCTCGGCGAGCATCTGCTTGACCTGTTCGTCTTTGCCCTGCATGAGCATAGCCTGGGCTAGCTGCATGTGTGATTCCAAGGCGTCGGGTCGGCGTTTGACGAGCAGCCTGGCGTATTGCTGTGCTTTTTCGAAGTCCTGGACCATCAGGTACCCGTCGATGAGGACCCGCAGGTGGTCGTCCGCTAGTGGTGACAGCCCCTCGACGCGTTCGAGCAGCTTGACCACTTCGCCGTGCCGCCCGTGTGACTGCTCGAACTGCATCTTGAAGCGGATCGCGCGTGGATCGGCGGGGTTTCTTTTGAGGTAGGCGTCGATATCGTCCTGGGCTTCTTCGATGTGGCCCTCTTCAGCCATGAGCGCTAGGAACGCTTCGCGCGCGACGGAGTCGTCGGGGTTTAGTTCGGTGGCTCTGCGTAGCGCTTCTTTGGCGAGCACGCTGTCTTTTGTCTGCATGAGCACGAGCCCGTATAGCGTTTGTATCAGTGACGACCGGGGTGCTTTGGTGCTGAGTTTTTCGAGTATGGCTTTTGCGGCGGGGTATTTCTGTAGCCCGTAGAGGCTTTGAGCTAAGAAGTACTGCGCTTCTATATTGCTCGGGTCTGATTTCAGGGCGCCTTCGAGCAGCGGCTGTGCTTTCTCCCACTCGCCTGCGAACAGGTGCAGGCGAGCGCTTGTGATCTTCCACCGCGGCGAGTCTTGGTGCGATTTTTTGACGATTGAGAGGATGTGCCAACTGGCGTCGAGGCGGGCTTCTTTGGGCTGCTCGGTATCGGGCATCATCAGCGAAGCGGTGACCAGGCGTTCGGCGGTGGAGACGGGCAGCTCTTTGGCTTGGCTGACGCGTTGGATCAACTCCCACAGTTCCGACCAATACTTCCGATCGGCCAATAGGCTTGCGTATGTCTCGCAGGCCTGGGTGTGGTTGGGGTCGCGGCTGATCACCTCGTTGAGCAGTTGCATGGCGTCGTTGAGGCGGTCGTCGATCTGATCGTGGAGCTGGGCGGCGACAATGTCGGTTTTCCCGTCTTTGCCATTGACGTCGGTGATGTCGAGCGAGGTCTCCATGGACTCGAGCATCTTGCGGAGGCGCTGTGCGTCTAGTGTGGCGTACCTCGACTGGTAGAAGAGCGATTCGGTGACTTTTTCGTCGCCCTGCCTGCCTAACCACTCTGTTTGTGCCTGCCCGATGGACATGGCTTCATCGAATTGCGCCTGTAGCTTGCGGTCGGTGGCGAAGTCTGACTGGCTCAAGACATTTCTAATTCTAAACCATGTCCAATCAATGACTTGATTGCGTGTTTCGATGTCATCGGGGTTGGATTCGAGCAGTTTATCGAGTGTATTTTTGCTGTCGTCGAGGTGGGCGAGCAACATTTGGGCGCGGGCTTTGATGATCATCGCCGCGGTGTCGTTTGGTTTTTCTTGTAAAACTGAATTAATGAGGTTAAGCGCCTGATCCGGCCTGCCGTTGGTCATGGCGATCTGCGCCTGTTGCATGCGTAGCTCTGGGCTATCCCCACAGCCCACGGCCGCTGCCAAGACGAAACTGAATGCCAATACGGTTAATTGGTAACCTGCCCGCATATTAATCTCCTACGAGGCCTAAGCGTTTAAGTTCTTTTTGACGATCGTCTTCCGTCATTGAAGCGACTCGAACCGACAAGTGTTTAATCCAGTACGCGGGCACCGCGTAAGCGATGCCGCTGGGTGCTGATAAGAGGTGCTCGCGTGTTCTGGTGGCTAGTGTTTTGTTGATAATTCCATACACGCTGCCGTCCCGTACATCAAACAAGGGGCTTCCGCTGTTGCCAGGGAAGACGACCAAATCAAGCTGGTACAAGTTATAAGGTTCCCGGATCGCCTCCGCCAGTTCGGGTGTAAGCCTGGCTCCTTTGGGTAGTGGCAGTACAGCGGGAACGACGGCCGCGACGACGCCGCGGTGGGCGGCGGGTACGAGCCCCAGTTTTAGGCCGATGGGGTATCCCAAGATCCCCACCGCCAGGCCCTGTGCCGGTTCGTGGGCGGTTTGGAGCGTCATGGTCTTGGCCCGGGGCGATTCGAACCGTAAGATTGCTATGTCATGCAGTTTATCATAAGCCCACACTTCTGCCCGCCGCCCGTCCACGGGCCTGTCATCGGGGAAAAAGACCCGCATCTGCGTCAGCCGATCGTTCTTTTTGAGCGCGTCGACCACGTGGGCGTTGGTGACGGCTGACAGACCGTCGTTGATGACAAACCCCGTGCCGACGTATTGGACGGTCGGCTCGTCTTTAAAGTAGTAGCTCCCGATCGCGACAATGCTGGTTCGCACGTCGGCGACGGTTTGGCTAAAGGTGTCGGGTGGTAGCGCCGGAGTGGTTTGGGGTTGTTGCGCCCAGGCGTTTTGGGGGTGCCCCGTGAAGGCGGCGGCGATCGCCCAGGCGGTGAGTACGACTCTTAGAGCTTCTAACAGGAAGGGCCTTTGCCAAGTGATTGGCCTTCGATGGCCAATTGGTTTTCGCACACAGCAGCCTTGGGCGTGCTGTGTGGCACCCATTTTGTTAGGGCTTCTTAGGCAACGCGTTGTAGGCTGATGATGCCGCTTCATTGCATACTCCCCACCGTGAACCCTGTTTCTTGTGTGGCGTCTTGGTTCAATTGGTCGAGCTCTTTTTTGGCTGCTTGGCCCGCGCGTCCGCCTTGGTTGATCAGCCAGCGGAACAGCCGTCTGGCTTGTTCAAGGTCGCCCTGTCGGACGGCCAGTTTCGCCACAGCCATCAGCGCCCGGGGCGCGTCGGGGTGTGTCTCCAACACGTCGTCGAACAGGCGGCTGGCCTGCGCCAAGTCGCCCTCATCTGCCAAGCTCTGCGCGTGGTATAGCATGAGCAATGGGTCCTGTTCTTGTGATTTTAACAGCTTATCGAGTAAAGCCTGAAATTGATCGGGCCGCATGGCGTAGCTGGCGCGGACGAGCACGGCGTCTCGCCATCTTGGGGCCAGGTCTTTGTCGTTGAGCATGACGGTTAGCGACGCGACGGCTTCTTTGATCCTGTGTTTGGCTAACAGGATGTCGACGGACGCGAGGCGCATCGCTTGTTTTTCGTCGTGGTTGGACAGGGCCATGTTCTCGAACATGACGACGGCGACGTCTTCTTGTCCGAGTTGCAGGCTGGTTCGTGCCAAGGCCTCTGTGGCGATCTGGCCGATCTCGGAGGCTCGCTCTTCGTTGCGTAAGAACGTTTTGAGGTTGTGCAGCGCGTCGAACGGTTGGCCCGACACGATGTCGAGCATGGCCCTTGCCAGCAAGGCGATGCGGGGGTTGATGTCTTGGGCGAACGCGATCCACTGCTGGGCTTGCTCGGGGCTGCCGCGGTCCAGGGCGTCTTGCATGACCACGAGCAGGGGCTGTTCGGACCAGCTTACGCGTTCCAGCAAATCGGCGAGTGCCGCTTGGGTCGCTTGGCGGTCTTCTTTGTTGAGCGTGGCGGCTAGTGCCAGCATGCGTAGCGTGGGTGTGTCGGTGTTGTTCGTGTCGGGCGGGTCTTGGGGCACCAACGGCAGGAGCGCTTGAGGGCCGCCGCTGTCTAGGTAGGCGGTGAGCATCGCTTGGGCGGTGGGTGACATGGTGTTGCCCGAGTCCACGAGGCGGCTGAGGTATTCGCTGGCTCTGTTGCGTTGATTGGTCCAGATACACAGGCGAGCCGCGAGGTCCAAGAGGGCTGGCTGGTTGTCCCATCGTTCCAAGGCCGACTCGATCAGCGCCAGCGTTTGGTCGTAGGGCTGTTCCAGGAAACAGGGTCGCCGCAGCAGTGACTGTTGTTTTTGCGTGGCGTCGTTATCCCAGAGCGCTATCACCGGCACGGTCGGCGGGTTGGGCCGGGCCAGTGGGTCGGCGTCTAGCCTCTCTAGGATTACGCGCATTGTCACGGCGGCGACATCGATGCGGTTTTCGGGGTTGGCCCGCCGCCAGCAGTGGACCGCGATGGCCAATAGGTTGTCGACGCCGTGTGTGGTGAGCTGTTCGCTGAGTTCGGCGACGAGGTTTGTGTCACCTAGCACCATAGCGGAGACGAGCGCGACGTGCTGCCATTGCCAGACGGAGAGGTCGGGGGGTATCTGCTTGGCGAAGACGGCTGAGAAGGTTGCATACTCCATCTGGGCGGCCAGCAGGTGGAGTCGCAGCTTCAAGACCCATGGGTGGTCGGGGTTGAGCTCGACGGCGGCGATGATTTCGGGCTCGGCTTCGATAATAAAGCCCGATTCGGCGAGTGATTCGGCGAGCTTGACGACGGCGGGTAGATAGTTGGGCTCGATCTCGATGCACTGCCTGAGCATCTCCCGCCCTTGGTCGGCTTGCCCGGTGTCGATCAGCGCCAGGCCGAGGGTGTAATAGATCTCTGCTGAATGGACGCGCATTTTCAAGCGGTTGAGCAGGTCGACGGCGTGCTTGGGTTGTCCTTGATCGACCAATGCGAGCGCGAGCAGGCACATTGCCCGTGGGTGCCCTGGGAACCTGGCCAGCACCTGCTGTGTCAATTGCTGGGCCTGTTCGGGTTGCCCGTCGAGCAGCGCGAGCCTGGCGATGGCGATGCGGTAGTCGATGTGGTCGGTGTTGGTCAGGTCGTCTCTTTGGAGCAGTTGTGCGGCGATCTGAATGTCGCGTGTTGTGGTTTGCTGCTGGTATCGGCTTTCGAGGTCGAGCAGGACGTTGGCGATTTTTCCGGCAAGCGAGGCGTCGAGGGGCGAGACGCGTGCCACGTCCATGGCGGCGATTCTGGCGCGGTCGAACGAGCGATCGTCGACCCACATCAGGAACAGCAGCCGCTTGGTGTCGGCGTCTTGTGGGTCTAGTTGCACGGCTTGCCGGCAGAGGTCGATCAGCGTCTGTTGGCGCTGCTGGATCTGGTGGTTTAGCTTTGCGGTGGTGGCTTTGATTTTTCTGGTTTGGTCGCTTTCAAATCCCACGGCCTCGGCGGCTGCGAATGCGGACTGGTGGCTTTGTAGCTTCAGTCGCAGCATCGCGGTTTGGAGGTACGCGCTTTGGGCGCGTAGCTTTGCGACGTCGGCGTCTGTGAGCGGGTCTGCTTTGAGCGAATCGAAGATCTGGTCGGCTTCGGCCAGCAGGGGCTCGACCCGCGCGGCGGCGACTTCGACGGACTGGGGTGTTCCGGCGGCGACCAAGCCGGCGGCTTCTTCGAGGCAGGCTCTCGCGTGCAGGAGCAGGACCTGGGCGTGTCGCTGGGTGTGCCTGCTCTTTTCTTCCAGTTCGAGTAGGACGCGTTTGGCTTCTGGGAATCTGCTCAGTTCGATCAGCGCCTCGGCTCCGATTAGTTCAGCGTCGGGGTGTGTGGGGTCGATCTCGAGCACGCCGATGGCGGATCGCAAGCGTATCAAGGGGTTTGCGGAGTTTAGCTGCTGGATGTAGGCGGCGAGGTCTTGTGCGGAAGACTCTTGTCTCCAGCGGCTGAGCGTCCACGAGGCGGCGGCGGCCCCGCCGACCAGTAGCACGATGATGATGGTTAACCGCCTACCCATTGTGGTTCATCTCATGGCGGCGTGTCACGGCAGGCCTTTGTCGATGTGAGGCAGCAGCGCTTGTGCGGCTTGTTGTGCCAGTTTTGCGGCGGCCTCGGTGTCTCGCGGGTCTGCGGGGACGCTGATGCGTATCAGCGCGCCGGCGGTGTCGCGGGCGAGCAGGCCGTTGACAAAGATCCAGAACTGCTGGGCGAAGAAGCTGGAGGTGTACCGCGAGCCGCACTTGTAGATGTAGAGGAATTGTGTCATGCGGTTGCCGCGTTGTGTGAGCAGTTGTCGCATGTCCAGGTCGCCCAGGCCTTCGACGGGGACGGTTTCGATTTTTTTGGTTGTGATGCGGTCGCCGCCGCCTTCGATGCAGACCTCGGGCGGGTGTGTGCCTTTGCGGTTGTTGGCGCTGAAGACGATGAGCAGGTCGACGCCTGTGAAGGTTGGGGCGTCGAAGTAGCGGCGGTAGATGTAGTCGGGGTATTCGAGGATGATCAGTGATTGCTCGTCGAGTTCGTGGTCTTGGCCGATGTAGACGCGGCCGTCGAGTTCGACCCGCTTGGGCACGACGTCGCCGATCTCAACACTGAAGGACTGGTCCCAGGTGTAGACGCTCCAGTAGAGGCTCATGGCGGCGACGGCGGTGAGGGTGGCGACGGCGACGGGCGGTACGGGGCCGCGTCTGACCGCGTCGAGCCGGGGGATTTTTTCCAAGAACCCCAGGAGTCGGTGGTCGACCCAGTCTTTTTTAAGGAGCTTGCTTAACCCGATGATCGCTTGCTCTAGTCCGAAGAGGATCGCCAACGCCATGGCGAAGACCAGCAGCCCCGAGAGGTCGTGGAACCAGGCTCCCGGTCCGGCGGCGGCGATGGAGTAGTGGTGCGCCACGACGTTGAGCGCGGTGATGCGTATGACGTTGGTGACGACGGCGACGGGTACGGCCATGGCCAGCATGAACAGCCGCCAGTACCCCTTGACCCTGCAGACGACGGCGAACAGTGACGCGAACCAGACGAGCGAGATGAGGCTGCGCAAGCCGCTGCAGACGTTTTCGATGACCAGTGTCTTTGGCTCTCCGGTGACGGGGTCTGGTGAGAGGTAGACGTAGCTGCCGTCTTTGACGGCGGGCACGGCGAACACGTTGTTCGTGAGCCAGAGTGACGCGTCGCCGGCGATGTTCTTTAGCTTGAAGTTGAGGTCGCCGATGGCGACTTCTGGCAGCGGGATCATGAACGCGAGGAAGACGACGGGCAACCAGTACGCCTTGGCGAGCGGCCAGCCGCCCCAGATTAGGATCAATCCGCCGATGACGCCGATCAGCGCGAAGCCCGAGACGAACATGACGCGCGCGCTCGGTGAGACGCTAAGTAGGTGGAAGGTGAAGAAGACGACCAGTAGCAGCCAACCGAGGATGGTGGCGCCGCGTGTTCTGTGCAGGGGCAGGCCGACGCGTTTGTGGATGAACCCGGCCATGATGAGGCAGGTCAGTGGGACGAGCGGCCCGTGTGTGTAGTAGGAGTCCCCCTCGGTGAGCCGCTCCATGAGTGGTAGCTTTTCGAGTCGCCAGGCGGGGAACCACCGGCCCCACATTTCCATGAAGGTTCGGTGCCAGGCCAGCGCGAGCAAGGCTGTGGTGGTGAACAGGCTGATCTTGGCCCACTTGGTGAGTGCTGAGGCTTCTTCCCTGGCTTTGGCCTGCTCGATGGCTTGTATTTTTTCTTCGGCGTCGTGTCTGATCTCTTCGATCTCGCTTTCGTCGGGCGGCTGGTGAGGGTTTGGTGGGTTCATGGGATCCCCCGCACAATGATGGGGCCGATCAACCGTGTTAACCAAAGCGGCATTTTTTTCCACGTCTCGACGCGTCGGCGGTTGCCGGGGCTGTCGGGGCGCAGGCTGCTTATATCCCCAGAGCGTACATGATAGTACCACCGTGTGGGGTGTGGTTGGGCCCCCCACTGCTTTTTAAAACGGTACGTGCCGGAGTCTTCGCTGGATCTGCCGAAGTCGAATGTTTTGCTGCCGCGGGTGATGGCGCGGAGCAGGAGGTGGTGGTACATCCACATGTTGGCGTTTGTGTGGTTGAATTCTCGTAGGCAGCTTGCGGAGGGGACCTGGGTGGAGTGTTGCTGGTGGATGATCATGGCGGTGGAGATGGGTCGGCCTTCGAAGTCCACGACGGCGAACTCGGCTTCATTGGGGAAGTGGGTCATGATGCTGGCGAAGAGCTTTTTGGCGTACACGGGCGTGCCCAGGTCGCGCATGTTGACGGCGAAAATATCGTAAAAATCATTGAGCAGGTCCGTGGTACCCCAGCGGATGGTTAGCTCGAACTTGTCGCCCTTGCGTGTCTGGTTGCGGACCTTTGGGCCGATCGACTTCCAGAGGGCTTCTTCGTCGTTAGGCAATTCTAGGACCATGCGGACTTTGTCGTCGCGTGTGGCGTGGATTTGCTGGTTATTGTCGAACAGTTGATCCCACTGGCCGTGGTGGCGTAGTTCCAGGTGCTTGGCGTTGTGTTCTTGGGCGAGTTCCACGGCGCGGCTGAGCAATTGGGAGGCGGTTTGTTCGTCGTTAGCGACGATGCCGGCACGGTTTAGGTATGGCAGGCTGACGAGGAACCGCCCGAATAGTCGGCTGGCGACGAGTGCGAGGGGGAGGTAGCCGTTGATCTGGCCCGAGGGGTCTTCCCTGGCGACGAGCAGGCATGGTCGGTGTTTTAAGCCGTCGCTTAGCACGTCTAGCCACCTGGGGTCGTGCTCGGGGCAGGCGCCGGGCTTGGCGAGGGCGAGGTATTGGTCTAACTCCTGCTTGAGGCTGGGGTTTATTGTTTTAATTACTTCTATCATATGTGCTTGCAATCGTTATCGGCGAAGGGTTGCCGATAAAAACAGCCCCCCTACCGCTGTGGTTTTTTGCTGATGCGCTTGAGGGTACTATGATCGCCTGGTTTTGTCGTTAATGTAAGGTTTTAGCGGGTACGCCGCCGACTTTTGCATCTGCTTGGACGGGTTTTACCACCACGGCGCCGGCTCCGACGATGGCTCTCTTGCCTACGTCCGCCATGACGATGCACCCCGCGCCGAGCCAGGCCCCTTCTTGGATCGTCACCTTTTGAAATTTAATGGGGTTATCTCTTAGCGCCTGGTGGCGAATCGACTCGGCGCCGTGTTGATGGCGGCCGCTAAGTACTTGCACGCCGTCGGCTAACATCACGTCGTCGCCGAGTTCGACGAGGCCTAGCGTGCAGAAGCGGCCGATGTAGACGCCGTCGCCGATGACGGCACCGGGCTTGCTGAGCAGGCTCATGAAGCCGAAGTAGACATCCGACCCGACGTGCTGCAGCACGCAGCCGTAGTAAGCTTGGCGCGCGTAAACGCCGAACACGCCTGGCGCTATGGCGATGGACTCGCTGATGAGGGTGAACGCCCGGTCACGGCCTAGGACAACTATAAAAATGGCGTAACTAAATAGATACGGCAAGGCGATCAGCCACCCCACCCCTTTAGCGATTGTCTTGACTAAGCTCATGCCAGTTAATGCTTTGATACGGCTGGTGAGATGGGCGCAGCGGGGTTGGCCTGTGGTGAGCCGTCGGTGGCAACCCCTGAGACACGGTCGTAGATGGCTCTGATCTTGTCCATGCGTTTGGTAAAGCTGTACTGCTGCTCGATGCGTTGTCGTGCTTGTGTGGCTAATGTCTGCCGGAGGTTGTTATCGGCTACGACCCGGCGCATGGCATCAGCTAATTGGTCGATGTTCCCGATTTCGCAGAGCATACCGGTCTGTTCGTCGGTGATGAGGTTGGGCACACCGGCGACGCGGGTGGAGACGACGGGCACGTGCATGGCCATGGCTTCGAGCAGGACGTTTGGCAGGCCTTCGCGCAGGCTGCTTAGGACGAAGAGATCCATGGCGTGGTAAAGCTCGATGAGGTCGGCGCGGAAGCCCAGGAGCTTGACGCGGTCTGACAAGCCTAGGTGATCGATTAAGACTTGTAGTTCGTCGCGGCTGTCGCCTTCGCCTGCGATCCAGAGGGCGAGGTCGTGGCCTTGTTCGACGAGGACGTGGGTGGCTCGGATGAGGTTGTTGAATGCTTTTTCGGGGCTAAGGCGGCCCACAGCGCCGATGAGCAGTCGCCCTTCGGGTACGCCATGCGGGCCTGCGGGTCCGTTGGGCTTTCGCAGGGGCGATTGGGGTGCGGGGTATTGGCGTGAGAAGGTGCGTTCGTCGATGGCGTTGTGGATCAGTGTGAGGCGATCGGCGGGGACGCCCAGCTTGGCGACGCGGTCGAGCAGGTCTTCGGACACGCAGACGACATGGTGGTAATAAGGCAGCGACCAGCGATCGACAGCGTAATACAAGGGTGTTCGTGTGGTGTGCTTGACCCAGCCGTGGACGGTGGTGACAAGTTTCATGGGCCAGAACGGGCGTAAGGCCATGCCTAGTAGGTTGGACTTGTAGTCGTGGCCGTGCCAGATTTTTACGTCGTAGTGTTTGCAGATCTGTAGCATCCGTCGCAAGACGCTTTGGTCGAGGGGGCCGCGATCGGGCACGCCGATGAAGGGGCAGCCGACGGCTTGTGCGCGTTGTCTGACCTGCTCGAAGCCTGGGTCTTCTGGCGGGTGCATGTAGGCCGCGGCGAGCCAGTAGTCGGTTTTGGCCATGAAAGGCGCGGACAGGAGGATGGTCTTGTCGGGCCCGCCGCCGGTGTCGGTGACGACGCGTGTGTGCAGGACGGCCTGCCGCCCGTCGGGCTTTGGCGGCCAATCGTCGCTGGGGTTTTTCTTGTGGTTGACCACCTGGATCTTGTATCCCTAACCGGGGCGGGTTTGTTCGGCGTGCTCACGGGTTGCACGCGTAGCCTTCTCGCTGGTCCCGTTATTCTTAGTGCCCTGCGATTGTAATTCAATCCACGGCAGGCAAGGCGCGTATCTGGTTATCCGGACCGTGGCGCGTTGCGTGCGCGGGCGCTTAGTCTCTCATCGGCGAATCGGGGGGGCGGCCTCAGGAGGGTGGAACGGGGTGGGTTGGAGATGGGTGGCGGTGCGAGCACCGCTTACTTGCTAAAGCGTGTGAAACCAAATCGCCGAACGAAGCTTGCCTGTTGTCGATCGCACTACGCGGCCTTTGGCCGGGTAGTGGCACCCATCGCTGGTGGCGTGGGTGTGCGGGGGTGGTGTTTAAGAGTAAAATGCCGTGCGGCTTGAGACCGATAGGGTATACGGAGGTCTTTTGAAGAGGCGTTTGTTATGGGCACTGAAGCTGTATTGCCGACCGACAATTTTTTGACCACGCAGTTGCAGAAGGTGGTGAACTTCGCTCGTCGGTCGAGCTTGTGGCCCATGCCGTTTGCGACGGCTTGCTGTGGGATCGAGCTGATGGCGACGGCGTCCAGCCGGTATGACCTGGCGCGGTTCGGGGCTGAGGTGATGCGTTTTAGCCCGCGGCAGAGCGATTTGCTGATCGTGGCGGGTCGGGTGGCGATCAAGATGCTGCCCGTGCTTCAGCGTATTTATCAGCAGATGACGGAGCCGAAGTGGGTGATCTCGATGGGTGCTTGCGCGTCGACGGGGGGTGTGTTCGATACGTACGCGGTGGTGCAAGGCGTTGACCAGTTCATCCCGGTGGACGTGTACGTGCCGGGTTGCCCGCCTCGACCCGAGCAGTTGATCGAGGGTGTGATGGCGATCCAGCGGATCGTTGATGAGGACGGGCTGCCGCCTGCGGGTGGTAAGCGTCGTCCGCTGGGGGTTGCGATTGAGCCTGCTCACCGTGTGGGGCCTCAGCCGGTGCAGTTGACGGTGGGGTAGGTCATCGGGCTAACACTGGGGCTAAGTCCGCCTTAGGCGGACTTAGCCCCAGCCACCCGACGGTACACATAAACAAACAGTGCGATTCAATTCAATTGGGGTTGGCTTCCGGTTGATCCGGCTCCGAGGTTTTCTGCTGCCGCTCGTAGAAATCGATGATCGCCATGAGCTTTGGCTTGCTGATGGGCTTGGCGGCGTAGTCGTTGCAGCCTACTTCGAGGCATTTACGGCGGTCGGCGGGCATGTTTAGGGATGTTAAAGCAACGATGATGCCGGTGTAGCCTCTTTCGCGTAGCTTGCGGGTGGCGGCGTGGCCGTTCATGCGCGGCATGTCCATGTCCATGAAAATGATGTGAAAGCTCTTGCCGGCTCTGTGGTGTTTGAGGGCGGCGGCGGCGCCTTCGCGGCCGTCCATGGTGAGCGTGACTTTGTGGCCTGCGTCTTTGAGGAGCTTGCCCATGAGTCTCTGGATGGCTTCGGAGTCGTCGACGAGTAGGATGCTAAGCGACAAGGGTATATCTCTCTGCCCTTGGGGGCTTCATCATGTGCGGTGATGCTGACAGACGTGCATCACCGAGTTGCGGCGACGGGCAGCGACACGTATCGCTGTTTGCGGACGCGTTTTTCGAAGTCGCCCCGGAATTTATTCAGAATAGTGCGTACGGCCCAGTTGGCGCCGTCGGCTAAGCCGCAGATGGTGGTGCCGGGCATGGAGCCCATGGAGCCGGCGAGTTCCAATAGCAGGTCTAGGTCGTTGGTGGTACCGCCGCCGTTTTCGATGCGTGTGAGCAGCTTGTACATCCAGGCGGTGCCCTCTCGGCAGGGCGTACACTGGCCACACGATTCGTGGGCGAAGAAGCGGACGATGTTGCGTGTGGCGGCGACGATGTCGGTGTCTTCGTCCATGACGATGACGCCTGCGGTTCCCAGGCCGAGACAGCCGTAGGCTTTGCCGATGTCGAAATCGAGCTTGGCGTCGTACTGGTCGGTGCCGAGGATGCCCATGGAGATGCCGCCTGGGATGGCGGCTTTGAATTTCTTTCCGTTGCGCATGCCGCCGCAGTGGTTTTCGATGAGTTCGCTGAGGGTGATGCCCAGTTCGTCTTCGTATACGCCGGGGCGGTTGACGTGGCCGGACACGCCATAGAGTTTGGGGCCGAAGCTGGCGGGGACGGTGGGCGGCGCGCCTTCGGGGCGTTGGGTGCCCATGGATTTGAACCAGTCGGCGCCCTTGAGCACGATCGGGCCGACCATGGCCAGCGTCTCAACGTTGTTGATGATGGTGGGCCGGGCGAAGGCGCCTTCGACGGCGGGGAACGGGGGCTTGATGCGTGGCCAACCCCGCTTGCCTTCGAGCGATTCGAGTAGCGCGGTTTCTTCGCCGCAGATATAGGCGCCGGCGCCGCGGTGGACGTAGCACTGTGGGTCTCGTCCGTTGATTTGGCCGAGGATCGAGTCTTTGCCGAACACGCTGTATTTGTAGGCTTCGGCGACGGCGTGTTGGAGTGTTTTGGCTTGTGCGTGGTACTCGCCGCGGATGTAGATGTATGCGGTGTCGAGTCGGCAGGCGTGCATGCAGATGGCGATGCCTTCGAGGAGGATGTGGGGGTCGAAGTCGACGATCATGCGGTCTTTGAATGTGCCGGGTTCTGCTTCGTCGCAGTTGATGGCGAGGTATCGGCGGTCGCCGTCTTCGGGTGGTAGGAAGCTCCACTTCATGCCTGCTGGGAAGCCTGCTCCGCCTCGGCCACGCAGCTCGCTGGCTTTGACGAGGTCGATGACGTCTTTGGGGTCGGTCTTGACGGCTTGGCGTAGCGCTTGGTAGCCGTCTGTTTCGAGGTATTGGTCGAGTGTGACGAGCGCGCGGTCGCGTGGGTCGCCCCAGGGTGGTGTGGGGATTCGCTTGCAGAGGATGGGTTCGGCTAGGGGCATGGGATTGGGGCTTTACGAATGCTTGTCTTCCAGTATAAACGGCCTTGTGTTTGTCGCACACAGCACGCTGGGCGGTGCTGTGTGGCACCCTGCTTTTACTCCAGGTCGTCGAGTATGCGTTCGAAATTTGTGGCGGTGATTGATTCGTATAGTTTTTCGTTGACTAGGGCGACGGGCGCGGTGTCGCATGATCCGAGGCACTCGGCGGCCATGAGTGTGAACCGGCCGTCTTGGGTGGTTTGGCCCACGTCGATGCCGAGCTTGGCTTTGATCCGTTCGAGCAGGCCGACTTGGCCCATGAGCTCGCAGGTGATGGATTGGCAGACCATGATGAGGTACTTGCCTTTGGGTTTTAGCCAGAAGTCTTCGTAGAAGGTGGCGGTGTCCATGACCTGTGCGTGGCTGAGCCCGAGGAAGTCTGCGACTTCTTCGATGGCTTGCAGGGGTATCCAGTTGTGCTTGTGCTGAACGGCGTGGAGTACGGGCAGGGTGGCTGCTTGCTTGGTGGGGTAGCTTGGTAGGACGTTGGCTTCGAGCTCGGCTTTGAGCGCGTCATCGAGCCAGGGCTGTTCGCGCCGGTCGATCTTCATGGTGGCGGAGTTTTTGACGATCCAAGCCATTCTTTAAAGTCCAGAGTCCGGGGTCCGTCGTCCAGGGTCCAAAGTGTCGGGGCCAGAGTCTATCAAGTTAACGGTCTAGTTCGGCGGCGATGACGTTTAGGCTTCCTAGTACGGCGACGATGTCGGACAATAAGTGCCCTTCGACGAGCTTGGGGAACACTTGGTAGTTGATGAAGCTTGGCGGGCGGCACTTGGCTCGCCAGGGGCGTGGGCCGCCGTCGCTGACGATGTAGTAACCCAGTTCGCCGTTTGCGGTTTCGTTGGCGCCGTATGCTTCCGCGACGGGCGCTTCCCAGCCGCGGTTGGTCATGACGAGTTCGAAGTGCTGGATGAGCCCTTCGATTGAGCCGTAGACGGAGGCTTTGTCCGGCAGGTTGACCTTGCCGTCGTCGTTGACGTTCATCGGGCCGGTGGGGATGTTGTCGATCAGTTGGTCGATGATGGCGGCGGACTGCTTGATTTCTTCTAAGCGGACGAGGTAGCGGGCAAAGACGTCGCCGTCGTTTGCGACGGGTACTTTGAACTGTACGGCTTGGGCGCCGCGGTTGTCCCAGTTATCCGCGTAGCAGAGGTATGGCTCGTCTTTTCGCAGGTCGCGTCTTACGCCGCTGGCGCGAGCGACGGGGCCTGTGATGGACCAGGCGATGGCGTCTTCGCGCGTGAGGACGCCGATGCCCTGCGTCCGGTCGCGGAAGATGCGGTTGCGGTTTAGGAGCTTCTCGATGTCGGCGATGGCGGGCGGCATCTGCTCGTGGATGAATCGCTTGACCATGCGTTTGAAGACGGCTTCGTCGGGTAGGTCTGCCATGGCGCCGCCGACGCGCGACCAGTCCGGGTGGAATCGCTGGCCGGAGATGTAGTCGAGGATGTCGTAGATGCGTTCGCGTTCGTTGAAGCCGTAGAGGAAGGCGGTGAAAGCGCCCAGGTCCAGCGCGGCGGTGCCGACGCAGAGCAGATGGTCTTGTATACGGCCTAGCTCGGCGAGGATGGTGCGGACGGCTTTGCAGCGCGGCGTGATGTCGATGCCAAACAACACTTCCGCGGCGGTGTGCCAGGCGATGTCGTTTGAGATGGGCGAGACGTAGTTCATCCGGCTGACGATGGTGACGTACTGGTTGTAGTCGAGGTGCTCTGCGAGCTTCTCGAAGCCGGAGTGGAGATAACCTATGTGGGGTACGGCCCGTGCGACGCGTTCGCCGTCCAGCTCTAGGACGATGCGCAGGGTGGTGTGTGTGGCGGGGTGCTGTGGCCCGAAGTTGAGGGTCCAGCGGTCGCCGGTGCCGTTGGCGTCTTGGTCGGCCTTAACGTAAGGCGTTGTCTCAACGTCAACATCGAATGGTTTGACCTCGTAGGGCATGGCGGCAGCGGCTCCCGGAGGGGTGTCTAAAGCGAGATTGTAATAGGGTTGTGGTGGCACGCCAACTTGCGGGGAGAATTGAATGAGGTGTCAAGTGAGCTTGGCGTGTGTCCTGCTGTTAGAGCCGCTTGTGTGAGGCTATAAAACAACCCCCGGCTTGTAAGCCGGGGGTTGTTATTTTCATCGATCCGGGCCTGCCCGGAAGATCTTTTTCAATTCACAATTCACACCACCCGGCGTCGTGCTGCCATGCCCAGCACGCCTAGGCCCAGCAGCAAGGAAGTCGCGGGCTCAGGCACCACGCTTACCAATACCTGGCCACGGATTTCGCCACCGCCAAAATCGCCTGTGTGTATGTTGAGATACCAATTGCCGGATAACAAATTCGTCTCTTGGCTGTCAGATAGTAAAATATTTGTGCCGACCTCCGGGCTGGACCACGGGCCCGGGACGCCCAGTTCAACCCCACCGGGTACGCCCGGTGCGCCAAGATGAAAGTGCATGTTGGTAACCGGCGTTGTCAGATCTGCCCACTCGACTGAATAATTAAGAAGGTTCGTGTCGTCGTCGTAGTCCCCAGAAATAGTGCCTGTGCCGCTGCCGACGTTTGCGGGATTGGTGGTTGCTTGGAATACGTCCATGTCGCCGGACAGTGTGTACATGGTTGCATCCGCTTGACCTGCGAGACAAACGCCAACGATAGCCAAGGCGCTAAAAAGATGGGTTTTCATTGAATTGCTCCTTCTCAAAAGACAATGGGATGATCTTTCCTGAATGAACTCCGTCAATAACAGACAGAGTTGTACTGGTTGTGATTGTACTGCCAGCAGCGGATTTTACCAAGACTTTTTTTCATAACTTTCAACAATTATTGCCTGTGGGATACCCTGCAGAGGGTAAGACCGCTTGTGTTGTCCATCTTCATATAACTGTTGACGGGTTTTACTTATATAGCCGCTTACCCAACCCGCTTAACAACTCCGCCTTGCTCTTCTAGATAAGCCTTTAGGACGACGGCGCTGTTGCGTTCGGTGTCGCGTGCGGCGAAGACGAAGGTGACGGTTCCGGTGCGGCAGGTTTTTTTGAGTTGCTCGACGCGGTCTTTGTTTTTGTCTAGCTCGGCGCGGTATCGCTTACAAAAACCTTCCCATTTGTCTGGGTCGTGGCTGAACCACTTTCGTAGCTGCGGTGTGGGTGCGATGTCTTTGGGCCAGTCGTCGATGGCTGCTTTTTCTTTGGTCAGGCCGCGTGGCCAGAGACGCTCGACGAGGATGCGCCGGCCGTCTTGTTTGGCGGGTGGGTCGTAGGCTCGCTTGAGCTTGATCATGGCTGTGGCCTCGAAGGGTCTGTGAAAACTCCAAGCCGGAAGAAACCACTCCCTTACGGTCGCGGCTCGTAGCGAGCGACTTTGTAATCCTCTTGAGTTGTGCCGTGCCTAATCTTATCGCCGTCTGATGAGGCCTGCGGCTAGTGCGGGTAGCGCTAGCAGCGGTAGCGCGGAAGGGGCGGGGATGATGGTGTTATTGACCAGGATGGTTTGCGAGAACGAATCTAGCTGTACCTGGGCGGTGACGGGGCTGAAGGCCCAATTTCCGATCAGCGGGTTGGCTAGCGCGGGGTCGAACTTCGCGTTTGGCCCCGGCGTGGCGACGAACAGTGACGGCGCGGGGTTGAACGTGTTCTGCTGATCGTTTGCGTTGACAAGCCATTTGCCCCACGTGAAGTCCCAGGCGATGACGTTGTCGGGGTCTAGGGCGGGGTCGACGCCGTAGGTGCCGTTGGTTTCTGTAGTGGGTAGTGAGGGTGTGCTGTTGTTTGGGTTGCTTTGGTTGTACCAGAGGTTTTTGTCGAAGATCAATGTTTCTTCGAGCGTTTCGGTGCCGACGTTGACGGCGGTGCGTAGCTGGTTGTCGAAGACGATCTTGTTGCCGATTAGGCTGCCGTTTTGTGTGTCGACGATGGGTAGGCCTTGGTTTTCGTTGAGGATTCGTAGTATCCAGTCTCCTGGTGTTTGGACGTAGTTGTATCGGTGTATGCCGCCGTCGATGTTGACGAAGGTGAATGCTGAGGAGCCGCCTATGACGACGTTGCCCTCTGAGGTGAGGTCGTCGGCTTCGTAGCCTGAGTCACCCGGTACGAATCGGAAGAACTGGGAGTCTGTGCTGCCGCCGAATTGGATGGCCCTGCCGATGCCGGTAGTGGTCTGGGGCATAACGAAGCGGTTTGCGCGGACGGTGATGTCTTTGGTGCCGCCCTTAGCTTGTACGCCCGTGCTGGCGGGCGCGGTGTGCTGGAAGAGCGAGTTTTGGATTAGGCCGTGGTGGGCGCCGACCATGTCCACGGCGCTACCGCCTGTGCCCCAGTCGATGACGCGGACGCGATCGATGAGGAAGTTGTCGACGCCTGAGAGCTTGATGCCGTCGTGGTTGCCGTTTGAGCCGATGTTGCGGAGGACGAGGTTGCGCAGGGTGATGTTCTGTGCGGGTGTGTCGAAGGTTCCACCGTCGTCGATGTTCAGGCCGTTGATGACGGTGTTTTGGATGATCAGGTCTTGGATGGTGACGTTGACGGGGTCGCTGAGTTGAATGGCGTTTGTTCCGCCTTGGATGATGGCGGGGTTTGCGGGGTCTTGGCTTTTGATGGTGACGCCGTTGACGCCGCTGGCGAACACGCCGCCGGAGTGCGTGCCGGGGGTGAGGAGGACTTGGTCTCCTGGGTTGGCGGCGATGATGGCGGCTTGGAGGTTGTCCGCGGGTGTGACGATGATCTGGTCGGCCCAGGCGGGTTGGGCAACGAGCAAGGCGGCGGCGGCGAAGGCGCGTGATAACGGGGCGGTCAGGCGGGTCATTGGTTCATCCTCCGTGTGGGTGGTAGTTGGTTTTAAATCAGGCGGGGTTAGGGGGGTCGGCGTGGGGCGGGCGGACTTTTCGCGGGGGTGTGTCGGTCTTGATGGTCTAAGGGGTCGTTGGCGACCGCCTCACAAGCGGTGAGGTCACAGCATGTCCCATGTTAAGTTATTTGCGTCTCGTCCGGAGACCGCTCCCTCACGGTCGCGGCTCGTTTTGGTCACACACGTATTAATCCAGACCCGTATTATTGTCGGCTGCGGGGTGCGGTGCTGTCAAGGAAAAAATTGCGGCGGTGGCTGGTGTTTGTGGTGTGTTGTTACCAGGGCATTTGGACGTTGGGGTCGGTGAAGACGCCGTCGGGGACGTTCTTGGGCATGGTGATTTTCTCAAAGACGATGCGTTTTTCGCCCATGACCCTTTCGAGGCAGAAGGTTACGCCGTTGATGGGCGCGGTGCGGGTCCATTCGGCGGTGATGATGTGGCGGGAGAATTGCGGCTTGACCTTTGATTTGAAGATCATCATGGTCTGGGGGTTGTAGAAAAGCGCCCAGAGGTCTTTTGGTGTTTTCCCGGCGCTTGGCGGGTAGTGGTAGCGGTAGACCATGGTGCTTGCGGCGTCTTCCTGCTTGATGGCCAGCGCGGCGCCGGTGGTTTTGGCGCGGACCAATTCGACTGGCTGTGTGAGTAGGAAGGTGTCGTTGTCGATGCGTTCGAGGACGCGGGCGACGGTGGCGGTGTTGTCGGGGGCTTGTGCCCCGTCGATATAGACGGCGCCTCGTTTCGTTTTTTTGTTTAGTAGCGCGACCAATTGCCCGGGCGGGATGTCCAATTTGATGGGCTGCCATTTGTCGAGGGCCTGGTCGTAGAACGCGGAGGCGGCGAAGACGGCGGCGTCTGCTTCGTAGCGGTATTCGCCGGTCTGGCGGTCCCAGAGGTGGCTGTACCTTGCGGTTTCGTGGCCCTTGTCTCGGATGACCATGTCGAAGCGTATGTATCGTGTGACGGCCCAGCTATCGATGCCGTACGCGTGGCTGATCTGCGCGGGTACGGGCGCGTGTTTTGAGATGTGTTTAGGCTCCGGCGGGGGCGGCGGGAGCTTGACGGTGTTGGGGGCTTCGCAGCCTGTTGGCGCGATCGTTGCGGCGGCGACGGACAAGCAGATGGCGAGCAAGACAGCGTGGGATTGGGTCATAGACTTCTACCTCTTTAGCAAGGCTCCCTCGGCGAAATGAACCGGTTTCATAGTTTATAACAAACCGGTGTGTGGTGTCGTGGTTAGTGCTCGAACAGGCTGGCTTGGTGGAACATGCCGGCGGTTTCAAAGTGCTCGAAGGCTTCGGGCACGGACCTGAACACTTTGGTTGCGGTTTCGGTGATGAATGGGCTTGGGCTCTTGTCGGGCTCCCAGACGACGTAGGCTTCTTTGCCGTGCTCGAAGGCGTGTTGCAGTTCTCGCTCGACGCCGCTGGACAGCCCTGGCACGCCGGAGCCTGTGGTGTTGCCGTGTGGGCCGGGCAGTTCGGGGATGAGCGAGACGATCATGTCGGACTGGTCGATGAGCTTGAAGTCGCGTGCGTATATCTGCCCGTCGATGTCACCGGCGATGTCCAAGACTTGCTTGACGGAGACGTCGATCTGCTTTGTTAGGCCGTCGTCGTCGGTGACGTTTGCTTGGACGAAGTCTCGGCCTTGCTTGGCGGCGGCGATGGCGGCGTCGAGCAGGAGCTTTTCATCGACGTCGCCTGGGTCGAAGGTGATGAAGTGTTTTGCGAGTTGGGCGCGGAAGTCGTCGATCCGGTCGAGGACGGTGGGCAGGCTGACGACGTGTGTCATGGGGAAGGAGGGGTAGACCTTTCGCATGGGCTCTCTGCAGATGAGTCTGAAGGCTGTTTCGACGGTTTGGTGTGTTCTGCCTCGGGAGAGGATGTAGAACCGGTTGCCGCAGGCCATGGCTTGGGCGAGCAGCTCGGTGGCCATGATCTCTTCTTCGCGCCAGACCATGAGGTCTTTGAGTGTGGCGTCGATGGTGTGCTCGCCGTGTAGGCGGTGGTGGACGGCTTCGATGTTGTCGACGAGGCAGGCCATGGTGTCGGGTTGGAGTTGTCGTATTTGGTCGAAGTCGAATGCGCTGAATAGCCCGTGCCTCCAGCGGAAGGTGGCGTGTGTGTTGACGATGACGTTTTCGCGGCCGGCGGCGTCGGCGATAATGTCGCGAAACACGGCCCTGCGAAGGGCTTGCAAGCGGCTGAGGGGTAGGTCGAGGATGCGTCCGGGTGTGAGGTCTGGTGCTTCGGCGTACATCATGTCGCCGACGTGGTAGACGGCGATGGCCTCACCGCGTTCGCCGGCCAATTGCGCGACGCGTTGGAGGTAGGCCTTCTTGTCCATCCCGACTTGGCCGGTAAAAATCATGCGCATGGGCAACTCCCGCTGTGATCTAAAACGATTATACTACGGTCTTATGCCACGCCGCTGTCCGTAGATAGGCATAAAAATACTTTTTAAGGCGACTTCCAATGGCAATACTCTCACTTTTGATCCTAGCTGACTTTGTTAAGACCGTGATTACAGTGGCGCTGGTTATCGCGGCGTTGTTTTTGCTGCTGCTGGTGCTGCTGGTGGGCAGCTACATCGCGTTGTGGTTCCAGGCGTGGCTCAGTGATGCGCCGGTGAGCTTTGTGGACCTGATCGGTATGCGGTTCCGGAAGGTCGACCCCAAGATCATCGTGCTTTCACGCATCCGAGCGGTCAAGGCCGGGCAGAATATCTCCACAAACCAGTTGGAGACACACTACCTATCGGGCGGGCGGGTGCCGACGGTGGTGACGGCTTTGATCGCGGCGGACCGGGCCAAGATTGAACTGCCGTGGGACGTGGCTTGCGCGATCGATCTGGCTGGGCGTGACATTCTTGAGGCTGTTCAGACCTCGGTAAACCCAAAAGTGATTGATTGCCCGAACCCCAACGCGGGTCGGGGGACGATCGACGCGGTGGCTCAGGACGGTATCCAACTCAGGGCCAAGGCGAGGGTAACGGTTCGAGCGAACATTGCGAGGCTGATCGGCGGTGCGACGGAGGAGACGATCATCGCGCGTGTGGGCGAGGGCATCGTCACGACGATTGGCTCGGCGGTCAGCCATAAGGCTGTTTTGGAGAACCCCGACGGCATCTCCAAAACTGTTCTAAGCAAAGGCTTAGACGCTGGCACGGCTTTCGAAATCCTCTCCATCGACATCGCTGACATTGATGTGGGTGAGAACATCGGCGCGAAGCTTCAGGCCGATCAGGCGGAGGCGGACAAGCGCCGGTTCCAGGCTGAGGCGGAGAAGCGCCGGGCGATGGCGGTGGCTCAAGAGCAAGAGTACAAGGCAGAAGTTCAGAAGAACAAAGCGCTTGTGGTTTTGGCGGAGTCGGAGGTTCCCAAGGCGATGGCCGACGCGTTCCGCCAGGGCAATATGGGCATCATGGACTACTACCGGATGAAGAACATCCAGTCTGACACGCATATGCGTTCAAGCATTGCCGGGGAGGGCCAGTCCCCGCCGCCTGGCGGCAGCGGTGGTTGACCTAATCGGTTTGCACTAAGCACTACTGCTGGGCTATCTTGTTACGATCAGCTTCCGTTCTATTTCCGGGATTGCTTGGAGGTTCTGTAAATGCCGGAAATCAGCGAAGAAACTTGGATATTGATTACGCAGTACGCGACGCGTGTGGTGGGCGTGTTGGTGCTGTTGTTTGTGGGTTGGCTTGTGGCTGGTTGGGCGGGCCGGTTGGTCTGGCGGGGGTGCGAGCGTGCCAAGCTTGACCCGACGCTGGGCAAGTTCTTCGCGAAGATGGCGCGTTGGGCGATCCTGATTTTTGTGGTGCTGGCGTGTTTGGGTGTGTTTGGGGTGAACACGACGAGCTTTGCGGCGGTGCTGGCGGCGGCGGGCTTGGCGGTGGGTTTGGCGCTGCAGGGGTCGCTGTCGAACTTCGCATCTGGGGTGATGCTACTGATTTTTCGGCCGTTCAAGGTGGGGGATGTGGTCACGATCAGCGGCTGTACGGGGAAAGTGGATGAGATCGAGCTATTCACGACGCGGATCGACACGGCTGACAACCGCAGGCTGATCCTACCTAATAGCGCCGTGTTCGGCACGACGATTGAGAATATTACGTTCCACAGCAAACGACGTGTGGAGGTGGCGGTGGGCGTGGAGTACTCGGCGGACATCGATAAAACGAGAGCGGTTTTGGAGAAGGCGGCAAAGGGTGTGCTCGGGATCCTTGAAGACCCGGCGCCTCAGGTGCTTTTGAGCCAGTTGGGCGCTTCTTCGGTGGATTGGTCGGTGCGTGTGTGGTGTGCGACCTCAGATTTTTGGACGGTGAAGGAAGCGGCCACGCGTGCGGTGAAGATGGCGCTGGATGAGGCGGGGATCGGTATCCCGTTCCCGCAAATGGACGTACACCTGGACGGGGCTGTCAAGCAGGCGACGTGATCGGAATTCCGTCAACAAAAACGTCCGCCATTGACGATTGATATTAGTGTTGGTGTTCATCGCAGAGCGCCCGGGGCTAAGTGAGTTAGTTATCTCACTAGTCGGGGTATTTTAGGCTGGAACGGGTGACGCTTGGGAGAAGTGTTGTGCGTGTCGGGATTAATTTCGAGTCGATTTGAGGCTATCGAAGAGACCGCTCCCTCACGGTCGCGGCTCGTAGCGGGCACTCGTTATTAATCCAGATGCGTGTTACCCGCTGATCCCATGCCGGGGGTCGGCGAGTGTCGGTGTCACCTCCGCGGTGTGTGGTGGTTTAGGCGGGGCGTTTAGGAATGAGAGATTTTTTTTAAGGAGCGCTCACTTGTTTAGGTACCCTTCAATTGTCGCGAGTGTTGCCGCTGTATTCGGGTTTTGCATGACTTGTGTTGCCGATGAGGTGATCCTCGACAACGGCAGCCGTATCGTTGGTGATATTCAGGACTTAATAGACGGGAAAGTGACCCTCAAGACCGATTTTTCGGAAGACATGACGATCGAGACGGGTCAAATCAAGGGGATCTCAACAGACAAGCCGATGACGGTGCAGCTAAATGGGGGCGACCGCGCGGTGGGTGTGCTGCGGTACTCTGATCAGGAGGGTCAGCGAGTGAAGTCGAACGGGGTGGGCGATGTGAAGATCGACCTGGGGGGTGTTTCGGGCATCTGGGCAGGCGGCAAGGAAAGCCCGGAGGTGGTTGCGATGCGCGAGGCGCTTGCGAAGAACCCTTGGTCGATCAAGCTTCACCTGGGTATCGACGGGCAGACCGGGAACACCGACCGGTTCTCGATTAACGGGCGTATGGATATCCTCCGCAAGACGGAAGGTGAGCGGCTGCTAATCTTCGCGGCGGGTCGGCACACGCATGAAAACAATAACGACACGATCAAAGAAATCCTGGGCGGGTTTCGGCTGGAGGTCGACGTCGATGACAGGTGGTTCGCGTTTGGCAAGCTTGGTCTTGAGTTTGACGAGTTTGAGAACCTTGACTTGCGGACGACGGTTAGCGGCGGCTTCGGTTACTTCGTGATCAAAGAGGCTAAGACGGAGTTTAAGGTGCGCGTCGGTGTCGGTTTTAAAAACGAGAGCTTCAACACGGGTGTGAGCGACGACCAGGCTGTGGCTGAGTTGGGTTGGGACTTCATGCGTGAGTTTACGCGGTGGCTGCTGTTCACGCACGAGGCCACGATCTTTCCCTCTTTCGAGGATACCAAGGATTTTCGGTTGGTCGTGGAGAACGCGGCGGAGATCCCGATCAACGGGGACCAGAACTGGAAGATCCGGATCGGTGTTCGCAACGACTACGACGCGATGCCCGAGCCGGGGATCGAGCGGCTGGACACGTACTACTTCATGAACGTGGTTTGGCGAGTTAACTAGAGCATTTTGCGTGATTTTTCTCTATGCCACCCGGAAGAAGGCAGGTCAATGACCTGCCCTACAGGAGAGCCGACATGGAGATTATTCATGCAAGCTGCTCTAGGCGGGGTTTTGAGGGCGTGTTTGAGGCGGGGTCATGCCGAGGGTACGCGGGCGTAGTGGGCGAGCTTGGGGCTGGGGGATGCGAGGACCCCGCGCAACGCGGGTGAAAACGCCCACAGTTTATGGCTGGGGTTCGGCGCTAAGCCGAGACGGTCGAGCACACACCGCTCTAATTTATCGACACCTTGGCTGTGCAACGCGCTGATGCGTAGCGGCGTGTCGGGGGTTTTGCCGTCCGCTGTTTGCAATGGTTTTGTCGCGTGGTGCGTGGGGCGGTCGGTTTTGTTCATGACCCAAATGTGGGGGTTTTCTTGCAAGGCGTCGGGGTGTGGCCAGTCGGTGTCGGGGTCGCGCATGGCGATGCGGACATGGGCTTGGGCGATGGCTTGCTTGGCGAGTGTGATGGCCTGTTGCTCGATGGGGTCGTCGCTGTGGCGGAAGCCTGGGGTGTCGATCCAGCGCACGGCGATACCGGCTGAAGCGGGGGTGTTGGTTTGTGGGCGCAGTTCGGCCAGGCCTGACACCCAGTCGCGGGTGGTGCCGGGCAGGTCGGCGACGATGCTGGCGGTGCGACCGAGCAGGCGGTTGGTGAGGGTGCTCTTGCCGACGTTGGGTCGGCCGATGACGACGACGGCGGGCGGGGTGATTAAGTGGTTGAGCTTGTCGCTGCGGTCGAGGATTTGGCGGGCTTCGGTTTCGGTGAAGGGTGTTTCGTTGTTTAGGCGCGATTGCCAGAGGTTTGATTGGGCTAGCAGCAGGTCAACGGCGGCGGGGCTGGCGGCGGTGGCGAGGTGGGCGAGTGCGTCGGCTTCTAGTTCGGTTACGGCTTCGGGGTATAGGTCTAGCGGGGTTGGCTGTGGGTCGTAGGCGGCGCCGGCGTTGGTGAGGCGGTCGATGAGTTTGGTGATGACGCGTGGCCCGCCGTGTGGCATGAGTTGCGCGTGGTCTTCGCGGATTCGCACGGCCAGGCCTTGGTCGATGTTGCCGAGATTGACGAGTCGCAGGCGCGACATGGGCCAATCGGTGACGCCGGTGAGTTGTTGGAGCGTGTCTTGGACGCCTGGGCCTAGCAGCCCGATGAGGCCGACCGCGCCGGGGGCGGGGACGGTGGCTAAGAAGACGCGTGTTTGGCTCATGGCGTTTTGCGGTGTTGGTCTGGGAAGGCGGGGTTTGCGGGCTGCATGGGTCGGCCGTTGGGGAAGTTGACGACTTGGACGGCCATGGCGGCGACGGCGGGGGCGAGCGTGGGCCACCACGTGCCGCTTAAGAGTGTGGCGACGAGGGCGATGATCGCCACGGACTCACACATGGCAAGTAACACAATGTTGCCCTGTAGGTAGCCGGCGGGGGTAACGGCGTGGGCTTGCCAGTAGCGTTTGTAGGTTTGGCTGCGCATGGTGTAGCCGAGTGGGATGAGCGTGAACAGCATGCCTAGGCTGATGTAGAACAGGAGGCGGGCGGTGTCGGGGTTGAGTTGGAACGTGTTTTGTAGGTTCCAGACGACCGCGATGGCGGCCATGAACCCGATCTGCCCGACCAGCATGGCGGCCCAGATGATGCGCGTGGTGATGAGTGTGCGGTGTTGGGGTTGGTTGGGGTGGTTTTCCTGGGGCATGGTTTTTAGAGAAGACGGTAGGTTCCGCCTGAGGCGGATCTACGACAACGGCTTGCTCTGCGTCACTACACAATCAGAGATTGTGTAGTGGCACCCCCGGCACAGACCCCGGAAGGATTGCCAGTACGGCTGGCTGTTGTGGTGAGCGTGGTGGGTTTTGCTTTGCTCTACCCGCCCTACTTTCTTGTTGTTGACGAAGCACACGGCCGGTGTTGTACGGATTCGGATTCCATTAAGTCAATGCGTGAACGTGAAGAGACCGCTCCCTTACGGTCGCGGCTCGTAGTGAGGCGTTTGCGCCTTTCGATATAACCGTTTTACGCGATGGTGATGGTGTCGTCGAGGTAGACGTCTTGTATGGCGTGCAGTAGCGCGGCGCCGTCTTTCATGGGGCGTTGGAAGGCTTTTCGTCCGGAGATCAGGCCCATGCCGCCTGCGCGTTTGTTGATGACGGCGGTTTTGACGGCTTCGGCCAGGTCGCCCGCACCGGAGCTGGCGCCGCCGGAGTTGATCAGCGGTGATCTGCCCAAGTAGCAGTTGGCGACTTGGTAGCGGCAGAGCTCAATGGGGTGGTCGCCGGGTGTGAGCTCGTCGTAGACCTTGGCGTGCGTTTTGGCGAACTTGATGGCCTTGAAACCCCCGTTGGTCTCGGGGAGCTTCTGCTTGATGATATCGGCTTCGATGGTGACGCCCAGGTGGTTGGCCTGGCTGGTGAGGTCGGCGGCGACGTGGTAATCCACACCGTCTTTCTTGAACCCGTCGTTGCGGGTGTAGCACCAGAGTACGGTGACCATGCCCAGTTGGTGGGCCTGGGCGAAGGCGGCGGATACTTCCTGGATCTGCCGGGTGGACTCCTCGGAGCCGAAGTAGATCGTCGCGCCGACGGCGACGGCACCCATGTCGAAGGCCTGCTCGACTTGGCCGAACATGATTTGATCGTACTTGTTGGGGTAGGTCATGAGTTCGTTGTGGTTGAGCTTGACCAGGAATGGGATTTTGTGTGCGTACTTGCGGCAGACGGAGCCCAGGACGCCGAAGGTTGAGGCCACGGCGTTGCAGCCGCCTTCGATGGCGAGCTTGACGATGTTCTCGGGGTCAAAGTAGATCGGGTTTGGCGCGAAGCTGGCGCCGGCGGTGTGCTCGATGCCCTGGTCAACGGGGAGGATCGAGACGTATCCGGTGCCGGCGAGGCGGCCTGTATTGAGCAGCAACTGGAAGTTGCGCAGGACGTTGGGCGAGCGGTCGCTGACTGCCACGACGCGGTCGATGAAGTCCGGGCCGGGCAGGTGTAGGTCTGCTTTGTCGAACCCTTTGGCGGTGTAGCCCAGCAGTTGGTCGGCGTCTGGGCCTAGCAGGGAGGCAATTTTGTTGGTCTGGGTGGCGGTCGGCATCTCTGGATTCCTTACGAAAGTAGCTTATTGTTGTGTGTAGCCGTGGGCGTCTGGATTCATACGCCCGTGGCGGTGCCCTTTACAAGGAGGCTATTGTAGTCGGTGAACAGCGGCCCGTCCTGTGTTGCGGGTGCGAAACTTTTGGTACAACGCTAAGCATGCCAAAACGAGCCATTCAGAGCATTACGGCCCCCCATGGTTTTTCGGCTGGGGGGGGCACATGTGGGATCAAACCCTCGGGTAAGCCGGACTTAGCGATGATCGTCGCGGACCGGCCTTGCGCCGCGGCGGGGGTTTTTACCGTTAACAAGGTCATCGGTGCGCCGGTGGTGGTTGCCAAGCGCCACGCGCGATTGGGGCGTGCTCAGGCGATTGTCTGTAACAGCGGTATCGCTAATGACGCCACGGGGCCGCTGGGCGAGCGGAACGCGGTGGAGACGTGCGAGCTGGTGGCGAAGCACACGGCGATCCTGGGGGGGGACCGGCGGCTGGTGCTGCCGGCGTCGACGGGGGTGATCGGTGTGCAATTACCGATGGAGAAGGTGCGGGCGGGTGTGGCGAAGCTGGCGCCGCGGTTGGGGCGGGGTGTGAAAGCGGACGCGGCGGCGGCGAAGGCGATTATGACGACCGATCTTGTCCCCAAGCAGGCGCTACGGTCACTTCGGCTGGGTCGCGGGGCGGGCAAGCGCGTGCGCATCGGCGGCATCTGCAAGGGCAGCGGCATGATCGCGCCGAACATGGCGACCATGCTGGTGTTTATCACCACCGACGCGGCGATCAGCGCGGCGATGTTGCGTGTGGCGTTGAAGCGGGCGGTGGGCCAAACGTTTAACCGGATGAGCGTTGATCAGCACACCAGCCCCAGCGATATGGTGCTGGTGCTGGCGAGCGGCGCGGCGGGTAACACGGCGATTAACAAAGCGGGTGCGGATTACGACAAGTTTGAAGCGGCGCTAACCGACTTGTGCGGTGACTTGGCTTACCAGATTGTGCAAGACGGTGAGGGGGCCACGCGCGTGGTGCGTGTGCGTGTGCTAAACGCCAAGAGCCAGAAAGACGCGGACCGGGTGGGCAAGGCGGTGGTGGACAGCCCGCTGGTCAAGACGGCGGTGCACGGGGCGGACCCGAACTGGGGGCGGATCGTGACGGCGGCGGGGTACAGCGGCGCGAAGGTGGACCCGGACAAGCTGACGCTGCACATCGGCGGTGGGCCTGCGAAGGCGAAATTTCCGGGGGCGGGGGGCGGCAAGGGTGTGTGCGTGTTCCGACGCGGGCAGCCGGCGGCTGTTAATCGTGCGGGTTTGGGCAGGGTGACGCGCGCGATGAAGAGCAAAGAGGTGGTGCTGACGCTGGACATGGGGTTGGGGGACGCGGGCAGCGAGTGGCTGGGCTGCGACTTGTCGCGTCAGTACATCGCGATCAACGCGGATTACACGACTTGACGACACAACACCGAGACTGGGCACGCCCGTGGTCTGCAAGACTTTACAAGTCCCGTTAACGCTACCCGACGATCCGCACGGGCCGGCGACGTTTATCCACACGATCGAAGAGCGCCTGGCGAATCAGCCCGGCATCAAGCGTGTGTCGGTGTCGGCCAACGGCGAATCCGACGCGCCCCGGCAAGGGCAAATCCATCTTGAGTACGACCCGGACCTGCTGAGCTTGGCCCAGGTGAATCGCTGCATCGAGCAAGCGGGCGGGAGCATTAAGGAATCGGTCGGGCACTTGGTGCTGCCCATTACCGGGGTGTTGACCCCGCAGAGCGAGCGTGTGGTGCAGGCGGTGCTTAACAAGCTGCCGGGTGTGATGGCCAGCGTGTCGTTTGGGTCGCAGACGGTGCGGATCGAATTCGACCGCAGCCGGTGCGCGTTGCCCGAGATCGTGAGGCGATTGGACCACATGGGTATCCGCGTGGGGCACGACGTGGCGGGCGGGGTCAAGGCGGAGGGTGAGAAGAAACAGGCGTTGAGCATCCCGGCTTGCTGTCAGCGTGCGGTGTCGCACCGCGACTTGGTGCTGGCGGGGGTTGGTGGTGTGTTTCTGCTGGCGGGGTTGGTGGTGAACCTGTGGGGCGGGGCGCAGTGGTTGCGGTTGTCGTTATTGGCGGTGAGCTATGTGTGCTGCGGTTGGTACACGGTGCCGGAGATGCTCAAGGCGCTGCGACAACTACGGCTGGATATCGACCTGCTCATGCTGGCGGCGGCGGGCGGCGCGGCTTATTTGGGGCATTATGAGGAGGGGGCGCTGCTGCTATTGCTGTTTAGCCTGGGCAACGCGGGGCAGCGGTTGGCGATGAGCCGGGCGCGGGGGGCGATCAAGGCGCTTGCGGAGTTATCGCCGCAGACGGCGATCCGCGTTGACGGTGACGGGGAGCGCGAGGTGCCGGTGGGAGACTTGAAAGTCGGGGACTTGGTGCTTGTTCGTCCGGGACAGCGCACGCCGGCGGACGGGACGGTGGACAGCGGGCAGTCGGCGGTGGACCAGGCGCCGATTACCGGTGAATCCATGCCCGTGGACAAATCGCCGGGGGACGGGGTGTTCGCGGGGTGTATCAACGGCGACGGGGCGTTGACCGTTAGAGTCACCAAGCCGTCACACGAAAACACGATCGCGAAAGTGATCAAGCTGGTCGAGGAGGCGCAATCGACGAAGTCCCCCACGCAGTTGTTCACGGATAAAGTTGAGCGGTGGTACGTGCCGTTTGTGTTGGCGGCGACGGCGGGTCTTGTGGTGGTTCCGCCGATGGCGGGGATCGCGCCGGCGAGGGAGGCGTCGATTTGGGCGGGATGGTTTTACCAGGCGATGGCGTTTCTGACGGCTGCTTCGCCTTGCGCTTTGGCGATCGGGACGCCGGCGGCGGTTTTGAGCGGTATCGGCCACGCGGCCAGGACGGGTGTGCTGATCAAGGGCGGGGCGCACCTGGAGAATCTTGGGAGGGTGGCGGTGGTGGCGTTCGACAAGACGGGCACGCTGACGCCTGGCAAGCCTGTGGTGACGGACGTTGTTTCACTCGTTGACGACATGGACGAGTTAAAAATCTTAACGATCGCCTCGGCGGTGGAGCGGGGCAGCCAACACCCGCTGGCGTTGACGGTGGTCGCCGAGGCCAAGGCCAGGGGGTGTGCGCAGGTCATGGCTGAAGAGGTGCGGCAAGTGCAGGGTATGGGCATCGAGGGGCGTGTGGAGGGTCGACACGTGATGATCGGCAGGCCGGCGATGCTTGAGGGGTTGACCGGTCGCGCCGACTCGCCTGTGTTTGAGCGTGTGCAGTCGCTGCAGGACCAGGGCAAGACGGCGATGATTGTGGCGGTTGACGAGCGTGCGGTGGGCGTGATCGCGATGGTGGATCAGCCCCGCTCCAGCGCGGCGGGCATGGTCGGTCGGCTGAAGCGGATGGGCATTAAGCACACGGTCATGCTGACCGGCGACAACGCGCGCACGGCTCAGGCGATCGCCGACAGTGTGGGCATTGATGAGGTGATGGCGCAGTTGCTGCCCCAAGAGAAGCTCGAAGCGGTGCGGCGACTCGATGAGCGGTACGGGCGGGTGGCGATGGTGGGTGACGGGGTGAACGACGCGCCGGCGATGGCGGCGGCGACGGTGGGCGTCGCGGTGAGCGGCGCGGCTGGCGGGGGGAGCGACGTGGCGCTGGAGACGGCGGACGTGGCGCTACTGGCGGACGACCTGACCAAGCTGCCCGACGCGATCGGCATGGCGCGCTTCACCCGGCGGGTGATCGCGCAGAACCTGGCGTTGGCGTTGGGTGTGATCTTCGTGTTGGCGCCGATGGCGGCGATGGGCTACACGACGATCTACGCGGCGGTGATGTTCCACGAAGGGTCGACGGTGGTGGTGGTGCTCAACGCGTTGCGTATTTTGGGTTTTCGGATGGACCGGTCCCCGGAAGGTTAGGCTCGGGGGGGTGGGGCTTAACTGCTGCCGCACTGACAAACAAGCCCCACAGACTCTCCACGCTCACAGGTTGTGACCCCCGGCTCTCTGCCTTAGAGCCACTGGCGTAAACAATCTCCATCTTGACAGAATACGGCATTTGAACTGGGGCATCCGCCTAAGGCGGACTTAGCCCCAGCCACCCATCAGATGGCGAAAAATCATGTCAGGTGCTCTAGGTGCTACGGACATTCATCCGCATGTTGTGATTCCGGCGGCGAGCCAGACGAAGGCGGCAAAGTTGGAGGCCTTCTTCTCGTAGCGGGTGGCAACGCGACGGCACTGCTTGATCAGGCGGAAGAATCGTTCGA
>JAJDCS010000033.1 GCA_029260715.1 Phycisphaeraceae bacterium | reverse complement strand
CTCGGATTGACGCAACGCAAACGCAATCTGCTCGTCCGTAAATCGGGTCTTCTTCATGACCAAAATCCTTTCAGATGATTGGCCAGAATCTATCCCAAATCTCGAACCTGGTTTGGATCAGAATCCGGGTTTAGGCGCATTGAAGGAAGGTTGCCGTGTCGAGGCGGCGCACTTCGACGATGCAGCCGACGTGCAACGCTTGGCCGCGATCAAGGGCGTGATCGCCGTGCGGCTGCTGCAGCTGCGCGACCTGGCCGACCAAGCGGGAGACGACCCGCATGCCTTGCAACGGGCGGTGCCGAGGGTGTGGGTCGCCGTCACCGCGGCACTGGCCCGCTGCGACCCCGCGGCACTGACGCCGAAACAATTCTGGCTGACGATCGCCAAGCAAGGCGGCTATCTCAACCGCACACGCGACCCCCGGCCCGGATGGAAAACCCTCTGGCGAGGGTGGTGCGACATCCAACAGATGGTAAGAGGTGCACAACTCACCGGAAACTCAATTTGTGGGTAAGACTGAGGCAGGCCCGGACCTACGAAACTGAGCGGCGTGGAGGGGAGATAACCGCTCGTTACGAGGCCTCGCTTTGCTCGGGGTCAAGTTTGCCGTCTCGCAGGGTGATTACGCGGTCGGCGGCTTGGGCGATGCGGTGGTCGTGGGTGACCATGACGATTGTTTGGCCGGCTTGGTGGAACTCTTGGAGGACTTCGAGGATCTGATCGCCGGTCTGGGCGTCGAGGTTGCCGGTGGGCTCGTCGGCTAAGAGGACGTCGGGCTGATTGATGAGCGCCCGTGCGATGGCGACGCGTTGGCGTTCGCCGCCGGAGAGCTTGGCGGGGCGGTGGTTCAGGCGGTGTGACAGGCCCAGCCGGTCGAGCAGCTTCAGGGCGCGGGGGCGCTGCTGGCTGCGGGCGCCTGCCCAGGCGGGGACGGACCGGCTGATCATGGCGGCTAGCAGCACGTTTTCAATGACGTTCAGTTCGGGCAGCAAGTGGTAGAACTGGAACACAAAGCCGACGTGGCGGTTGCGGTAGCGGTCCAGGCGTGGGCCACGCATGGCGAAGATGTTTTGTTTGTCGAAGACGACGCTGCCTTGGCTTGGACGGTCCAGGCCGCCTAGCAGGTGTAGCAGTGTGCTCTTTCCCGACCCCGACGCGCCGAGGATGGCCAGCCACTGCCCCCGCGTCACACTCAGGTCAACGCCGCGGATTACTTCCAGGCTTTGGCCACCCATGCGGTACATCTTGCGCAGGCCGGTGGCTTGGAGGAGGGTGTCTTGTTGTGTGGCGGTGTCGGTCATGGGGCGGTAGCGGTTTTCAAAAAAGTTCTACAACGAGGCGTCATTGTGATCATCGAACGGTTTTTCCAGCCGGACCGCTCCCTGACGGTCGCGGCTCGTGGCGGGCGTTTTTGTTTTTATTCATACCGCAGAGACTCCACGGGGTTGAGTCTGCCCGCCAGGTAGGCGGGTAGCAGGGCGCCCAAGACGCTGCTAAGGATCGCGACCACGACGATCACGGTGACCTCGGTCGTGTCGAACTGGCTGGGCACCTTGTCAAAGTAGTAAATAGTGGGGTCCCACATGGTGAAGTTGAACCGTTGGGTTAGAAAGTCTTGGATTTTGTTGATGTTGTAGACGACGGACGCGGCCAGCGCCAGCCCCACACCCGCGCCGATGCACCCGACGGCCAGGCCATAGCCCAGGAAGATTGACATGACCCCGCCCCGCGACGCGCCGACCGCGCGCAGCACGCCGATGTCACGCGTTTTTTCCAGCACGATCATGTAGAAGATGACGCCGATCATGGCGATGGCCACAACGCTGATCACCGCGAACAGGAAGGTCAGCAGCATTTTTTCTTTTTCGACCGCGCCGAGCAGCGTGGCGTGGCGGTCGCGCCAGGTCTGCACCCTTAAGTACGGCAGGCCTGGCCGGGCGGCGGTGAAGGCGTCCACGGTGTCGGACACGGCTTGGCGTAGTTCATCGAGTGGCACGCCCGGCTTGCCGCGGAGCATGATCTCGCTGGTGCGCGCCGGTTCCATTTGGCCGGTCGGCTCGCCGGTTTCGGGGTTTACCTGCGTGGCTTCGTCCATGCGCAGCATCTGCTGGACGAGGTCGAACGGTGCGTAGACGCGGTTGGCGTCGATCTCGTATAGCCCGCTCTTGAATTCGTTGGCGACGACCATTCGCCGCACGGACGGCTCCATGACCGTGCCGCGCTGGGTCATGGGGATGAGGGTGAGCGTGAGTTCGGAGTTGATGGAGCTGGTGGCGATGTCGTATTGCCCGTCGTGGCCGCGGCGGTTGTAGGGGTTGACCTCGATGCCCAGCACAATGCCCGGCTGGGGCTGCTGGTTGGGGCGTGTGACGGGGGGCGTGAACGTCATGCCCAGGTCACGCAGGTCGATCTGCTCGAAGCGCTGGCGGCGGGACTCATAGAGGGCTTGCTCCCGCTGGTTTCGCAATTCGGCTGGGGGCATGCTCTGTTCGATGTCATCTAGGAGGTGTTGGCTGGTCCAGTAGAGCGTTTCGCGGTAGCCGGTGACGGTGTTGAGGCTGTCGGGGTGGATGCCGACCGCTTCAATGGTGATCACATTGTTGTAGAGGTTGATTAGGCCGTAGGCGCGGATCAGGGCGGTGGCGGCGTCGATTTGCGGTACTTTTTTGAGTTCGTCGAGCAGGTCTTCGTAGTGGGGGAAGCCCCACAGGTCGGAGCTGACGGTGACTTGCCCGGTGAGTCGTTGGGCGGACTCGCGCATCATTTGCAGGAACCCGCCCATGACGCTGATCACGATGATGACCATGGCGGTGCACAGGGCGACGGCGGAGGCCGCGAACAGGGGGGCGAGCTTCCGGCGGAGGTATTTGAGGATCAGCAGCAGCTTGTACATGAGGGGGTATTAAACCAGTTAGAGCGGCGGTGTACCAAGCGGGCTAGCTTTGATTGGCTTGCGGTCGCATCAGTGGGAACAGGATCACTTCGCGGATGCTCTTGTTGTTTGTTAGGAGCATGACGACGCGGTCGATGCCGACGCCCAGCCCGCCGGCGGGGGGCATGCCCACGCGGAGCGCCTCGATGAAGTCGTGGTCCATGGTGCGGAAGGTGGCTTCCTCGTCGTCTTGGCCTGTGATCTGACGCTTGAAGTTGGCTTCCTGCACGTCGGGGTCGTTCAACTCTGTGTAGGCGTTGGCGACTTCCATGCCCGCGATGTATAGCTCGAACCGCTCGGCGATTGAAGGGGTGTCGGGCTTGGCTTTGGTCAGGGGGCAGAGGCTCGCGGGGTAGTCGTACACAAAGGTCGGCTGAATGAGCGTGTGCTCGACGGTGTGCTCCCAGACCTCTTGGAGCAGCAGGTCGTGGTCCTTGCCCGCGTGGGCGATGCCTAGTTTTCCAGCCTTGACGATGAGTTTATCGTGGTCCGACCCGTCGAAGCCGTTCTTTTGAGCGAACAGCTCGTGGTAGGTGGCTTTGGCGAACGGCAGGGCGTAGCTGATCTGGTGATCGCCGAACGGCAGTGACTCTGAGCCGCACACGTCGGCGGCCAGGCTGTGTAGCAATTGCTCGGTCAGGGCCATCATTGACTGGTAATCCCCGAATGCCTGGTAGAGCTCGAGCATGGTGAACTCGGGGTTGTGGCTGTGGTCGATGCCCTCGTTGCGGAAGTTTCGGTTGATCTCGAAGACGCGAGGCAGCCCGCCGACGAGCAGGCGCTTGAGGTATAGCTCGGGGGCGACGCGGAGGAACAGGGCGATGTCCAGGGCGTTGTGGTGGGTGGTGAAGGGGCGCGCCGCGGCGCCGCCGGCGATGGGCTGCATCATGGGCGTTTCGACTTCCGTGAAGCCTGGACCTAGCGCGTCGGGCGGGGTGGTGAGGAAGTCGCGCACGTGTTTGACGATGCGGCTGCGTTTGGTGAACGTGGCCATGACCTGGGGGTTGGCGTAGAGGTCGACGTAGCGCTTGCGGTAGCGCTGCTCGGGGTCTTGGAGCCCGTGCCACTTTTCCGGTGCGGGGGCGAGGCTCTTGGTAGCGATGCCGAAGCCGCCCCCGGAAGTTCCGGGACTGCCTGAACCAGTGGCCCATACGGTGATCTCGCCCGTTTTGGTGGTACCTAAGGGGCCTTGAGCGGTGACGATATCGCCTAGGTCGACGAGCTTGGCGAGTTTGAATGCTGATTCGTCTAAGGCTTTTTTGCTTGCGGCGACTTGTATCTCACCGGTGGCGTCTCGCAGGGTCATGAACACGAGCTTGCCGATGTCGCGGTGCAGCACGACCCTGCCTGCCACATGGGCGACGGGGCGGCGGTCGTCGGCGGGGTCTGTTTTGGCGGCTTCGTCCGCTGGTGCGTCGTACAGTTCGCGGGCTTTGCCGAGTGTGACCAAGCCATCCACGCGTGCGCCGAAGGGGTCTAGGCTTAACTCGTCGCGCAGGCGTGCGAGCTTGGCGCGGCGGTCGGCGACAAGGTCGGCCCCGCCTTGGGCGGAGCCTTGGCGATCGGGCGGCGGCGGTGGGTTGGTGTCGGGTGAGGCGGCCTGCGTCTGTGGCTTGTTGGTCATGACAAGCTCATCCTATCGAGGGTAGGTGTCGAGGCCAAAAAAGTGTCGCGTGGTCTGATCCGAACTAACGCGCGGACGGCCTGAGCGAGTTTCCCCAAAGACAAGCAATACGCTGTGGGGTTGAGAGTTGGTCGGTCAAGCTAAGTCTGATCGACCAGGGCGAGTACGCTTGGTTATTCGGCGGCGTCTTGCTTGGCTGGCTCGTCTTGCTGTGTTCCGGTATCGACAAGGTTCCCCAAGCCGCGACGCCGGTCGCGCAGGCGGCGTTTCTTGCCGACGCGCTCGCGCAGGTAGTAAAGCCTGGCGCGGCGGACGTGCCCGTGACGCTTGACCTCGATCTGAGAGATCTTTGGGCTGTGGATCATAAACGTGCGTTCGACGCCTTCATTGGCTACGATCCGCCGGACGGTGATCGATTGGTTGATCCCCGTACGCTGCATCTTGATAATGACGCCGTTGAAGATCTGGACACGCTCTTTGGAGCCTTCGATGATGCGGACATGTACGTCCACAGTGTCCCCGACGCTCAGCTTTGGGATATCGCTTTTAAGCTGGGCGGTTTCAATGGCTTGCATAATGGCTTGGCTCATGGCTTAACCTCGAATATAGCGTGCGGTCATACCCGGCTAATCCGGCCGGTTGTGTTTATCCGACAGAATATTACAACGTAGCAGGTCATAGAATCAACTGCAAGAAGATGATAGCGACAGCCCCCCCATCTCGGACGGCCCCCGGCGGCGCCACGATTCCCACTAAAACGCGGGGCTGTGCCGCGCGAATCGTGACATTTCGGCTGTTGGTCCTTGTCGGGTGTATGGCCACGGTGGGGGGGTGTGAGAAGGCGCTGTTTCCCGCCAATTTGCCACGCACGCCTTACGAAAGGTACCAGCAGTTGCACGGGCTGTACCGGCCAAGCGACGAGCAGAACGCTTACGGCGGTGAGCAGCCTGCCCTGCGCGATCGCCTGCGCCCGTTAGAGCAGTATTGACAGTGTCGGCGCGTGGTGAGTGATGATGGGGCGTTGCGCGGGTTGCCTTTCTTTACATCAGCCAGCCTGTCGGTTGTTGTGGATTACCTGTCACTTACTCGTGTATTCAAAATTAAAAGTTGAAGCGGCGGTGTGTCCGATGTAAAAACCTAGCAAGGCGTGTCTGTCCCCGTGAACGCCAGTTACGACAAAAACTACACGCGAGCGAAGGCTTATGTGGGTGCCCGATCGCAGAACTCTGATCGTGTTAACGTGCTTGGTGGGCGCAATGACCGGAGCCAGCGGCTTACTGCTGTTGCTCGAGCCGACGGGGACCGCGGATGTGGGGTCGCTTCGTTTGTCGGCGCTTGAGCCGGTTGCACAAGAGCAGTTGATTCAGACGGCGGTGGACCCCGCCGCGACGGTTGCCAGCCGGTGGTCGGCCATCGTGGTTCACTACGGCCCGGCCGTATCCCGTGAAAAAGTCTTGAGCCGTCAACTCGCCGACGGCGCGGAGGCTTATCACTTTGTCGTGAACGCGGAGGCCAACAACAACGATAAGGCTTACATCGAAGCGGGCTCCAGGTGGCGTGGGCAATTGCCCGGCGCTTTTTGGGCGGGGCCCGAGAGTCAGTGGGTCAATCACCACGCGATCGGCGTCTTGGTGGTGGACGATGGGACGGGCTCCGATGGCCCGGACAGCGACCAACTGAACAAGCTGGTGCATCTCTTGCAGAGCCTCCAGGCAGAGTATCAAATCCCCGCAGATCGGGTGATGATTCAGGCTCACACACCGATTAAGCCTGTCAATAATCGCTGGTTCCCGACCTCTTGGGTCCGCGGGCAGCTTCTAAGCTACGCGTCACCCTGATTGTGGAGAGCATCAATGGTTTGTACTCGACAGGCGATTTCGCCTGTTAGTTGTTGTTTTTTAAATAGTTGTGTGAAATAAAATGCGGTTGCGTGTTGAGTCGCCAAGAGCCACAACCGATTTGTGGGGTATGGCTGAATTATTTTTTGTAAGTCGCGTAAAATCATTGCTTAATCCGAATTAGCATCATATAGTAATCCGTTGTGGATAAATGAATATGAGGCGCTGCGGGGGCTTGTTGTGGTCGATAACTGTCGCGGCGGTGGGGAAAAAGTCTTGTCGGGCTGATTTTTTCAGTAGCCGGTACCAAGCAAGGCAGGCCGGGTGGTCGAATAAGTTGTATTGTGGTTAGTGTTCAGCCTCAATCAAGCAGAGGGAGACGTTGAATATGCAGTTGACTGGCAAGCGTCAACTGTTTGGTTTCCGGGTGCTGGCGACCGTTGGCCACGGCGCTCGCAGCACAATTTATGCTGTAAAAGATAAGGATGACCAGGTTTACGCGCTGAAGCACGTTATAAAGAACGATCCCAGCGACCAGCGTTATCTAGACCAAGCCATCACCGACCACGATGTGTCCAGCCGATTCGACCACCCCAACCTCCGCCACAGTTATCGGGTTTTAAAACACAGGCGGGTGATCCGTACGGATGAAATCGCGTTGCTGATGGAGTTCGTGGACGGCCCGACCCTGGAAGAGTCCAAGATTTCCGATCCTTTGAGGATTTGCGAGCTGTTCCAGCAGGTCGCGTTGAGCTTAAAAGCGATGCACGACAAGGGCTTCGTCCACGCGGACATCAAGCCCAACAATATTTTGGTCACCGACGACGACCGAGTGAAGATCATCGACTTCGGTCAGAGTTGCGAATCCGGCGCGGTCAAGGATCGGGTTCAGGGCACGCCCGATTACATTGCGCCCGAGCAGGTGCGGCGTGAGCCGATCACGCCACAGACGGATATATTTAACCTCGGCGCGACGATATACTGGACGCTGACCGGCGAGAACATCCCCACGCTATTCCCCAAGGGCGAGCCCGGTATTACCTACAAGACCGATGACGTGTGCCCGCCGCCCGCCAAGACCAACCCCAACGTGCCCCCGGCTCTTTCCACGCTGGTCATGAATTGCATCCAAGCGGAGCCCAAAGACAGGCCCGAGACCATGGCGAGGGTCTACAGCCGATTGGAGATCGCGGCCACGCAGATTGCCCACGCCTCCTAAACAGCGTTTAGCCTTGGCTCTACGGGCGTTACCCGACGCCGATTTTAAATTGATCCACAACCCCCGCCGTTGTCCGAACAGGCGCGCGGCACACGACATGCTATGATTATTTAGAAGAAGATGAATACCCCCCGGTTTTTGACCATCCTGCTGCTAATAGCTTTGACGTTCCCCGTTTCGGTTTTCGGCGACGTGACCGACGAGGAAATCGGCCGAGCTATTAGTTCGATCAAGAAATACTTGTACTACAAGCAAGACCGGCAAACAGGCTCGTGGGAGTTCCGCAGCAACCAGGGGGGCGTAGAAAGCGACGTGATGCAGGTGGGTGGGGAGACCGCGCTGGTGACAGAGGCCCTTCTGATCAGCGGTGAGTCGTTCCAGAACCCGCGGATCGAAAAGGCCCTGAAGTACCTGCGCGAGGTCGAGATGAAGGGCACGTACGCGGTGGCCTTTCGTGCGCACGTCTGGGCGCAGCTGCCGCCCGAGTACATGCCCTTGTTGGAGTTCGATGCCAGCTGGCTATTGGAAGCGGCGAACAAGCACCAGCGGGGTCTTTTCGACTACCAGCCGCTGTCCTCGGACCGGGTCGACCACAGCGTCACGCAATACGGGATGCTCGGGCTGTGGGAGGCGTCCAAGCGAGGGCTTAAAATCCCCGACAAGTATTGGATGCGCTGGGCGGAGCACTTTGTCAGCGCCCAGAAAGACGATGGCGGCTGGAGCTACAGCTCCAACCCGGACGGGCTGACCACCGGGTCTATGACCGCAGCGGGTCTGACCGCGTTGTTCATTTGCCAGCAGGAGCTGTACCGGGACCGCCCCACGCCCGAGTCGAAAGTGACCCAGGCGATCGATAAAGGCGTGGCGTGGCTTGACCAGCGGTTTGTGGGGCACAACAACCCCAACGCCAACGAGTGGATTTTCTATTACCTGTACGGCATCGAGCGCGTCGCGCTTAGCAGCGGGCTGCGTTACTTCAACCAGCAAGACTGGTACCAGGCCGGCGCTACCCACATCCTTAACAAACTCGATGACAATGGCAGCATCGATGACGATTATGTGGACACGGCTTTCGCGCTGATGTTCCTGTCGCGTGGGCGGGTGCCGGTCTGGGCGAATAAGCTTCAGGTCAAAGGCTCAAGGTGGAACAATTACCCCAACGACGTCTTTACGTTGAGCAGGTATCTCAGCGAGCAGGTTGAGAAGGAGATCAACTGGCAGATCATCCAAGCCGACCTGCCGGGTGAGGACTGGCTAGTCGCGCCGGTGACGTACCTGGCCTCGAATGAGGCGCTGAACATCGACGACAAGCAGAAACGCAACCTCAAGCGGTACCTCGACCTCGGTGGGCTTCTGCTGACCAGCCCGGACGGCGACTCGAAGCCGTTCACCGATTCCGTGCGTGCGCTGGCCAAAGAGCTTTACCCGCAGTACGAACCCACGGAGCTACCCTCGAACCATATGGTCTATAGCTGCTGGCACCACATCGCCAAGGAGCGTCGCCTGCCGCTGGGGGCGGTGTCGAACGGGGCGCGTGAGCTGATCATCATGGCCGACCGCGACTGGGGGCAAGTGTTCCAGTCGGACAAAAACCCCGGCAAGAACCCGGCCTGGGACTTGGCGACGAATATCTTCGCCTACGCGACCAACCGCGGGGCGCTGAGCAACCGGTTGGACAAGCCCTACGAAAAGCGGACGGGCCGGGGGTTTAGCGGTGAGGTTTCCGTGGGGCGTGCCAGCTACGCCGGCAATTGGCTGCCCGAGCCGGGGGCGTGGGAGGTCCAGGCGAATTACGTGTTCAACCAGGCCGGTATCAATGTTAAGACCACGCCCGGCTCCGGGGCGGGTGTGCTGAGCCTCGACGACATCGGCCAGTGCGACCACAAGCTGGTCCACCTGACCGGCACGCACGCGATCAACCTCACGGAGACGCAAAAGAAAGCGATCCGGCAGTACGTCGGCCGGGGCGGGACGATCCTGATCGAAACGGTCAGCGGGCATGGTGGTTTTAGCCGTGGGCTTGAGAAGCAGCTCTCGGAGATGTTCAATGTTTACGCTGTGCCGCTGACGCCCGCCGACCCGATTATTTCGGGGGCGGGGCTGAATGGTGGGCAGGACTGTGCGCGGGCGCTGTACAGGCGGTACGCCGTGGTGACCGTGCAGTACGACCCCAAGCCGAACCTCGCGGCGCTACTGGATCAGAGCAACCGCCCGATCGTTATCATCTCACACGAAGACCTGTCGCTGGGCATGATCGGCAACCGGTTCTGGAACATCATCGGCTACCAGCCCGAGAGCAGCCGGCGGCTGGTGGCCAACATCGTGCTGTGGGCGAAACAGCAGCAGATGATCAAGTGAGCGGTGGGGGTATCGGGTTGGTTTGCCGCGTTTATCGGCTTGCGGTACGGACCGACTCGTCCCAATCCGCCGGCGCTGTGCCTTCGGTTGGGGTGTAGCGAATCGTCTCACACGGCTAGGCGTTCGCGGAAGACTTGGCGTAGCTTGCGTATCCACTGGTTGATCCATGGCACGCGTTTTTCGAGTGTGAAGCGGACGTAGACGCGTTGGCCGGGGTAGGCGACGGCGGTGTTGTCGTTTGCTTTTTCAGGGCGCTGGTGGGGCAGTTCCAGCCACAACTCGAACTGCGGCTGCATGGTGGTCTGCCCCTCGGGGTCGTCGGGGTTGAGCGCGATCGATCCGCCGCCTGCGTAGCCCAACGCGGGGTGGGGCAGGTTTGACCGGCCGGAGGGGAAAGCCTGGATCAGGTGGCTTGGCAGGGTCTGGCCGAGGAACCCGGCGGTGCGGAGCTCGACGCCTTCGATGTTGTTTTGCTTATCGAACATGGCCGAGTTGCGGGCCTGGTCGACCAGCGCGGTGACGCGCAGCTGGTCCAGGTCGACGATCTGAGCGACGACCTGGCCCCTCGTGATGTACTGGCCCAGTAGCTGGGTCATGATGATTTTGCTGATGACAGTCCCGTCCTGTGGGGCGCGGAGGACTAAATCTTCGATGCGTTGCTCGACTTCGTGGAGTTCTTCATCGATGGCGATGATTTGGGCTTGGATACCCTGCATCTGGACGAGGTCTTCGGTCAACGCCTGGCGTCGGGCGGATTCGAGGCCCTTGAGGCGGGCGCGCAGCTCGTCACGCCCGGCGCGTAGTTCGTGGCTGTCCGCGACGAGCAAGACGTCACCGGCGCGTACTGTTTGGCCGGCCTCGACGCGGACCTCGGTGACGAACCCGTCGGTGCGGATCGCTACGTCCACGCGCTTGACGCTTTCGACGATGCCCACGGCCCGGTGCCGGTCGGGCATGGGGATCGCGCCGATCGTGCCCAGCAGGGCCGCGGTGAAGATGCTGGTGGTCAGCACCGCGCGGAGTCGGTGTTCGTGCAGGGCGGGGTTGGTCGCCAGCCAGTAGCCGAACTTGCACAGCGGCACGATCGCCCAGGCGATCAGCGACCACCCTGCCAAGACCAGCCCCAGTGTGTAGAGCTGGCCGGAGACGAACAGGATGATCCCGAACAGGATGAAGACCTTGTAGATGTTGCTGGCGATGCCGTAGTTGAACAGCAGGAATTTTTCGCCGAAGTGCGAACTGACGGGCATGGCGTTGCTCATGCCGTACACGTACCGCTGGATTAGCCACTGGAGGTACTTGCGCGACCGGTCGTAGAGGTTGGGCACTTCCAGGACGTCGCTGAGCATGTAGTACCCGTCGAATTTGAGCAGGGGGTTGGCGTTGAAGAGGATGGTGGCGACGGAGGCCATGAACACGACGTTGTAAGAAAGCTGTTTGGCCAGCGACCCCGGCTCCGCGTGCAGCCATACCAAGACGCCTATGCCAGCCACGGCGAGTTCGAAGATCATGCCCCCGGCGCCGACGAGCAGCCGGCGCCACTTGGTGGTGAAGTTCCAACTGCTTGTGGCGTCGACATACGGCACGGGGAATAAGACGAGCATCATGATGCCGACTTCTGGCACCACGCCTCCCATGCGTTTGCATATCAGCCCGTGGCCCAACTCGTGGATCACTTTGGTGGTGATGAACAGCACGATCATCCAGCCCCAGTTGGTGGGGGACAACACGCTCTGTGCGTCGTTAATAAACTCGCGTAGCTTGGGCAAAAATTGCCAAATCACGTACCCCATCCAGGCTGCCCAGAGGATCAGCCCCGTAGTCGATAGCAGCGGCCGAAACAGCGGCACCAGCCACCGCAGCAGCCAGTCGGGGTTGAAGATGGGGATGCGGATAAACAGCAGGCTCATGGCCTGGCCGCCCCAGTGTTTGACCTGCCGTTGGCGCTGGCGGCGCAGCAACGGCTCCGCATCTGAAGGCAGGTCGACGCGTAGGAGGTTGGACTCGTTGAGTTGGCCAAGCAGGCCGATCACTTCGTTCTGCGTGGGGGACATGTCGCCGTAGCGTTCGAGCGTCATCCGCCAGACTTCGTCCACGCTGCGTTTGGCGTCGAGCAGCCCCACGAGGTGGTAGGCCACGGGGTTGAGCCGGAAGAAGTTGTTGCTTACCGGGTCGTGCACGACGTACCACGGCTCGCCACGGAACATCTGGCGGGTGATCTGCACGTGCGACCGCAGGGTCGGGGTTAGCCGGCTGACGCGGCTCCAAGATTGACTAAACGTCGGGCGGTCCATGAGAGTCCTAAGTCCGGAGTCCTAAGCCCGGAGTCCGTCGTCCGGAGTCTGGGGGCGGAGTCAAGAGCGTGTTATTTCTACAGCCACAGCCACAGGCGGACGGTGTCGATGATCTCGTGTGTGAGTATCCACACGATGCGCCGGTCTTCTATTTCGATCTTGGCGATGCCCTCCATGCCGGGGCGTAGCCAGTCGGCGGGCTTTTCTATGGCGCACCGCACCTCAAAGACGTTGGCCCCCTCGACGGGTGTGGCCAACGGAATGACGCGGGTGACGCGGATGTCGAATTTTTCTTCGGGCACGCTGCGCGTGGCGATCTGCCCGGCGTAGTCGCGGAGTTCGCCGATCTGGTCGATGTCGTTCTCGCTGATGCGCACCATAGCGACGAGTTCCACGATCGGGGCGATCTCAAACATGGGCTTGCCCTGTTCGACGACACCGCCCACTTTGTCGTGCCAGTCGCCCGACAGTAGGAACCCGTCGATCGGGGTGCGGATGCTCGAGTGCTCGATCTGGTACCTCAGCAGGCTGATGCGTGCCTGGGTCTGCTCGAGGCGTGCCTGGGCCTGCTGGGCTTCGGCCTGCTTGCCCTCTGCGGTGGCTTGGCTCTTCTCCAGGGCGGCCATTTTTAGCTGGCTGGTCGCTTCGGCAAGCTGTAGTTTTAGTTCGGTGGTGTCGAGTTGGGCCAGCAAGGCGTCCGCTTTGACGATCTGCCCCGGCTCGACCAAGACGGCGTCGAGCCGGCCGTTGTAGGGCGACGGGACGATGCGTTTTTCCAGGGCTTCGAGCGTGAACTCGGCGTTGATGTGGTACGGCCACGTGCCCAACGCCACGAAGCCCAGCACCGCGGCGACGAGCACACCCAGCAGCTTCCACCCGACGTGCTTGGGGCCGACCAGGTAGCTCAGCAGGTACGTCACCGAGTGCCACGCGTGGATGGCCAAGAAGCGGTCGCCGCGCTTGCGGTCGTCGAGGTGGGGGGCGACGACGTCGGCGACGAGTTGCATTTTCTGTACGGCGATATTGGTAAACGGCTGCTCGCTGCGTTCAAGCAGCAGCACGCCGACCCACTCGTCGCCGTGGCGAAGGGGGATCGACACCGTGTGTTTGTTGGGGTGGTCGCCTGTGAGGCGGCGGTGGGAGTGGACCACCGCGTGGGCGAGCAAGGGGTCGGTCTGTTCGGTGACGGGGTAGACGATCGGCTGCTGCTGGTCGAGGCACTCGGACATGGCCATCTCGGCGAGCGTGACCTGCTCGTCGTGGCGTTTGAGGTGCTCGGTGTCGCTCATAGCCACAACGCGGATTGCTTTGCCCCTGATCCAGCCCAGGCTCACGCGCGTGCACTGCTGCTGCTTGGCCACTTCGTTGACCAGGTTCAGGCAGGCGCCTTTGAACCCGCGTCCTTCTTGGCTGACGGCCAGCAGGGCCATGGCCTGGCGAACGTTCTGGGCGTCGATGCGGCTGGCGGTGGCTTCCTGGCGGGCTTGGAAATTGTCGAATAGGCCCGCGGCCAACTCACGCATCGGCTGGGTGATTTTGGCGATCTTGGTGTCGCGCGACTCAGACACCGCGGTGCTCACCGCGGCGATTCGCCCGCGGTGGCGCATGACCGTGACAAACACGAGCGACTTCGGGTCGTCGGCTCCGCCGGGCTGGTCGCCCAGTTGTAGCTTGAGGATGTGGCTGGCTCCGCGCTCGATGCCGCTCTGGGCGGCTTGCTGGAGCATCTGGACGACGGTGGATGAGGGGCCGTGCTCCGCGAGCGTGGTGGGCCAGGTTTCGGCCAGCAGGGGTTTGTTCTGCGCGTCGATCCCCCATATCGCGCCGTAGTCGGCCGCGACGATCATGCACTGGAGCTGGAGCATGCCCGATAGGAAGCTCTGCTCATCGGGCGCTTCGTTGACCAGTTCGATGATGCGTTCCCAGCCTTTGCCTGGGCCTGATGGGCGGGTGGTGGTTTGGGCTTGGGTCATGGGCGTTGCCCCTCCACAAGCCGCTGTGTGGTTTTGCCCGTTGCGTCGGAGTGGTTCGGGCTGAAGGTAATGGTGACCGGTCCGCCTGCGGGCAGGTCACGGTCGTTGGGCATCTCGACCCTGACGATGCGGGTGTCGCTGGCGGCGTCGGCCACTTGGGCCAGGTGCAGGATCTTGCCCTGGATCGGCTGGGCGCTGCTACCGAGCAGGTGGACCTGCACCCAGGCGGGGTCGCCGGGCTTGAGGTGGAGCGTTTGGTCGGTGGGCACGGAGGCGTCGATCCACAGCGGGTCGATCACGACAAGACGCAGCACGGGTTTGAGCGTTTCGACAAGCTCGCCCTCCGACACCGAGATCAGGTCCACGACCCCGGCGGTGGTGGCTTTCATGAGGTATTGGTCGTGTCGCGAGCTGGCTTGATTAAGTTGGTGCTTGGTTTCTTCGCCGCGTTGATAGGCCATGCTCAGTTCAAGCTTGGCCTGGGTGGTGCGGATCTGAGCGCGTTCGACCTCGATCGGCTTTGCGGCGTCGTTTTCGAATGCTTTGCGGATGGCCCGCTCTTCGACCTGGGCCAATTGCAACGCCGCTTTGGCTGACCTGGCCTCCAGGTCGCTGTTGACACGGATGGTGTATAGCTCGACGAGGGCTTTGCCTTCCTCGTCTTCCAGTTCCATGAGCACTTGGCCCTGCTCGACGGTATCGCCGGGTTTGACCAGCACTCGCCCGACCTTGCCTCCGACGGTGAACCCTAGTTTCAGGTCGTGGCGGGCCTTGGTGACGGCTTCGACCTGCCCGTGAACGGAGGGGGGCGTCAGCCACCCCGCCGCGAGGGCGACGGCCAAACAGTAATATGCGATTTTTCTACTCATTTTATAGATGCACCCAAAGTGTTGATTTAGGAAGTTTGGTCCCTCTCTCATATGTTAGGAGCTAGATCGGATATTTCATCCAAAGTATAGCTTACCACTATTTTAGCCAAACAGGAACTAGAAAAAAAGATATAATTCTATATTTTATCGACTCCTAAGGCAGGATCGAGTTAATGAATTCGGCGATATGGCGGTAGACGGCCACACGGGGCATCAAACACATGGCTCGTAGATCAAAACAGCGGCAAAAGCGACCGGCCACCCCGGCGCACCTCCGGGCGAGGGTGCGTCTGCTTCAACGGCGCGTGCGGGAATGGGGCGTGGGGGCATTGCTTGTGAGTAACGCCAGAGACGTTCGTTACCTGACAGGGTTTGTGGGCGAGGATAGTTGGGCGGTGGTCCCGGCGAAGGGGGCGGGCGTGACCGTCATCAGCGATTCTCGGTTTGAGGAGCAGATCCAACGCGAGGCCCCGCACGTGACTGCGAAGATGCGCCGCAGGGGCTTGAGCGACGAGATTACCGCTTTGATGGATAAACGGAGGATGGAGCGGATCGCATTCCAGGCGGATTATGTCACGTGCAGCCAGCGGGGGGCGCTGGCGAAGAAAATTGGGGCGCGGCGGGTGGTGCCGGTCGACGACGGGCTGATCCAGCAGCGCGCGGTCAAGGGCCCCGAAGAGATCGCCGCGATCAAGAAAGCGCTGAAGATCCAGCAGGAGGCTTTCCGGCGCACGGTTGAGCAGATCAAGCCCGGGCAGACCGAGCAACAGATCGCGGCGTTTTTGGAGTATCAGATGCGGCTGTTGGGGGCCGACGGTGCGAGCTTCCCGACGATCGTGGCCGCCGACGCGAACGCCAGCCTGCCGCACGCCATCCCCGGCAGCCGCAAGGTGAAGAAGGGGGGCATCGTTTTGATCGACTGGGGCGCGGTGTGTGGCGGGTATTGCTCGGACCTGACGCGCGTGGTGTCGATCGGGAAGATGCCGGCTAAGATCCGCACGATTTATCAGATTGTTTTGGAGGCTCAGCAGGCGGCGATCCAGGCGATCTCGCCGGGTCGGGCGTTGGCTGATATCGACGCCGCGGCCCGGGGGGTGATCGAAAAAGCGGGGTACGGCGAGCGGTTCGGGCACTCGCTGGGCCACGGCATCGGGCTGGATATCCACGAGCAGCCGACGTTATCGGCCCGGTCGAAGGGGCGGTTGCGTGAGGGGCAGGTGGTGACGGTTGAGCCTGGAATTTACTTGCCGGGCGTTGGCGGGGTGCGTATCGAGGACGATATTCTGGTAACCCCCCGTGGGTACAGGGTGCTGAGCCATTTGCCCAGCGACGTGGAATCCATGATGATTTAGGGGTGGTGATACGGCTGGCTGTTGTCCGATTTAAAGGTACGTGACAACCGGCGGGTCGCTGGGGTCTTTTGAACAACGTAGCAGGGACCGCACATGATTGACATCAAGCAGATCAAAGAGCTGATCAAGCTTATGGTCTCGAATGACTTAACAGAGCTGGACCTTGAGAGCGAGGGGGAGCGGATTGGGCTTAAGCGTGGCGTGGGCGACAAGCATGTCCAGTTTGTCTCGCCACCGCCCGTGGCGGCGGCCCCGGTTGCGGCTGCGGCGCCCAGTGTCCCGGCTGGTGGTCAGGACCATGGCGGTCCGGGCGGCGCGGGTGTGCAACTCGAACCCGGGCGCAAGGCCATCACGAGCCCGATGGTCGGCACGTTCTATTCATCCCCGAACCCCGACTCCAAGCCCTTTATCTCGGTGGGCGATCGCGTTGGGCCTGACCAGGTGGTGTGCATCATCGAGGCGATGAAGGTGTTTAACGAGATCAAAGCCGACGTGGCCGGCACAGTTGAGCAGGTCCTGGCCGAGAGCGGCCAGGCGGTCGAGTTTGAGCAGGCGATGTTTGTGATCAAGCCCGATTAACCATGCCGGCAGCTTAGGCCCGCGTTGGGCTTGTGTAACTCATTTTGAACCCAACGCCCGGTCGCGGAAGCAGCCGAGTCTGTAGCAGGACACTATGTTTTCACGCATCCTAGTGGCCAACCGTGGTGAGATCGCGGTGCGGATTATCCGGGCCGCTCACGAGCTTGGTGTTGAGGCGGTCGCGGTGTACTCCACGGCCGACCGCGACGCGGCGCACGTGCGCATGGCCGACGCTGCGATCTGCATCGGCGCGCCGCCCCCGGGCGAGTCTTACCTGAACATCCCGCGGATTATCAGCGCCGCGGAGGTGGCGAATGTGGACGCGATCCACCCCGGTTACGGGTTCTTGGCGGAGAACGCCCACTTCGCGGAGGTCTGCCGTTCGTGCAATATCGAGTTCATCGGGCCTAGCGCCGAGTCCATGAACCTGCTGGGCGACAAGGTGCGCTGCAAGCAGTTGGCGATTAAGAACAAGGTGCCCGTGGCGCCGGGGTCCAAGGGCAAGATCGAAGGCGAGGACGAGGCGATCAAGATCGCCCGTGAGATTGGCTACCCGGTGATTGTCAAGGCCTCGGCGGGCGGGGGCGGGCGGGGCATGCGCGTGGCGCATAACGACATCAGCTTGCGCAATGGTATGCGTCAGGCGATGGCTGAGGCGCAGTCCGCGTTCGGCGACGGCACGGTTTACATTGAGAAATTCCTCGAATCCGCTCGGCACGTAGAGGTGCAGATCCTCGGCGACCACTACGGGCACGTGGTGCATTTGTTTGAGCGTGACTGCACGATGCAGCGTCGCCACCAGAAGTTAATTGAGGAGGCGCCCTGTCCCGTGCTGGACAACGACCGTCGCGATGCGCTGTGCAAGGCCGCGGCGCGGCTGGCGAAGGCGGCGGGGTATTACTCAGCCGGCACGGTCGAGTTTCTCATGGACAAGCGCAAGAAGTTTTATCTCATGGAGGTGAACACGCGCGTGCAGGTCGAGCATCCCGTCACAGAATTGCTGACCGGGATCGACATCGTGAAGATGCAGATCCGCATCGCTTCGGGCGAGCGGTTGCCATTTAGCCAGAAACAAATCAAGGCCAACGGCCACGCCATCGAGGTGCGGATCAACGCGGAGGACCCGGCGAACAAGTTCCGCCCCGCGCCGGGGCGTATTGCGCAGTTCGACCCGCCAGGCGGGCCGGGCGTGCGCATCGACACGCATTGCTACAGCGGGTACGAGGTGCCGCCGAATTACGACTCGCTGTTGGCCAAGCTGATCGTCCACCAGCCCACGCGAGAAGAGGCGATCGCCACGATCCACCGCGCGCTGACCGAGTTCCGCGTTTCGCCCAACCCGACCACGATCCCGCTACACATCCGGCTGATGCTCAACGGCAATTTCCGCCGCAGCACCGTGGACATCCATTTTGTTGAGCGGTTGCTCGAGCAGCACACGCTGCCAAGCGAGTAGCGGCCCAGCCGTCTGGCGGTAGCGCACCCGCGGGTTGGCGGTGCGCGGGAAATCTCGTGTACACTCTTGCGCTATGGGCAAACGGACAGACCCATCCACCCAAGCAGACAACCAGCACGACGAGCCTCAGCTTAAGTTCGAAGAGGCTGTCGAGCGGGTTGAGTCGATTATCGAGCAGATCGAGTCCGGGCAGATCGGCTTGGAAGAAAGCCTGTCCGAATACGAGCGGGCCACCAAGCTGTTGGCGGGGTGTAAGTCGATCTTGGCCACGGCCCAGAAGCGGATCGCCAAGCTCGCGGCGGACGCGGAAGGTAGGCTGAGCGTTGAAGAAGGGTAGGGCCCGTGACGGTCGATTTTTAAACAATCACCACCACGCATCGGATCGACACCCCCATGGAGCATTTCCCCTGGCTGACCCTGGTGATTGTGTACGGCGCGTGCGTCGGCAGCTTTTTGAACGTGGTGATTTATCGCTTGCCGCGTGACCTTGGCATCGCCACGCCGCGGTCGAGCTGCCCCAAGTGCGACCACATGCTGGCGTGGTACGACAATGTGCCGATCCTGGGCTGGCTGTGGCTTCGTGGCAAGTGCCGGTATTGCAAGGCCCCGATCAGCGTGCAGTACCCGTTGATCGAGGCGGCCTGCGCGGGGCTGTTCGCGGCGGTGTATTGGCTGGATTACGAGAGCGGGGTCATGGCCGATCTGCAGAAGGCGGGGTTGACGCGCACGTGGCCGGTGCTGATTGTGCAGTTGGTCATGGTGGTGGGGCTGTTGGCGGCGACGGTGATCGACGCGCGGCTGTATATCATCCCGCTGCGTATCCCGCATGTGATCACGCTGGTGGCTGCGGTGGTGCTGCCGGTGTCGGCGATTTGGCTGCCGGCGGTGGCGTACGCGGCGCCGACGGCTTCGCCGGAGATGATCGGAGCGGTGGTCGGCGGCACGGTGGCGCTGGCTTTGGCGCTGTTGCTTTTGCACCTGAAGTTGCTGCCACGCAGTTTTGACGAGGTGGAGGAGGTGTTGGACGAGGCGGCGCCGCAAGACGCGTTTTTGTCTCACCCACACCCCAAGCGCGAGGTGCTCAAGGAGTGTTTGTTTGTGGCTCTGCCCTTTGCCGGGGCGTTAGTGGGTTGGGCGCTGATGTATGTGCCCCAGGACTACCTGCCGTTGGGCAACCAATACCCGCTTGCAATCCGGGTGTTGGGCGGTGTGGTGGCGGGATACCTGGTCGGTGGCGGGGTGGTTTGGTGCGTGCGCATCTTGGGCACGCTGGCGTTCGGGCGCGAGGCCATGGGGCTGGGCGACGTGCACCTGCTCGCGGCGATCGGGGCGGTGATCGGGGCTAAGGATGCGGTGCTGGTCTTTTTCGTCGCCCCGTTTCTGGGGTTGACCGGCGCGGTGGTGGCGGGGGGGCTCCAGCTTCTGTGGAAGGGCAAGGGGCGGGTGATCCCCTACGGCCCATATTTGGCCGTCGCGGCGGTGATCGTCATGTTCTGCGGGCAGGCGATATGGGAGTTTTTAGGGTTGGCGTAAGAAGCGTGCGGGGTGGGGGTGTTACAACTGATTGAATCATTATGAAGCTTCGCCTGATTGAATATCCGGCAGGCAGGCGGTGCTATACTGGAATTCCAACGCCGTGAACCGATATAGTTAGGTAGGGAGCGACTGATCTTTGACAATTGGGGCCGACCGGTATCGACCGGACAGGGAAGGCTTGTTGTGGCGCGTCCAGGTGTACGTAGGCCTGGCTAAACCACGTACAAAATTTTAAATGCCAATGACAATCCTGTCGTTGCACGGATCGGGTTCGATGGTTTCGATGCCCCGGTTCGTCTGGCTGCTTAATATTGCGGCCACGTCTTTGGACAGTTTGTCTGTGACTGTTTGAAGACGACTGATTAGCAGACTCGTCCAAAGGTGACGCCTTGGCGCCGGAGGACTAAAAACCACTAGGGCTGGGCCTAGCACACGCTGTCGCTGGCGGGTGACGGGCTGAGATTAAACCAACGACTACACGCGTAGAAGCAACCTGCTGACTGTCACGGGACGGGGGTTCGATTCCCCCCGGCTCCATTCATTTGAACGGTGAAAGCGAGCGGGGTGATCCCGCGGGTTTTCGCGATGAATAGCGATATGGCCATCGGCTCTGCCGGTGGCTGTTTTCGTTTCGGTGCGTTGCGGCTGGCTTTGTGCGGTTTTCTCGCCGGATGATGCGGTGTGTCGTGTGGCGGGCTTCTTCTTGCGTGTGCCGCGGCTGTGAATTATGGGGCTGTGTCTTCACCCGAAATATTTGTGATTGACACGGCAAGGCCGATGTCATTTCCGTCTCGGTAGAACACGATCGACACCTCGGGCGTGCTCGGGTGAACGATCGGTTGTGACGCCCGCGGCTTTTGCGTTTTTGTTTTTATAAAGTGGTAGAGTTGAGCCGACGCCCACCGGGCGAAGCTCTCGGCGTCCAAGCCTGTCAAAGCGGATGGGAACCGGCTTGCCTTGTAGAGGCATAGCTCGCTGTCGCTGCCAAATTGTTCAAGGTCGGTGTCGCTGGTGTCGGGTATCGACGCGGCGTAGATGATTGATTGGAGCCTGTTGGGGTGGCCTGTGATACGGATGTGGGGCAATTCGCCGCGGACGGTCCGTGCGGTGTATTCAATCAGCCCCGATTGCTCGGTTTGACTTGTCTTGTTCTGAGACCAGTGCCACCCTTGGTCTTTTCCCCACTGGTTCATGACGGCGTCGGTGGTCCATTCCATGTTGCGATGCGGCGCCGGCTTGTGATCGGGTCCGGGGGTTTGTGCTTGCGGCTCGTGGCCCTGTGTGAAAACCCGTCTGATGCGGTGTGCGCGGCGGTGGTAATGCCAGAATAGTTCGCGGTGTCGGTGGGCTTGGTGAGGTGTGGCTTGGGTGTAGCCTTGCCGGATTAATTCGAGGTTCACAAAATAGCCATCGGGCACACGGTACACGTAAGCCCAGGTGCGTCCGTTTTTATCAAGCAACGGGAGTCGTTCGTCTCGGGCCACGTAGACCTGCTCGCCTTTGAGCAAGCTAGCCAAAAAGAGCGTGGCGTCTGATGCGGCTTGGTCATCGTCTGGCGCTTCAACGCCGATCAGCCTTACTTTTTTAAACTCGCCTTGGACCATGACCATCAGCGTGTTGGAGTTGATGACGGGTCCGACGGCGTAGGCCGTTAGGCCGGTCAGGTCTTCCACGGGGTATGGGGCCGCGGTTGATGTGTCGTTGTAGGCGCTTTGCAGCGGGGCGGCAGCGCTGCACGGGTGTGGCGGTATTGTTAGGTGCGTGAAACAAACGGTGGCGATCAGAGCCGTGAGTCTGGGGTGCTTGAGTTTTAAGGTTGCGTGTAGGCGGGGTGTCACTGGCCGCTCCTGTAGCGATATCTGTTCATAGCCTGTCGTGCGAATTATAAAGGCATTTGATCGGAGATGATCGGCGACGGGGTCTGCCGGGTCTGCCGGGGCTGCTGAATAAATATAATCAGTACTCGCCGGCTACCGATGACATTGGCTGAACGGAGTGCCCACTTCTATGGGGCCCAAAATTGTGCAAAAAAAATGTTCAGGTGCCTTGAGGGATCCAGCCTTTGGTACGTCTATATGAAAGTGGGGGATTGTATCGGTCTGCGCACATTGAAAGCCGCTCAAGGCGGCCTTATATAGATTCCGCGGTGTAGCGGTGTGTCGGCAACGCAATTCGAGCGAGTGGTGCTTTATGAAAACGGCAAAACGGCTGCTTTTGTTTACTGGCTTGCGATATACCTCGCCCGCTATCGTCGTTTCACTGGTGCTTGCCGTTAGTCAAACGGCGTTTGCGCGGGACGGCGGATTGTACGGGGACGAAGACGTTTCATACGCGGACCTGCATCGGGGCCAAGAGCAATCTTCACAAGCAACGGGGCAAGCGCATAGCGGTCACGGAGACGAAGAGTTTGGGTCGGTTTTTCACCGGGTCTATCACAGGCGGGGGGAGTATGCCGCGGGCGCTTTGTGGAGCCTTTACAACCCACTGGAAACGGTGGGCATCACGTTAGAGTCGGTTTTGACGGTTGATTGGTCCAAGAACCTGGGAGGCGGGCTCAATACCAAGGGGTCGGCGCTGCGGCACTTATTCCAGGTCGCTATGACGATCGATGTTGAGCAACTGTTTCACTGGAACGGCGGCACGGCGTTCCTGCTGTTCCAGAACCAGAACGGCCCCGACGCGTCTGCCCAAGACGTGGGCGATTTCCAGGCTTTTTCCAACGTTGATGCGGACGGGCGCACACAGGTCGCGGAGCTGTGGGTTCAGCAGGTTCTTTCGAACGGCGGGATACGGATTAAGTTCGGCAAGTTCGATGTGAATTCGGAATTTGCTTATGTGGACAATGGCGGCTCGGGTGGATCATTCTTCGCAGCCTTCCACCCGTGGTCTGGCCCCAAGCTTGGGTTCCGAAAAACGGGGCGTTAGAGCAGCTTGCATGAATAATCTCCATGTCGGCTCTCCTGTAGGGCAGGTCATTGACCTGCCTTCTTCCGGGTGGCATAGAGAAAAATCACGCAAAATGCTCTAGGTGCTACGGACATTCATCCGCATGTTGTGATTCCGGCGGCGAGCCAGACGAAGGCGGCAAAGTTGGAGGCCTTCTTCTCGTAGCGGGTGGCAACGCGACGGCACTGCTTGATCAGGCGGAAGAATCGTTCGATC
>JAJDCS010000032.1 GCA_029260715.1 Phycisphaeraceae bacterium | reverse complement strand
GTGATCGAACGATTCTTCCGCCTGATCAAGCAGTGCCGTCGCGTTGCCACCCGCTACGAGAAGAAGGCCTCCAACTTTGCCGCCTTCGTCTGGCTCGCCGCCGGAATCACAACATGCGGATGAATGTCCGTAGCACCTAGAGAGGCACGAACCGGCAACCGACACGCCGTGATGGCTTCACCATTTTGCTTTCGAGATGTTCAGAAGCCGACCGATCATCGGCTTGAGCGTCTGCCAGGCGTAAGGGGTCTTTGGCACGTAATAGGCCTGATATTTCTGCGCTTCTTCCATCATATTGAGGTTCGTATCGCCCGTCAGAATGATGATCGGTACATTCTTAAATGCCTTCATCGACCTCATTGTTTCACACACCGCCAGCGCACCGCCGCCGGGCATATTCATATCCACAATGACCAAATGAGGCTTCTCCTTTTTGATCTTGGTGATTGCGTCAGAGGCGTTCTCCGCTGTAAAGACGACCAAACCGATGTTCTTACACCGGACCGCCAAGGGCTTGAGGACGGCGCTGTCATCATCAGCTAAAAGAATTGTTTGAAGTGTTTCCATATCACTCACGGTCAAAATTCAACATCACGCAGGCGGTGGCGAAACCCCTAACTTGCTTGACACACACCCACCTCCCCGAGTCGTCACAAACAACACCTTCACCGGCAACAATAGACCCGTTGTGCCTGCCTTCAGTTACATGAGATCTAAGCATCACTTCAACGCCCAAATGAATCGCCCGATTACGCCGCTTCAGAATTATCGGCTGTTTTGCCAGGCCCATCCATCACCGAAATATCAGCATTTAAAATCAACCTTCAGGGGGGGGGTCCGCAAAACACGCTTCCTTATCTGAAATAAGCCGTTCGATCACCGCCACGACATCACCCGCCTTATAGGGCTTTGTGAAATAGGCCGCCCCGCCAAGCGAAAGGGCTTGATCTCGATCAGCTTCATGCGCGTTGGCGGAAACAAAAATCACAGGTATGTGCGCAACCGCCGCTTGGGCGTTCAAACGGCGGTATACCTCAAACCCATCTATCCCTGGCATCCGGATGTCTAGCAGGATCGCATCAGGCGCGTGCTCCAAGGCCGCCGCTATGCCGGATTCACCGTCCGAAGCATACATAGTTTCATAGCCCAAGCTTCGGAGCCGAGCACTCATCGCCCGGGCGATCCTTGTTTCGTCGTCGATCAACAACACACGCACTGACACTGCGGACCCCTAAACTAAATTGCACAACGCAAGCACCCTTGAGTCATGGGGCTCGGTCGCGAATTGACACAAATCCAAGCATTCTATTGCCAAATCAGACGGCAACCCTTCACGTTGCCTCCTGACCATCTTCCCCTTCTTGGCCCTTTTCGCGTGGGCCTGCTGAATAGCCTCCATGAGTTGGTCAGGTTCTGATGTCGGGGCGATTAAAATAACCGACTCGTCAGCATCTGTCCCTAACACAAGGTCTGTTGGGCGGGATACAGAAATCATAAAATCACGAACACCCCCCACACCCTCTTCACAACCAGACGCGCTGACCCGGAACACGCCCAATTGTTCAGGAACAGCTTTCATCTCCAACAGGCGTTCCGTGTAAGCCTCTACGATCCGTTGCTTATCCATAGGAGACAACGTGAACGAAAACATACTCCCTTTCCCCAACTCACTTTCAACCCCCATCGAGCCAAGATTGAGCCATACAAGCTCTTTGGAAATGTTCAACCCTAGCCCGAAACCCTTAGCGCTGGCCTTCTGAGTATCACCAACCTGGGCGAAACGATCAAAAATGGTTTGCAAGTCTTCTTCCGACAAACCCGGCCCTTGATCAGCAACCCCGATCCGCACCATCCCATCGGGTCGGCTCTCCGCGCTGAGCGTAATCTCACTACCCTTTGGGGAAAACTTGATCGCGTTGACCACAAGATTTGTAATGACCCGCCCCGTTTTTTCCAGATCAACAAACACCCCCGGTGTTCCAGGGACGATACGCTCTGTAATCGTGATGTTGGAAGCCGCTGCTTTGGACGTGATGATCGCGCGGACCGAATCAAAGATGTCTTTCACGTGATGGGGGCGGCGATCGACCCTCAGCGTCCCGGATTTAAGCTTGCTGCTGTCGAGAAAATCATCGACCAGGGTCGCTAAATCCTGCGTCGCATCACTGATACAACTCAAGTACTCCAACTGCTCCTCGGAAATCGGGCCGGCCACTTGGTCGACAAGCAGAGACGAAAACTCCCCGATCACCATGAGAGGGGTTCGGAATTCATGGGCCACATTGTCAACAAAGCGATGCGCCGTATCGGTCATCTCTTGCAGTTGCGAGTTTGATTCTTTAAGGCTGTTTTGTGCGACGACGCGGTCGTGAATGTCTTGGATAGAGCCGGCCATCCGTGTCGCGTTTTCGTTCTTATCCCAGATGGCTTGGCCGCGACACCGAAACCAACGGTGGCCCTGTTCCTTCGTGCTTAGCCGACACTCAATATCGTAAGGCGTCTGACAATTTAAGTGGTTGTGCAGGCTGTCGAGTACGGCATCGCGGTCTTCCGGGTGTATCCGTTGTTTCCAGGTCTCAAAATCTTGGCCCATCTGGCCACTCTCGAATCCCAGAAGATGTTCAAACCGAGGGGAGTAATAAGCAGTATCGGACAGTATGTCCCAATCCCATACCCCGTCACTGGAGCCTTCGACCGCCAGCGAGTACCTCTCCTCACTGATCTGAAGCGATTGCTCGGCGAGGATATACCTGTGTTGTTCGACGCCCGCATCAATGGCTTGCTTAAGGTCTTCCGATGAGCAGGGCTTAGTTAGAAACCGGAAAATGCTCCCTTTATTGATTGCCTCAATGGCAGTCCTTTGATCGGCATTGCCGGTGAGCATGATCCGAACACTCTTGGGAAACATCTCCTTTGCAGCCAACAGAAATTGGATGCCATCCATACCCGGCATCTGCATATCGGCCACAATGACAGCGTAGCAGTCATGATCACGAATCTTTTTCAGGCCCTCCTGGCCGCTGGTGGCCGTGTCTATATCAAAATACTTATAGAGTTGGCGTCGGATAGCCTGGAGAACGTTGGGTTCGTCATCTACCAACAGAATCTTTGGAGAAACGGTCTGCATCAGTTCGGTTTCTCTCTCGTAGTAATCCAGACATAAGGGAAATACGTGTGATAACTATTTTATTTAAATATAGATATAAAAAATCGGTCGTCCCGGCGTCTGAGTTTAGTGTCATTTAAATCATTTCGCTTCATCAACGGGGGGCGATCCCGGATATGTCGAATGGTCTCTCGTTCCCTGATCGCCTCAGGGTGGCTTCATCCTTTCTATTCAGCTATCAGCGTGGTTCGATGGCAAGATCCGGCTGGGTGGCGGCCCAATCGGCCTCGCCGCGGTGGGCCAGGAGATTGTTGTGGGTCTTAGGAGGCCTTGACGGTGTCCGATTTGTCCGGGGATAGAGGGGTAACGCGTCGCTTAAATCTTTCGTAAGTAGTATCTTATGGATGTCCATCCGTCGAACCCCTGACATCTGGAGCCGCACCCGTGAAAGCGCCTACCCAGCGATCGATCTGGCGCCTGGTCGACGCCATTTCAGTCTCCTTTATGCAGGCTTATATGGTAGCCCGTGCCCGCGCCTTTGAACACCCTTCACCGATGTTGAGGATGCTTGCCCAGCGGGATCACGCCCACAGCGATGCGGTCCTGCTGGAACGGGAGTTGGCGATCTATCGCTCCCAACGACAGAGGCGGCCAGCCAAACGCCGTCCCCATTTCGCGCCGCAGGAGCGGTGTGAGATACTGCAGTTGAAGCGGTTGCGTGGGTGGTCCGTCAAGGAGACCGCCCAACGGTTCGTGGTGCACCCGAACACGATCCGCAACTGGCAGCGGGTGGTCAGAGAGAAGCACCGAGCGGAGCGGCTCGTTGGCCAGCCTCCGTGGAACAAACTCCACGCCGGTGTCCGCTGGCTGGTGCATGAGATCCGCAGGTTGTGCCCGGAGCGCGACTTCGGTACGCGTACGATCGCCCGCCACATCATGCGCGCCGGCATCCAGATCAGCCGAGCTTCGGTTCGTCGGATCCTGGACGAACACGCGCCGCTTCGTCCTAAGGGCTGCTCTTCGAAGAGAGTGTCGGATTCTTTAAGAACGGCACCGGATTATTTCTTTAATCCGCCCAATCCACACCACGTCTAGCATTTAGACCTGACGACCTTCCACGTGATCTGGCGGCGGTTCCAGGTCGCAGCGATCATCGACGGGTTCAGCCGCAAGATCGTGGGGTTGAAAGTATTCAAGAGGGCACCGCGTACCGATGACCTGATTCGACTCATCGATGACGCCGTCCGTGACAATACCAAACCCCGGTTCCTAGTCACGGATCACGGCGGTCAATTCCAGAAGAGGTTTCGGGCAGTGATGTGTGAGCGTGACATTGAACACGCGCGCGGCCGAGTCGGGACCTGGCAGTTCAACGCCAAGGTGGAACGGCTGTTCTGGAGCTTGAAGCGGTGGTGGCGATTATCTCTGGTCACGCTGCGATTTGCTTCCATCCAGCGACGACTTGATGCGTACCGGGCATGGTACAATCTCCGCAGGCCCCACACGGCCCACATGACACTGACGCCAATCGAGATCTCACTTGGGAAACGACCGAACGAAGTAACTCGCTTTAAGGAAGGAGGTAACCTAGAACCCGAGATCAAGATTGAGCGACGACACGTCGGTGGCGACCGGCGGCTGCTCTACCCGGTGATCGGTGTGACCATCCAAGACCGTTTTGCGGCGTAGCCATCGCCGCCTGGCGGAGCATAACAATCTGCTGGCCCGCCGCTACCCTCCAGGATCGCGGAAATCTGCGAGAAATACGCCCCATATGCCCCGAGGCACGGGACATCGGGACAACATTTCTCTCAGAATTCCACCTATTCATCTGTCAGCGTGGTTCGATGACAAGGCCCGCCTGGACGACGGCCCCAGCGGCCCTGCCGCGGTGGCCCAGGAGATTGTGGTGAGTCTTGAGGGGGCTTGACGGTGTCCGATTTGTCCGGGGACAGAGGCCCGCGGCAGGGCGTAATTATTTCATCTGTTGTATCTTGTGGATGTCCATCCGGCGAACCCCTGACATCCGCCAGCCGCACGCGTGAAAGCGCCATACCAGCGATCGATCTGGACCCTAATTGATGCCGTTTCAGTCTCCTTTGCCCATGCCTATATGGTAGCTCGCACCCGCACGTTCGAACACCCCTCACCCATGTTACGGCTGCTTGCCCAGCGGGTTCACGCCCACAGCGATGCGGTCCTGCTGGAACGGGAACTGGCGATTTACCGATCCCAGCGACAGAGGCGGCAAGCCAAACGCCGTCCCCACTTCGCGCCGCGGAAGCGCAGTGAGATCCTTCAATTTACGGAAGGAGGTGATTTGGAGCCCGAGATCATGATCGAGCGGCGACACGTCGGCGGTGACCAGCGGTTGCTCTACCCGGTCATCGGAGTGAACATCCAAGACCGTTTTGCGGCGTAGTCATCGCAGCTTGGCGGAGCATAACAATCTGCTGGACCGCCGCTCAACACAAAGGTCTAAATACTTCATCCATGCCTCCTGGACCGTGCGCGGGGTGAACCGCAGCCGCCAGCCAAAAAAAGCGTCGTCAGCGTCACCACCGCCGCTGTGCTCGGCTCCGGCACAAGGGCCTGCCCCTCAGCGACTGCCTGTGCAAACGCTGCGGGCGGCATCCAATCCACCGGCAGGGCGCCCTGGGTGGGCCTGATCCGGAAACCCAAGAAAAACGGGTCCGACAGGCCGTGGTCGGTCACCAACGCCCCGCCCGCGTCTTCCTGCCACAGGTGGACCTGCATGCCCAAGCCGTAGGCGCCGGTGCTTCCGCCCGTGTTGCCCCCGCCCTGGCCGTCGGGCGTGTAGATGAAAAACGAGTGGGTATGGTCCTCTAGCTCATCGATCGGCAAGCTCTTTCTGCTCGCTTCGTAGTCAGGGGGCACCGCCAAAGCAGCCGGTGAATCCGGCGAAACCCCGTCCGTCACCACCGCGACCAGCCCGTTATCGCCGTTGATCTCGATGTACTCGCCGTTGGGCGTGGCTCCCCATTGCGGGTCGGCGTCGGTGTGGTTCCAGTAGTACAGCGGCGTGGTGAGCACAAACGAATAGGCCAAGTGGGTCGGCGTGCCGGGTAAAAACCGGAAGCCCGGCGACAGCGTCCCTATATCAAAAATATCGAACGTCACACCGAACGGCGGGTCTTCGTTCATATACGCAAAGGTGTTGTCCCAACCAATCACCACCCCGCCTTGGCTATTGAGCGACATCTCAACCACCGGGCCGGAGTGCGCCGCCTTCGCGGCGGTCGTCGCCAACAGCAACCCCACCCCCATTGTGATTAGTGTTATTGGTTTCATGGTAAAAGCGCCTTGTGTGTTATTCGCTGTCTAGCGGCGCCCTTTGGAGCGGCCCTGCGAAGCGAGTGTTTTATGCTTACTAAATACGTTCATGACATCATTCAACAGGGCCCATTTAGCTAACGGGCTACCGCGGGATCAAACTGGTTCGAGCTTCCGTCTTCTGCGTAGACTGCCCGGAAGGACAGTGTCTCGGCGTGGCCATCAAGGAAGCCGTAATTCGTGACCGAGTCCCAGGATTCCACCGGCCCGCCGTGGGCGTTGATTTCCAAATGCATCGAGGCCAGCTTTGGCACAGGCAACGGAGAATTCGGGATGGCCCACTGGTGAACTTCCGGGTGATCCGAGACGGCGAATTCCCCGCTCTCTGCCATGTACACAAAGTGCACGGTGGCAGCGGGGGAGGGGACATTCTCAATGCGTGTGACCGGGTCAATATTCGGCCCGGGGTTCGATACCAGGTAGTTATTAACGCCGTAGCTCGTCTGGCGGAGCTGGCCATCTGAGTCAGGCGTGTCCCAGTGTGGGCTGTCGTCTACCGGTGACCGCCGCAGCAACTGCGACCCGTAATACCGCTGGAGCGTGTTGACCCAGGAGTCGGCCGCATTGTGCCCGGCGCCGAAACCCACATTCACGAATTCACCGTAGTCCGTCATGTACATCCAGTGGGCGTACTCCATGTTCCGCATGTTGCTCAGGCACTTGAGCGTCTTGGCGGTTTGACGGGCGGCGCCCAGCGCCGGCATCAACAGCCCGATCAACAAGCCGATCACCGAGATCACTACGAGCAGCTCAATCAGCGTAAACCCGCTGACCCGTGGCCCGGCAACGCGCCGCTTCACGCGGCGCGCGCGACGAAGCGTATACAGTTCATTGGTTTTCAAAATAGTTGCTCCTTACAGCCGGTCAACGCGGACCGGGCGCAGGGGACAAAACAAAAAACAACCGAATCCGATTGGAGAGGTAATTAACGCTTCACACGAGGTGGGGTGGGGCGCGTGCGTGGCCGAAGGTCAGCGAGATCAGATGCGGCAGCCTGGAAGCCTGCACCTGTTCCAAGCCGGTTTCCACCGCGATCAACACAGGCGTCGGCAGTTCGATTGTCGCGAAGGTGTGCGCCGTGGCAAGCATCCGGCAAGTGGGGCACTTCTCGCTTCTTTCGCGGGGGGATTCCCCCGTGGGGGTGTTGCGGTCAGCCGCTTCATGCGCAAACGCGACGGCTATGTCAGGTTTGTCATCGCAACAGGCGCTGGTTATCTGTGTTTTTTGGCCGACCACCGGGCAGTCGGGCGCTAAATCGAGCGTGACGTATACTATCCGAGACAGATCGCTGACCTGAAACAGCAGCGCTAGTGCCAATGAAAGATAGAGGACGCGTCGTCTCATGTATTTAAAACCATTCTAATATTAGCAGAAGACGGCGTTGATTGCAAGCGATTTTAGGCCTTTCGTGTGTGGGTTTTTGCTGCGTGTGAAGTTGGAGAAAATACGTTTCAAGGGGCACGTGAAGCCGTGTCTCACCAGCTTTGCGCAGGTTAACTCATACCGCCGTCGGTGTTTTGATGGCATCGACCACGCGGCGAATCACTCTCCAAAAAGCTGTTGAAGCTGCTGTCGCGCCTCGGGGCGGTCGGGGCACGCCTCGGCGAGGCGTCGCAGCACCATCCGGGAAAACTCGGGGTTGGCTTGGGCCTGCCGCTGAGCTATCTCCAAGCAGTGGGCGTACCCGACGACGAAGTCCTCGCTCAAGGCGGCGCTTTGAATAAAGCGGTCAACCGCGAGCTGCTCGTCGCCCGCAGCCGCGGCGAAAAAACCACGGATGAAAACATCACGAGCCTCGGTGTAGCGGTCAAGGCGGGCGACGAAGTCTTGGGTTTCAGCACTGTCGCTGGACGCGATCAACCCGTCGATTTTGGTTTCGCATTGATCCAACATCACGCCCAGCCGGCCATACACGGTCGCGTCCATGCGGCTGGTGAACCGCGGGGCGGTGTACATCACCAGCGGGTGGTCGTCGGTGTTGACGGGGCCTTGGCCCGCGAAATCGCCCAGCTGCTGCGTGCCGGCCAGGTACGAGCCGAAAAAGCGAAACCCGTTGTGGACCAGCACACCTTTGAGCACCCGCCTTAGTGTGTCGTCACGCACGCGCCGCTCAAACCAATCCGGCGGGTAGTCGAAGGGGTCCTGCGTCGCTACCAACCCCAGCATGGGGTGAATGATTTTGAAGTCAACGATATACGCGCGCGTGTGGGGGAACACCTCTAGGAACGTTCGGATGATCATCTTGAGCGTCGGCTCGTCAAGCTGATAAAGCGGCAGCCACTGACAGATCAGACCGCCCGGTGCCATGCAGGCACGCACCGCTTCGAAATGTTCGCGCGTGTAAAGAAAGCCCGCGCCGTCGCGCCCGGGGTGGAACAGGTCGGCCACGATCACGTCGTACCGCTTTGTGGTCGCGCGGACATACCGCCTGGCGTCGGCGGTCATGATTTTTAGCCGCCTGACGCTGTCCGCCGGCAGGTTGTTAGGCTGGAAGTACTGCATCGCCTCGACCACCTCGGGGACAAGCTCCACGCCGTGCGCTTCGACGCCGGGGTGGTACGCTGCCGTGTAAAAAGTGATCCCCGAGCCCAGCCCGAGGAACAGCGCGTTTTGAGGGTCGGGGTGCAGCAGCAGGGGGATGTGGGCTTGGAGGCTCTCGTCCAGCACACCACGCGTGTTGCCCATCTGGAAACGGTTGTTCACACGCAGCGACAGGTGTCCGTCGCGTTCTCGCACCACCGCCACCGCCGCCATCACGCCCTCACGGTAGTCGATCAGCTTGTCTTCGGGGTATTTGGTGACCACCTGCAGGTTCGCGGGCAAGGCCAGCACCAGCAACACGGGCACCGCCTGCAGCATCCAAGGCGCGCGTGCCTTGGTTGGAATCAGCGGCAGATAACCCAATGACACGATGACCAGGGACCACTTCGCCCCCAGCCACGGCAGCAGCAGCACACCGAATATCAAAGGCGCAAACGCCGCGCCCAGCGTGTTGACCGCCGCCGCTCGCCCCACGCCGCCGCCTTCGCGACGGGCTGCTTGGACCAGGTGGCTAAACGTACCGCCCATCAGCACCGTGGGCAGGAAAAACACCATCACCGCCACGACCATCTCACCGCCCATCACGCCGTACAGGCTGTCACCGAAATAATCTTTACGCGCCCGGGCGTACACAGGCTGGGCAAACCGAAGCAGCAGCGTCCCCACCATGCACGCGGTGGATAGCCCCCACAGCAGGTACCCCAACAACGACTCAAAACCCACCCGCTTTCCAAGCCACTGGTACAGCGCCGCCCCGATCGCCGTGCCCAGCAGGTAAACCGACAAAACCGCCGCGAAGCTGTACACCGTGTTCTCCAAAACCTGCGACATCACGCGCACGCCCAGCGCCTCGTAACCGATACCCAGCAGGCCGGTGAAGAACACCGTCACCCCGATGCGCCAAGGCGGCGTGTGGCTCACCGCGGCCAGCGGGGGTTGGGTCTCTTGGTCACGACATGGCTGGCGCATAAAAAGCACGGCCAACCCGCACAGCAAGTTCACCGACGCCAGCAGCGCAACCGTCGTGTGGAACCCGGCGATGGGCATGATCACGAAAGCGCTGCCTAGCGTGCCTACCACCGCGCCGGCGGTGTTGGACGCGTACAGCCCACCGATGCAACGCCCACCGGGCACCAACGGCGAGACAAACCGGTCCATGGCCGGCAGCGTCGCGCCCATCGCCGTGGTCGCCGGCAGCAACGCCACCAGTGGGACACCGAACGCCACAGCCCAGTGCCGCGCCGGTGATGGGTCGACGCCGATCAGCTGCTGAGCCAGTTCATTGAACCAGCCGATTAAAAAAATGGACGCAAAACCCCACGCACCGATCAGGACTTCCAACCACACATACCACCGCCCCGGACGCTCACTGCGGCTGACCGGCCCGTCCAGCAGCCACGAGCCCAGCGCCAGACCCCCGAAAAACGCCGCGACCACCGCCAGCACGCTGGGCATCTCGTGGCCAAGCCCGACCGTGAACATCCGCGACCACGCCATCTGGTAGCCCAGCCCAGCGACACCCGACAGAAAGAAAACCGTGTACAGCAAGGCGACACGAAAGCGGGGCGGTTGGGTGGTGTTGTCTTGGCTCATGGTATTCGTGACAAACGAGTGGTTGGTGTCTGTCATGATATAAAAAAACGGCGCCGCACAAGCGTGCGGCGCCGCCGTATCTGTCAGTTAGAAATCAAGACACTAGGCCCGCTCGGTGCCGCGTCGCTTCAGCCCGATCAACCCCGCGCCCACCGCCACGACCAACAACGCGGTCGAAGGCTCGGGCAGCGTTTGGGCCGCGGCGACCGCGGCGGAGAAATCGGACGCGCCAAGCTGGTTGTTGAAGACCACGAAGATCGGGTCGGAGTCCATAAGCCCTTCGGTGGCGGAGAGCGTCAGCTCTATCATGTAGGCACCCTGCGCGGGTATCCCGCTGTCGGCGCGCGTTAGCTCGTAGCCCATCATGCCGTGCAGGCCGGTGACCATGATCACGCCGCCAGCCGGCTCGGCGTTGTCGATGTTGATCGTGCCCAGGTGGCCGGAGGTGCTGCCGGTGATGGTGACTGATAGGTCGGCCGCCGCGCCGCCGGTGTCGTCGCCTCCAAATAAGTCGAACACCCTTAACTGCTCACCGTTGAGCGGCGTGTCCCATTGGGTTCCGCCGGAGGCGAAGTACCGCAGGCTGTTGTGTAGGTTCAGACTCAACACGCTGTTGACGGGGAAAATGTCCGCGTTCGCGGTGTACCCAGGGTCGTCGGTCCACAGCGTGGTGGAGGTTGGCCCTGCCGGGTTGCCGATTGCCAGATCACCGTCTTGCTCGGCGATCGAGTTGCCCACGTTGTGGCCAAAGACGGTGTGCCCCGCGGCGTTCGTGGTGAACAGCCCGGGGTTGTTGGTTTCGTCAAACGCGGCGGCCCCACTATTGGAAAACAGCTTGTTGTTGCCGTCGATCTGGACCCTGAACATCCCGTGCGGCGGGAAGACGACCGGGTCGTCACCCGCCTGGGCCTGCTGGCCCGCGCCAAGCGCCACCGCTGAAACCATGGTTGCTATTAATAGTTTTTTCATGCCGATCTCCCTTGAGTTAGAAGTGTGAATAAAATCATTGATGTGATCTGCTGACCGAAATTGTCGAGTTCTTAATAGACTCATTGTTATTTTTCTTTTCATAAGCCACGACGGCAAATACCGTGGGCTTAATCGCGTTCAACTGGACTCTGTCGCCGTAAGCCGATTAACCCCGCCCCTATTGCCGCGACAATCGCGGACGTCGACGGCTCGGGCAGTTGCTCGGCCGCGGCCACGGCCTGCTGGAATTCGCTTAGCATCGGCCCGTCGCCGTCAGGGTCGGTCGTATCGAGTTGGTTGTTAAAGAGAATAAAGATTGGGTCCGAGTCCAGCAGCGTCGGCCCGCCCGTGTCGAATACGTCCTCACCCGACAGTGATATTTCGATCATGTAAGCCCCGACCGCGGGGATGCCGCCGTCTTCGCGCGTCAGTTCGTATCCGTAGTGGCTGTGTATGACGCTGAACGTCCCCGTTCGGATGCCCAGGTTCATCGTGCCCAGCACCCCCGAACTCGTGCCGGTATAGGTCGCTTCGAGGTCACTTGGCGGCCGACCCAAGTCGGCGGCGGGGTCGTCCACCCCGTTGAGATCAAAGGCACGCAGACGCTCGCCGCTGACCGGTTCGGTCCAGGTCACGCCGTCGTAGAACATCAGCGAGTTCATAAAATTGATGCTCATCAGGTAACCGATTGGGAAGCTGTCGATCTCCGGGTCGATGGTGCCCACGCTGGTGATGAACCCCGGGTCGTCGGTGATCAACACCGTGGAAGTCGGGGTCGCGGGCGGCAACGGGCCGCTGCCACCGGGGGGGCGCAGTGTCCGGTTGGCGATGCCCCCCAGCAGTTCATCACTGCCCAGCGTGCCGCCCAGCGCGTTCGTCAAGATGAAGTTCCCTCCGGCATTACGCGTAAAAAAAGTGGTTCCGTCTGGCAGCGGCGCAAAACTGCCCGCCCCGTTCACAGCCACAAGCTGGTTGTTACTGTTTAGCACCTCCACGGCGATCATCCCGTGAGGCGGGTCGAAGGCCGGGTCGTCAGCCCAAACCGGCGCTGCGGCCGCCAATGCCAGCCACGCGGCGGCGATTATTCGAATATGCCTATTCATACCATACCTCCTGTCACCAAATTGGATCTTCTAAACGCTACGGGTACACCCACGCCCCAGCCAGCCGCTACGTCATACGCTTTACGCGCTACGCGAATCTTGTTTGAGTGGCCGCCGGATCAGAGAAAAGTGACGCCGCCGGGCGGGGCACGGCCGTGAACGGAGGGGTTGGCGTCTGACACAGGAACGCCTAAAAAAGACACTTGATCCGACCGCAAAGCCAGCAACGCGGCAGCATGTATGCTGGGGCTGGACAGTGAAACGAACGTGCTAGTGGCGGCCAGTAGCTTGCACGTGTGGCAAGACCCGTCTTCGCTGTCGGGGGTCGGCTGCTTCTGATTTGGGGGGGGCTGCGATGGGCAGCAACCGTCCAGTACCGCAGGCTGCTCGGCGCACGCCGTCGTGTCGACCGCGTTCCTATCACTACCGCCCCAAACCCTTTGGCCGACAATCGGGCAGTGCATCGATAAGTCGAAGCGAGCGTATACGGCCCGAGTCAGGTCGCTGGCTTGAAAGGCGAACGCCGCTACGATCAGCAGCAAGATGATGGAAGCGGTTCTTCTCACGTTAAGCCTTCCCACACACACTTAATAATAGCTCACGCACGATACAATGCCAAGATCAAAACGAGAATAATTCTAATAAACGCCTCGTTGGCGATGCGCCGCATGAACCATCATTTCAAACACAAATCATCATAAGCATCTTGAATTAAACATCTTATCTGCGTCAATTAATCGCCGTGGCACACCTATTCTTTCACGCGGCGTCCTGGCCGCGACGTGAATACCCACCCGGCACAAGCGGTCAGCAGCAACGCGGCGCTGGGTTCGGGCACAGCAAAAAATACGTTGCTTTGGAGGTTGGTGATGCCGGTGTTGAGTTTGATGATGTCGGACAAAGTAATGCTGTCCAGGTCGATGATCGCTGCGATGTCGGCATTAAGGTCGCCGTTCATGTCGTAAAGGTCCGGGTCGTCGAGGTAGAAAAACCGGTCGCCCTCGCGCAGACGCGTGAACTGGCTGCCGATGATGACCAGTGTTATCTCGCCCAGGCTCGTTCCCGTTACGTGGTCTTCTGCCAACGCGCCGATAAACAGATCAATATTTTCAATGTTGGGGTCTTTCACGCCCTGCATCGGGTTGAGGTCCAGCCCATACAGGCCGGCCAAGGCTTGTTGCAGGGACGTGTCCGAAGTGATCTGTGTCACGTTCAGCACCTCGGGCAGCCCATAAGCCCGGCGGGATTCGTTGTAGCTGGGCAGACCGTGGTCGCGACCACGCTGGATGTCCAACGCCATCAGGTCCAATCCCCCAGCCCCGGGAGGGCCGAACAGAAAGTTACGGATCTCGTCAACGAATTTCAGGTCGTTCTCTTCAGCCAACTGCGACGCCAGGCCTCTGAGAATGTAGTCTACGTTGTCGGGGTTGTTCTTGAGAATATCTGGGTTGAAAAAGACGTCCCTGAGTTCCAGCGGGCTAAGCTCGACCCCGTTTTCGCCGATGCGTTTGAGGTTCGGCCCGTTCATGCTGTGCCCGAAGCGGAACACGGCGTGGGCAAAGGTCTGCGTGATGGACGCGTCTACGCTGGCCCTGTACCGCAGGAAGGGGCTGTCCAGGTCCGGCGCCAGGTCGCCCATCAGCGCGGGCAAGAACTCGTTGTAGGTGATCGCCTGCATCTGAGCCCCGACGATCTTCCGGGCGGTCTGGTAGATTTCTTCGTCCGTAGCGCCGGGGTTTTGTGCCCCGATCAGGTCCGCCAGCCGGTTGTGCTCACGCGAGAAAACCGTGTGCAGGGACGTTAAGCCAACCTGCTCATTGGCCCGCACGTCGCCCGCTAAAAACAACTCGTTGTCGGCGAACGGGCCCTCATTGTCATTGGGGAACAGATTGTTGGGGTCATCGTTGAGACCCAAGAGGTCGTTGGCGTCCATCACCAGCTTGCCGCCCGACATTGTGCGTAACGCCTGTGCGCGTGAGGCGTCTGACCCGTAAACATTCGAGGCGTCGATGTAGCTGGTGATCAGATTGACCTGCTCCCGAGCGTTGCCCGGCCCAGTACCCGTGCCGGCGACAAAATCCGACCTGCTAAAGGGGATAATCACATTCCCAGTAGAGCCCGGGTCAAAATCGGCGTCGCCTGTGGGAACCTGGATATGAGCCACACCGTTCGCCGGGTTCGTAGGCGTCAGGTCGATGTCGTGAGTCAGGAATTGCCCCCACTGCCAGATAAAATCGCTTAAGCCCCGGGCGTTGGGCGTGCTGTGGGTCTGGTCGGAGAGCGTGTTGCTGATCGCGCGCGCGTTAGGTCGCTCGGGGGGTAGGATGATCGTCGCCCCCGACCCGTCGCCGGAAAAAAACGGATCGTAGTTAAACCGGATCAACGCCGTGTCCGCCGCCCCTTGCATGGAGTTAGAGGCGTTGTTGCCCTGCCCGTTGATGGTACGCGCTTCGATCAGCGCCGCGGAAAGGCTCGTCGCCCCCACGATCAACCATACCGTCCCCAGCAACGCACCGACCACCGTTGCCCGACACTTCCCAACGTGTTGATGTGAACCCATTTGTAACCCTCGCTGGTTCCTGGGAAACGATATAAATTATTGCCTTAAAAGAGATTGTGTGCGAAATAATTACAGGATAGCCGTGTTTCCCAACCTTGAGCCATCACCCACTCGCGTAACCTACCTTTAAGTGAAATACACCGTTTACTACCACAAGTATATCACCTATTCCGGTGTTTTCCTACTTTTTTATTCCGAACCGGAAAGATGACTGCGCCTGAAATATACAAACACACAGAAACTTACTTGTGGCCTTACCTGCTTTAACGCGTGTGCGTTACAAACATAGTGCGCCTGCCGTATCTAGAACATCAATAAAAACCTGATATTGATGCTCGGAAAACCTGACTGAAAAAAATGCTTGCATCTACCTAAACGCAGACTAGAATTATTGTAAATTTTAGGTTATAATGATGTAGCATGGCTTCTGCTTCTTATAGCCGCACGAAGCTCCACTGCTTCATGGTACGAAAACACGTGCAAGGGGATTTTGTGCGGCGTAATGCCTGTTACAGGCTCGTTGGAAAGACCCGCTAGTCACGCCCCCCCCCTGCAAAGAGGCCGGTTTGGGAGAATCTGATGTTCAAAAATAGAATACCGTTAACCGCAGCGATGAATACCGGTCTGCTGGCGTTTGCTGTGTGCGCTTCGATCACCAGCCCCGCGCTCAGCGACGTGGCGTTCAGGCACACCGGCAACAACGACCCCGCGCTGGACGATTTCCCCACCTGGAACCTCAACACCAGCGGCGATCCGTCCGGCTTCGCGGTCGGCCCGGCCAGCGGTGAAAACGCCTGGCGCGTGGAGGGCACAGGCAGCCAGGCGTTGTACCAATCCGACGTTTTAACGGGAGCGGACCCTAAACACGGCTGGAAGCTCACCGCCCGACTAAAAGTCGAAGGCCTCAATGACAACCTTGGAGACGACGGGATCTTTCTTCAATTCGCCGACGGCGAACACGGCTTCCGGATGCTCTTCGGCAGCGACGGTGTGGGTAATGCCCAGGTAGGCATCCCGGTAAATATTGCTAATGGGTCTATCGTCATCTTTCCGCAGACCACGTTCACCACAAGCGGCCCCGGTGATCAGGGCTACCATCTGTTCGAGATGGTCTGGACACCCAACGTCATCCAGCACGGCCAGGGCACAGCTGACCTGTTCATCAACGGCCAGCAGGTTGTCAATGATTTCGTCGGAATCGACATCCCCGGCGTGCTTAACCCACCATCCGTTCTCCAGTGGGGCACCACAGGCGGATTCGGCTCCGGCCTGTTCAACTTCATCCAGCTAGAAACAGGCACTGTCTTTGAAGAGCTCAACCTGCCGGAGGTCATTATCCCCGAGCCGGCCTCGTTAATACTCTTGGCCGCAGGCGGGCTGCTGTTACTCCCCCGAAGGTAGTTCCCCGAGCGCGCATAATTCCGAGCACGCGTTCGGTGTCTCCAGGCCCAAGAGACGTACGAAACTCAACAATAAGCAACGCCTAGCTTCTGCGCTTGTCCCCTAAGCTGAGCCATTTGGAGGTTGAGGCTTTGGGCTTCATCCGGCCAGGCTAGCCTGGCCGGATGAAGCAGCGAATTCCTTGGGGGCCAGGTTGCCCAAGGCACTGTGTGGACGGTCATGATTATAATG
>JAJDCS010000031.1 GCA_029260715.1 Phycisphaeraceae bacterium | reverse complement strand
TTGCATTCAGGAAAAGCGTGATTTCTGACGAGATGTACGCTAGTTTGGGCGATGCGGGCTATTGAGCTCGTTGTCGTCAGGAACGCTAAACGCGAACACTGACGCCATATCGAGATAGGCGGCATCACCCGGTAAAACGAGTCTTACCAACTCGTCTAAGGGGGCGGAACTTACCAACCGCCACGAGGCCGACCCGTAGAGCTGGATGCCGCGAGAGTGTGCGCCGTGAAACGCATCGATGGAATTGCTGGCTTAGCCAGCCGGAGTTCAGGGTAAGACTCCGAAGCGAACCGACTCACCTGAACCCAAAAGGGCAAGGGGACAAGAGCATGTCGGTAAAGCGGGAGATGGTCGAAGGCGTGTAAGCCATCGTCCCGCAACGCTTGAACGATAAGGTCAAGGCTGGATTGCTTGAACCCAAATGCCCAGTGATGGAAAGGCACATCCGTCGACACCACGCTTGATGTCGACGCCATCGGGGGCCACGAATTCTACTCTTGTTCGTGGAAAACCCTGCCCGATGGATGGCCAGCAGTGAGCTGGCTTAAGGGCATGAATTGGGGACCTAAGTCGTTCTGTACGTTCGTTGGTGACGGAACACGGGATTGCCTAAAGGGCGCGAGCCCCAAGGTAACGGAGTTCCCGTAGTAGTCGTGGGAGTTACGCCCCACCGGGGAGAGCGGGAGAGCCGCTCACAGGGCGAAGGGGAACAGGTAGTTGGGATGCAAGAAACGTTAAGGTACGCGAGATGCGGAATGCTGAAACGATTTTGAACATCATACGTAAACGTGGTGAACGTGGGTTGCCACTGGGACGGGTGTATCGCCTGCTGTATCGGCGAGACTTGTACCTCAGGGCCTACGGCAAGCTGTACGCAAATGAAGGAGCCATGACCCCAGGGAGTACATCGGAAACGGTGGACGGGATGTCGGTCAAGCGGATTGACGGCATCATCGAGGCGCTGAAAGTTGAGCGTTATCGATGGACGCCGGTTCGACGGACCTACATCCCGAAGAAAAACGGGAAGAAACGACCGCTCGGGATGCCGACGTGGGGCGATAAGCTTCTCCAGGAAGTGATTCGCTCTATTCTGGAAGCCTATTTCGAGCCTCGGTTTTCCCATTACTCCCATGGGTTTCGACCAGGACGTGGATGCCACACGGCGCTGCGGGACATCTGGTCGCGGGGCAAAGGCACGAAGTGGTTCATCGAGGGCGACCTCTCGGCGTGTTTTGATAGCATCGACCATACGATTCTGTTGGATACACTGCGAGAACACATCCAAGACGGCCGCTTCATCCAGCTCGTGAGCGACCTGCTCAAGGCTGGTTACCTCGAAGAATGGACCTTCAATGCGACGTACAGCGGTGTGCCGCAAGGCGGGGTGTTAAGCCCCATCCTGAGCAACATCGTGTTGGACAAGCTCGACCGGTATGTGGAAGAGCAGCTCGTTCCAGACTATACCCATGGACGCCACAGACGGACGAACCCGCAATACGTAAGGCTGACGGTTGCAGCCTCACGGGCCAGGAAACGCGGGCATAGCGAGGAAGCTAAATCGCTGCTCAAAGAAGCGAGGACGCTTCCGTCTCGCAGGCCAGAGGACGAGAGTTTTCGAAGACTCTGGTATGTGAGGTATGCCGATGATTTCTTGTTGGGGTTCATTGGTCCAAAGACCGAAGCGGTGGAAATCAAGCAGAAGCTAGCTCGATACCTTCGGGAACAGCTGAAGCTTACGCTCAACGAAGACAAAACGCTCTTGACCCACGCGCGCGATGGGCGAGCCAACTTCCTGGGCTATGAAATCCACGCATTGCACTGTGATAGTTGGCGGGATGCACGTGGTCGGCGCCAGATCAACGGTGGGATCGGTCTTCGGGTGCCTAAGCGTGTGATACGCGAGCACTGCTCAAAGTACACGCGTCGAGGCAAGCCGGTGCACCTGCCCGAGAGGCTCAACGATGACACCTACAGTGTCATCGTTCGTTATCAAGCGGAATACCGGGGAATCGTTCAGTACTATCAGCTGGCGTACAACCTGCATGAGTTTCAACAGCTCAAGCGGGTGGCCCAAGAATCCTTGGCCAAGACGCTGGCGAACAAGTATCGGACGAGTCAAGCCAAGGTCTACCGACGCTTTGGGCGGCAGCTCAAAACACCAGACGGAACCTACAAGGTCCTTCAGGTGGTCGTGGACCGACCCGGCAAGAAACCGCTTGAGGCACATTTTGGGGCAATCCCCCTCAAGCGTCAGCCGTGGGCGTTCGTCGCCGAAGTCGAAACGAAGGTGTGGAGTGGCCGGTCTGAGTTGGTACAGCGGCTCCTTGCGGAGGAATGCGAGTTATGCGGGTCAGGGGACCAGATTGAGGTCCATCACATCCGCAAGCTTGCAGACCTGAACCACAAGGGGCAAGCACCACGTTCAGGCTGGGCAAAGGTGATGGCCGGGCGCAGACGCAAGACCCTTGTTGTCTGCGGCTCATGCCATGACCGAATCCATGCCGGAACTTACGACGGAACGGCTGCCGCGTAATCCGACTACTGGAGAGCCACGTGAGAAGGAAACTCTCACGCGTGGTTCGGAGGGGGGTTGTTGGAAAAGTGCCTGACTCAGGTAACTCGCTGGCTTCCTACCCTACGGCTTGTCCAGCTCGACGGAGGCTCGTCGGAGTAAACCCCTGAATCAACAGGACCTAATCCCGGCGTTCTATCCGATTACGGAAATCGTGACACCATTGAAGTGGGGCGAGCGGGAAAGACCTTGAGTGCGTGAGTTGTATCGGCGTGCTCAAGGCCGTGATGGTTCAAAGGTGGTGACGCTGCGTCCATGCAGCTAATCCCCCCGCGGGGTTCGGGCCAAAGCCGAGAGGCAATTCGGGTGTAAGACTCGTCAGGTTCGTTCAACGCTGGCCGGTGTGGGGAGCTCGTGCTTGGCGACAAGTGCGACCGGGCGGATGACAACGCTCGGCGATGGGCCGATAAAAGCCCACGGTGAAAAGCTCAACCATGAACGGGGCGCAAGCCCTTACCGGTAAGGTCAAATCAAAGACGGTGCCAAACTGCGAAACATTGTTGTCGATGGGTAGAGGGACCCTTCTCGTTTCTGGCCCTCGAAATTGCAGCGCCCTTGTGCTGTAGAAACTATGCCTTGGCGGGAGCCTTGGACATACGGCAATGACCCGGGGAGTAACTTCCCCTAGCGACGTGATTATTTGACCGGAGACCATGACTAACCGCGGATGCGCTGTAGTTGCCGGGGTGGTACCCGGTGCCTGGCCATTGTCAGCCAGGTGATTCAAACGCTGCAGCGCGGGAGTGTGCCCTGAGTAAGAGTGGCGGGAGCCAGCGAGCAGACGGCAAGGCAGTCGTCGGTCATGCGGTAACGCGAGACCTGTAAATGCTCGTTCTAGCCTGCAGGTGGTACTGCAAGCGTAGGACGATGAAAGGGGCGACGGGTATTTAACCCATCTTGATTGGCGTGCCAGCCAATTTGTTGTTGGCTGGTGATTGGTTGTCCATGTTGTGCGGCCAGGCGGCGGTAACCCGGGAGGGTTGCCTCCGCGTGGCGGCCGAATGATGGCGGACACTCGGGGTGCGTCTTGCATCCTCGTGGAGTCTGCAGAGGTTTTGGACGTGGAAACCCTATGTATTGAACGGGTGCAACTGTGAAACGGGTGCACCCGTGGGTCTCGCGTCCTAGAGGATTTATCGAAAGGAGGTTGTTTACGCCATGAAGGTTTAACGCGAACCGGCTTTGAGGATTGTGCCGCAAAACAATCCTCACCCTTTAGGTTCATGGCGTGACGCGATGTCTGGAGGGTGCAGTGGCAGTAGAGAGGTGAAAGATGATGTACAGATGTGTTGCAAGCAACAGGCAGGCGTTCGTCCAGCAATTAGCGGTCCAGTACGTGGCCCACGGGTACTGGTTCTACGTAACGGGATGCATTCCCGAGCAGAAGGATCCGCAGGCGGTCGATCTCAAGCTCATCAAGCGGTACGGCGTTAGTTTGTCGCCGGCGCAGCGGTCGAGGCGGAAGCTTGTGGGCATGGCCAACGTCCAATACCTGCGGCACGACCGGCTCTTTGTGCTCATCGCTACCCACGGCTGGCACCGCTTCTTTGAAGATGAGGCGGGGGAGATGAAGGACTGTCGCAGGTATCCAGTCCGGTTTGCAGGGTATTCCATCAGCCACCGGAACGGCCACGCCTCGGTGCGGATAGATCAGCGGGCCTACAAGGAGCTCAAGGCCTACTTTCTCGACCTGGCCTGTCGGCGGCGAGTTCAGACTCTGGAGGAAGAGTTTCGGCGGATTCGGTTTGAGCCCTACGCCCCGGTCCGGAGGCAGGTGTTCAACATCCATCGAGCGGTGAACCGCAAGCGGCAGACGGCGGGGTTTGAGCCGGTGCCGGTGTCAGCGGTGCGGCTTCGACGGCGGGTGTATCGGGTGTTTGATCAAGGGGGTAGTGCAGAGGCCGCTTAGGTGATTGTCCCCTTGCGAATTCGACGGTAGACCGAGGCTCCTGTGCCCTTTTAACCATATCGAGAGTGACGCTTCTCAAGCGGGTTGACGACGCAGAGCATGAATCCTTGTGGTTAGCCCGCCAACTGTCACGCCCAATCAACGTGCGGTCCCTGTCTAGATGAATAAGCGTGGCCTATACACATCAGGCCGCGATCGGCCAGTCTCGGTAGATCGCTTCGGCCTGAGCCATGATTCGGGTTAGCAGCACGTCAAAGTGCTCCTTATCAACCTTGCGGTTACGAAGAACACGTTTAACTGCTGCTCTAACTTCGGCCTTTACCGCTTCACGATGTGGCTCGGTCCAATCGACTTTTACATTCCGTTTGATCGTCTGAACGACATCGTGGATCAGGTCTCGCAAAAAGGCCTGGTCATAGATGTCCTCGGCGTTCTCGGCGACAGCGTCATAAAACGCTACTTCCTCCGGCTCCACTCCAAGCTCCGCAGCCCGGGCAGCATCGGACTCCATGTCATTCTTGATTTCGAGCATCGCCTTGATCACCGCTGCCGCGTCGATGATTCGCTGGTGATACTTCTGCAGCGTCGATTCGAGAAGTTCCCTGAATGACCTAGCCTTCGTGACGTTCTTGCTCTGTCGCATTTGGATCTCGTCTCGAATCAACTTCTCCAGTAATTTCAACAGTAGATTTACTTGTGGTCGGTCTTTGAACGTCTGCAGAAACTTATCGTCAAGGATTGAGATGTCTGCCTGCTCAATACCGGCAGCCTTGAAGATATCGACAACCTCGTCAGATTCGATGCTATCGTCGACCAGATCACGAACCGCTGATTCCAATTCTCGCTTAGGCTTCTTGCCGGGCAGCGACTTTGTAATCTGTTTGCGTACCCGCTGGTAGAAGATCACCTCGTCGGCATGGTCACGACAATCCGCTAGATGCTTCACCAGCAGAAAAGACGACGTTAGGCGTTTCTCCGCCAGCAAGAACTCGTCACGTCGTCCATCATCATCGGCCAGATGTCCATAGACGAGGGAATACATATCCTCCATCTGGATCTTGGACATGCGCCGCCAACCGCCGTAGTCCTGGCCATGGGGCAGCAGGCTATGCATCTCGCCGAGCAGTCGCATGAACTCCGGCCGTGCCGCCGGACCAACCTCCGGCGATGGGTCACCCTTGCCGCCGCCCTTCGTGTAAGTAGCCGTGGCCTCGCGAAGCTGGTCGCCAATACCGATGTAATCCACAATCAGCCCGTGCGGCTTGTCGCGAAACACGCGGTTAACCCGTGAGATCGCCTGAATCATCGTGTGGCCTTTCATGGGCTTATCGATGTACAGGGTGTGTAGGCATGGGATGTCCGTGCCGGTGAGCCACATGTCGCAGACGATCACGATCTTTAACGGGTCATCCGAATCAACCATCCTGGCCTTAATTGCGTCACGTTGTGCCTTCGTGGTCAGATGACCGGCCTCGCTCCATTCCGACGGGTCCTCACCCAAGTTGCCGGTCATAACGACCTTCACTTCAGGGCAACCGGGTAAGGATGTAAGAGAGTCATACAGCCGAACGCAGTTATCCCGAGTCATGCATACCGCCATCGCCTTGCCCTCAAGCGTGGCGTTGCGATCCAGATAGTGCTCCAGCAGATCAGCGGCAAGCTTCTTGATGCGCTCCTTTGCACCCGCGGCCTTAGCAACAGCGGCCCATCGACTTTTCTTCCGTTCCTTCTCGTCTACCTCGTGTTCGGCGATGATCTCGTCTAGCTTCGGGTCGATCTGATCCTGTCCGGTGAGTTTCAACGGGATCTGACGCGGCACGTAAAAGATCGGGACAGTCGCCTTATCCAACTGCGACTGCTCGATGTCATACGTGTGGATCACTTCGCCAAACACCTCGACCGTATCGGATCCGGCAAAGCTGATCGGCGTTCCGGTGAAACCAAGTCGTCGTGCATTCGGAAGTGCCTCGGACAGGTATCGGGCGTATCCCTCCTGAAATCCGTACTGCGACCGATGGGCCTCGTCCGCGATGATGATGACGTTCGACCGCTCTGACAGAATCGGGTGGGCGATCTCACCTTCATCGTTCTTTAGCCGAAACTTCTCGATCGTCGAGAATACGACCTCCCCACCCTCAGTCTGTAGCATGTCGCGAAGCTGATTCACCGTCTCCGCGTGTTTCACATCACCAACTAGCGACTTCGCCGCGACGAACTGATCGTGTAATTGGTCGTCCAGGTCGGTTCGGTCTACCTGTATCACGAACGTGGGGTTCTCCAGCACGGCCTGTCGGCGCAAGATGCCGACCAAGTACACCATCGACAGCGACTTGCCGGACCCCGTGGTGTGCCATATCACTCCAACCCGATGATCGTCGCCTGCCGCTACGGTCTCAATGGTCTTGCCTACCGCCAGACGTACCGCAAAGAACTGGTGATACTTCGCCCCCTTCTTCGTGATCAGCTCGTTAACGACCTCAAACAGCACGTAATCCCTGAGATATGCGAGCAAGCGGTCTTTCGAGAACAATCCCTCGATCAGCGTCTTCATCGTGCCGGTGGTATTCGGCTCGACGTCGAAACCGTCGATGGATTTCCACGGCGCATACCACTCGAAGGTTGATGTCCACTGCCCGTGCAGCGTCGTCACACCGTCGGAGACGACCGACAATCCATTGAACTCAAATAGCTGTGGGATCTCATTGCGGTAGTGCTGAATCTGATTGAACGCGTCCTCAACCGTCGGCTCCGCCGCATACGGATTTTTCAATTCGAAAACCACTAGCGGCAGACCGTTGATGAAGATGACAATGTCTGGCCGACGATCGTTCTGACCATGTATTGGAAACTGGTTCACCACCCAGAACTCGTTCTTTGTTGGGTCATCCCAGTCGAGCGCGTAGATGTGGTGGTGTTCTCGCTGGCCATCAGGCAACTCAACCAGCAACTCAAGGCCTCGGACCAGCATGGCATTGAACGCCATGTTCCGCCGCAGGGCATCAACGCCCTCGGGCTGACTAAACTGCAACACCGCGGAGTCGATCGCCGATTCCGGAAGATCCGGGTACCGTGACGCCAGTGACGCCCGCAGCCGGTCCTTGAGCACGACCTCCTCTGGCGGCCGTTCCAGGTCCATCCCGGGCTGCCACACATAACCGAGTTGCTCCAGACGCTCGATGGTCGTTAATTCGAAGGTGCTTTCTGTGCCACGATGCGCGGTCATAATCGTTGCTCACTCCTCGATCAATTCCATTTCTTGGAGGAAACGAGACGGGTCTTTCGACCAACCAAATACTTCTTGCGAATATGTCAGAGTCAATGAGTCTTGAGCACGTGTGACGGCTACAAAGCAGTTGCGCCGTTCCTCCTGCATTTCACGACTATCATCGCCCTTCTTCTTTGCCGCCCAGCTCGGCAGCTGGTCCTCGACCAAAGCCACGAGATACACGTGGCCAAACTCCATGCCCTTGGACGCGTGAATAGTGAAGCAGGGAATCGCACCCTTGGGTGGCTCCGGGGCCTTCGATCTCAAATCCAGCTCCTGCAGTAGCAAGTGCAAGCTCAGATTGTCAGCACCGAACTGGCTCGTGATATCGTTTGTGAGCTGTACCCAGACTGTCCTTTCGTCTCGGTAGTCCACATCCGACGACTCATTATCAGATCCGGTTCGCTCTATCTGGTCAAACCACCCAAACGCTGCTTCGGTGAACTTCTTGAATGCGAGGTGGTCGCTGAGCAATGGGACTGCGTTGGTAACAAACTGTCGCGTGTGCTGCTCCATTTCCGCCCGGCTCAATGCTGCGGCAGCCCATGCTCGCAGATAGTCGCCTTCTTGGGCAGCGGCTGCGGAGACGACATCACGGGCATCTAACGAAATCCCTTCAAGTGTGTAGAACGCCTTACATACGCGTCGTAGTTGCTCACTATCTTGTCGGGCGTTCGCCAAACGCAGCATCGCATGCAGCCACCGAAACTGAGCTGTCACAAACTCGTCTTTGCGCACGCTCAGATAACCGTTGACATTGGCCTTATTCAGGGCTCTGACAATAACGTCAAGAACCTTTCGTGTTCGCGCGAGGACAGCACATCTGGCCCGCTCACCGGGCGTACGGGAAGCAATGTCCTTCGCTACCCACTCTGCTTCGTCATCAAGTGAGTCAAACCTTTCAACACGAATGCTCGGTTTGGCGGAGACGGGCTTATTTGCCCGGAGCAGTTCCTTGTCCACGGACCTTGCAAGGTTGTTGCCGATGAGCTTATTGGCGATGTCGATTACGTCGGATGGACACCGATAGTTCTCCGGCAATTGCACGACTTCCATGTCGAAATACGTGCGGAGCGCTTCCAAGCGTTCAGGACTCGCGCCGTTCCACTGGTATATGATCTGGTCATCGTCGGCCACGACAATTAGATTGCGTGTCTCGGGATTTACGACGTGCGTGAGTATTCGGTACTGGGATTCGTTGGTGTCCTGGAACTCGTCAACGCACACATACGGGTAAATCCGTCGAATCTGCTTGCAGATCGCTGGCTTTTCTTCGAGTAGACGAATTGACTCAGCTATAAGCGACCCGAAGTCGAGTCGATTGCCCCTCAGAAGTTGCTTTCGGTACTCGCGATAGACTTCGGCCAAACGTTCTGCGTCGTTGACGCCGCCGTCCTGAAGTGCCTGGGCTGCCTCAGCCGGATCGATATTTCGATCGAGAAGACGGGTCACCAGAGGAAGCAGACGGTCAGCGTTGTAATCGTGATCGATCTTCAAGGCCTGGAGGGCCTCTTCAAGCACTGCTTCTCGATCGGTCTGCTGAGACAAGATCGTGAAATCAGGCCTCAGACTAATGTGGTGCCCGTGTTGTCGTAGCAGATCCGCACAGAACGAATGAAATGTCGTAAGCAAGACCCGGGCACTTGCATCGGGCACGAGCTTCTCGATGCGCTCACGCATCTCGCCAGCAGCTTTGTTCGTGAACGTGAGACCAAGGACCTTGAACCGTAGATCGGAGGAATTCTGAATGAGTCGGGCCACTCGGTTGGTGAGCACCCGCGTCTTGCCTGATCCGGGGCCGGCCAGGACGAGTAATGGGCCTTCCTGCCATTCAACTGCACGTCGTTGATTTTCGTTCAGCGTTGAAAGATCAATAGTCATGCGGAGCGCCTCGCTAACTCAATCGACCTATCAATCGCATTCTTGATTGTCGGAGGAACCCCGGCGGCACCACGAGAAGCCGCCTCCTGTGCTACAGCCGATGCCAGTCTTGTCTTCAAGCTGCCAAGTGCTGCGAGAACCTGAGCCGGATACTGTGGATCGGTCGCTTCGGCGGTCACACGAGCCTGTCTCTGGGGTGTAAGCGCAGCAACATAAATATGGTCGTAACCGTGCTGCCAGAGGTGATGTTCCAGTGCGTGGCCGACGTCGGCGTACATCGTGAGGTGATCTGATTCGGGACGCCCGTTGAGGGTGGCACGAGCCGATGCAACGTAGTTCACTCCTTCAGAGTCGTTGTCCGCGAGCAGATGCCATTCAATACCCAAATCGTCGGCAAGCCGGATGATCATCTCTGGTGAAGCGAACTGGCTATATTCGACACAACATACGCCCTGAGCGTGGAGAGGAGTGGCTGCTATGTCTGCAAGTTCTGGAATCAGGCGGAATTCACTCTGCCCCTCAACTAACAGCCAGCATCTGGCAAACAGAAGATGGCCACGTTGTGAACGAATCTGGTAGGTGATCTTATCGATCTCATCAGGTGTCAGTGTTTCGGGCCTGAGCCGGTTTAGTGTGATGTCGCCGTCGCGCCGCGTCAGACGACGAATAGCACTGAGGGGTACACCAGCAAGTAATTCTCCACTGTGAGTTGCGATGAGACTCTGGCCGCTCAGCTCCTGTAACAGCACGGCGAGCGATCGAATGGCCGACGGATGTAGATGGGCTTCAGGCTCCTCCATCGCGAGAATCGGCTCAGCATCGGCGTCATAGTCGTTCGTCAAGCGGCTTCGAAGGAATGCATCGAAAAGGAACATGACCGCAAGACTCTGAGTGCCTTCACCGTGCCGCTCCAGTGGCAGCCGTGCACCGGATCGCGATGTCAGCATGACCTGAGTCTTCGACAACAGATCGAACACTTTGCCAGGCAATGCTTGAATGTGCACAGGGTCTTCGGAGCCAAGAGTCACAAGATCACTGGTTGACTTCAGGCGCGCCTTTACGTCGTCAAAGGTGGTGTGAGCTTCCATTACCTTCTGGTTGAGTTCGGAGAGCGATTGCTCCAACTCTTTGCGAACTCCATCGTCGAGCTTGGCACTGCGGACGAAGGGACCCCAGAACTGGGAACGCGGTCGAAACTCCTGAGCCGCATCTCGAAGAGCTGCCAGATAAAAGACTGGGGCGAGTCGCTGAAGCGTGATCGGCAAGCGAGGGTTCTTCGCTCCTGTCATCGCGTTGCCAGCGCCGTCGAGAAAATCCCACTCCGTCACGAAATTGTTCGAATCCACATCAAAGTTGCTCTTGACGCGCAGCGTAAGTGTGTTCAGGTCGTCCTCTGGATCAGTTTGAATTGCTTTATCGAATGCTTGGATGACAGGATCAGGCCACTCGTCTGCCTCGTGCTCTTTGAAGTAGAGCGTAATCATGATGGGGTCAGCGTCAGCGGGCTGGCTGTCAGGCGTCGGCAGGTGATAGTCGTATTCACCGAATGCACTGTTTCTGCGGGTGAGCGATCTGCTGAGGCACGCCCGAAGTGCATCGAGAATCGACGACTTGCCGCTGTTATTTTCACCGATCAAAACTGTTGTGTCGTCAAGGGGTACACTGAGCTCTTTGATTCCGCGGAAGTTCTTGATGTCCAAGCGAGTGAGCTTCATACGGCTACCTCCCCAACGGCCTTTTCGGCGTCGCGAAGGCGGATTGCGCCGGATAAGAGCTTGGGTAGCAGCGTGTCGCGGATCCTTGCCAGGGTCATAGACTCGCGTTCATTCGTGTGGATGCGGTCGTAGAGTGGTTGGATAACGGTTGTTCCATGGTCCAGCAACGGCTGGCACGGTATGACCAGTTCGGATTCGGATAGGTGGTGCCGTTTGATGTGGCCCATCGTTGTTGCCTTGTCGGCAGCGATGTCTTGGAAGAATGGCATTGCTTCCTGTAACTGAAAAAATACGAACCACTTCGGATATTTGTCGCACACGACCTTGAAAATGTGCTGGTTGACCAATGCTTCATCGCGATGCCAACGGTACACGTCAAGGGAGCCGGACCAGGCAAAAAGGATGTCATTCGGATAGGCGGTGTTGACCGGATCGGCGTCGACCTCGTTGTACTTGGTGGATGCGCCCGGACCGGAGTTCAATTCTGCTATACGGATTACCATCCGTCCGGTGCCAGTCGCATCTTTGGTGAAATTGCGTCCATTTACGTACTGGGCGATGTCAGTCGTTGATCCAGGAGTCCACCCCGCAGGGAGAGGGCCGATGGGAGAGTCTTCGAAGTGGTCGGGGAAGAAGGCTACGGTGTCGGCAGACATGTGGGCGGGCTGGCGGTCTTCGACCTTGGCGATGACGGGGTCAAAGTCGACGAACCACGACCGGAAGACCGCTCGGGCCGTCGCCTCCATCGTCTCGTTTATCCGTCGATTCAACTCGATTTTGTCGTCGATCTGGCCGAGTACCTCACAGATGCGATCTTGTACCACTTGACGTGGCCAGAGCGTCTCGATCGGGTGAACGTGGTTGCGATTCAACGTGGGATTCGCCGTGCCCACATCAAGGGCGAGCAGATCTGCAGACATCGCTTTAAAGAAGTAGTAAACGAACCGTGGATTGTTACCCTTGAAGTCTTTCACCCAAAGCGTTGTGTCATGAGGCCAATAGTCGTGATCAAGGTAAAAAACGGTACCGAGTGTGCCCTTGCGGCCGAGAATTACACCGGGGCTTTTGGCGAAGGCAGTATCGTGATAGCTGGAGATACCTCCCGACGATACGACAGGCGTTGAACCTGGACGTTGCTCGTTCTTAGTGATGTCTTTTCCACGCTGAAGTTGGACTTGATCACCGATCGTTGTATCGAACCACCCATTGTTAGGCGCCATATCCGAACTCCTCTAACGACTCGGCGATGGCGGCCTGGAGTCGGTCAGACTGATCGAACTGGCCCTTGAGTGTGGCCAGTAGCTTGGGCATGCGTTCCTCGAAGGGCTCCGCTTCCTCGTCGCCGTTGTCGGAGCCGACGTACCGGCCGGGCGTGAGGGCGAAGCGGTGCTTGGCGATCTCATCGAGGGAGGCGACCTTGCAGAATCCGGGTTGTTCGTTGGGTATGCCTTTGGTGCGATACTGGCGGTAGACGGCAGCGACGCATTCGAGCTCCTCAGGGCCAAGCTGCTTCTGTTTGCGGGAACCCGGGATCAACGAGCCGAGCTTGCGGCCATCGATGAACAGGACTTCGCCGGTGCGTTTCCGCTCGCCCATCAAACCGTCGCGGCCTTTGGATAGGAACCAGAGCGAACAGGGGATTTGCGTGTTGGCAAAAAGCTGACCGGTCAGTTGCACAATGCAGTCAACGAAGTTGTTCTCGACCAGGGCTTGACGGACTTCAAGGCGGGCGGTCTGCATATTGGACAGCTCGCCGGTCGCCATAACGAACCCGGCCCGACCGCCGGAGGCGAGGTGATGGAGGAAATTGAGGATCCACATCGTGTTTGCATTGCGGGGCGAAAGCGTGAAGCGGTGGTTCGTGCTAGGAAGTGACAGCCGGGCATCTTTGTCCGGGATCTTGTCAGCACCCCAGCCGCCTTCGGATTTGGCCCCGTCGTTGAACGGTGGATTAGCGATCAGATAGTCGGCTTTGAGGTCGGCGTGCTGGTCGTCGTGGTAGCTGTTGCCGAGCTTGATGTTGCCATTGATGCCGTGGATGAAAAGGTTCATCCGGCACAGGCGGTAGGTGAAGTCCTTCGATTCCTGGCCGACGAAGGAGAGGTTGCCGGAGTGCTTGGTGAAAAGGTCGGACTGAACGAACATGCCGCCCGAGCCACAGCAGGGGTCGAAGACGGTCCCCTGGGTGGGTTCGAGCATGGCGACCAGCAGCTTAACAATGCTTACGGGAGTGAAATACTCGCCACCGCGTTTGCCCTCGGAGTTGGCAAACTCACCGATGAAGTACTCGTATACGCGGCCGATGAGGTCCTCTCCGCCGTGGTCGAAGGTAAACACGTCGCGGGAGAAGAGGTTGATCAGGCCCGCGAGGTTGTCGCGGTCCATGTTTGACCCTGCGTAGATGCGGGGCAGCAGGCCACGGAGTTGCTGGGGGTAGGTCTTCTCCAGCAGATCAAGGATGCTGTCGAGCTTGATCTTGAGGTCGTCGGCCTGGGCAATCTTGATGATGTTGATCCAGCGGGCGTCCTCAGGGACGACGAACGCTCCGGCGGCGCGGTATTCGTCCTCGTCGGCGAGGATCTCGGCTACGGTCTCTGGGTCGGCTGTGTGGTAATCGCTTTTGGGGTCGGCGATGAGTTTCTCAAGCTCGGCTCGGCGGCGTTCGTACCGCAGGGAGAGGAAGCGGAGGAAGATGAGCGGGAGGACGTAACGCTTGTAGTCGGCGGGCTCGATGGAGCCGCGGAGCGATACGGCCGCTTCCCAGAGGGAGCGGATGAGGTCAGAGTGGCCATTGCCGCTGGACGTCGTCTTCTTCTTGGCGGAGCGTTTTTTGCTCATACCGGCCTTTCTGAGGCGGTATGTGCGTCGTAAACGCCCGGGTGAAACCGCCCCTCGCAGTATTTTACCGGAAATGCTGCTGGAATCAGAACCTGGGGATTGGCGCTGGGTTGCCAGTGCCCGTTGATCATCGAATCATTTCAGGTATGGAGGAAAAGAGACCTAACTTTGACCTGCCAACTAACTAGATCGCGATAGCGGGCATAGATACAGTTTTGAACATTTCTGATTGTGGCGGCTTTTGGGATGCGCTCAGATCTCAGAGCTTATTGGCAGCGACTTACAGCTGGCGAGCCTGTTTCGGTACCATCTAATAGCCTCGGCCCACCATATTTTTTGTCTGGAGTGCTCATGCAAACTAGTGCGGCTTCCGAGCCTGTAATCACCTGCCCCCACTGTGGCCGCGAGATCAAACTCACGGAGACGCTGGCCGCCCCGTTCATTGAAGCGGCACGTCAGAAATACGAGGAAGAAGGTCGTCGCCGTGACGAAGCGCTCAAACTCCGCGAGGAAGCGGTTCGCAAAGAAACGGCCAAGTTAGAGCGCGACCGGGTCGCAATCGATGAGCAGGTCGAGGTCAAACTGGGCGAGGAGCGTAAAGCCCTTGAAGACCGTGTAAAGAAGAAGGCGCAGGAAGAGATTGGCCTGGAGATGAAGGACCTGCGCGAGGAGATTGATGAGAAGGGAAAGAAGCTGCGTGAGGCACAGGAACTTGAACTGCAGCTGCGCAAAAAAGCCCAGAAGCTCGATGAGGATCGTCAAGAGCTTGAGTTACAAAAACAGCGTGAATTGGACGAGGAGCGAGGCAAGATCCGTGAAGCGGCGCAGAAGGAGTTGGCCGAGAAGTACCGACTCAAGGATGCGGAGAACGAAAAGATCATCGGTGATATGAAGAAGACCATCGAAGAGCTGCAAAGGAAAGCAGACCAGGGGTCGCAGCAGCTTCAGGGTGAGGTCCAGGAGCTTGACCTGGAGGACACTCTACGTACGGCGTTCCCTGGAGACACGGTTGAGCCGGTGCCAAAGGGGCAGCACGGTGGTGACTGCTTGCAGCGTGTCATTGTCGCCAGCGGCGTGGTAGCGGGCACGATCTTGTGGGAGAGCAAGAGAACTAAGAACTGGAGTGATGGTTGGCTGCCAAAGCTGCGTGATGACCAACGGCTGGCAAAGGCAGAAATCGCGGTGGTGGTCTCGGCGGTACTACCTAAAGGTATCGATCAGTTCGGGCTCGTTGATGGTGTCTGGGTCACGAATTTGCCTAGCGCTGTTCCACTGGCGACAGCTTTGCGGCAATCGGTTCAGGAGGTGCATGCCGTTCGTCAGGCCGGCGTCGGGAAGCAGTCCAAAATGGAGCTGCTCTACGCCTATATGTGTGGGCCCGAGTTCCGCCACAGAATCGAGGCGATCGTCGAGGCCTACAACACGATGCGCTCAGACCTCGAAGCCGAGAAGCGTGCCATCATGAAGCATTGGGCAAAACGCGAAAAGCAGTTGGCTCGCACGTTGGAGAGCACCGTCACGATGTACGGCGAGCTGCATGCGATCGCCGGTAGTTCTCTACCGGAGCTGGAGAACCTGGAAATGCGGGCACTCGAATCGAGGGCCGAAGATGAGTCAGCGGGCGGTGCTGGATGATGATCGGCATATAGATGGTGGCAAAAGGGATAATCACTTGCCCGCGGAGTTGTTTTGTGCCAGGCATATAGGTGAGAGGGTCGAGGGGAGAACCTATATCTCAGCGCCCCAGACACAACGCATTGAATTACGTTTGAGAGAATTATTGAGGCATCGTTCTGGTTTTGGCGCTTTGCCGGGCCATTCCGGTGTGGAATGATATGTCTAAAGGGAAAGACTGGGTCGACGAGCGGCTTGGCCAAGCCAAGGCGGCTTATCCCGATGTGGCCGAACGCGTCGTGTCACGGCTTCGCGGGCTCCTCAAGAGTCAGCTACGCCCAAGGCAACTCGGCACGGCAGAGCTGGCGATCACGGCCAAGACATTGATTGAAGACATGGTCACCGAAGAAGCGCCAAGACCCAACGAGGGCTGTGAGGATTAAGGCTATTGAGTTGGAGTGGTTCCGTGGCGCGGCCGCAACCGCCACCCTCGCCCTTAACTCCAAATCGATGGTCATCTACGGCGAGAACGGTTCTGGCAAATCATCGTTCGTGGACGCCGTCGAATACGTGATCAACGGGCACAAGGTCGGGCACCTGACCCACGAGTACAGCGGCAAGTACCAAGAAAAGGGCCTGGTCAACACGCACCGACCCAAGGGCAAGACAACCAGGCTGCGGGTCAGTTTCAGCAATGGGTCACGGCTTGTGGCGGAGGTGCAACCACACGGCGCGTCGACGCGTTGCGGGGGTGGGACCGAGGCCGTCCTGATGCACACCTGGGACTACCGCCGCACTGTCCTGAGACAGGACGAGCTCGCGGGCTTCATCCGGGACACCAAGGGCGGCAAGTATTCATCACTATTGCCACTGTTGGGCCTCCACGAGCTGGAGGTGACTGCGCAGAACCTCCGGCAGCTGGCCAGGTCGGTCTGCGAGCTATCGAAGCGTGACGGGATGAAGAACGCCCTAATGACCTATCAGGCAAAACGCGAAGCGGAGTTCGGTACAGCGACCGACGAAGAAGTCATCGCCAAGGTCGAATCACTGCACGCCAAGTATTGCCCGGACAATCGGGTCACAACAGACCCCACCGCCCGCTGCAATGAAATCCTCGCCGAGCTTGAAAAACGCGTCGCTCGATACTCCGTGGAACATCAGACACACTTGGCTCTTCAGGACATCGCGGGTCTTCAACTCAATCAGCACATCCGCGCTGTGCGGACGGCGAGCGTCACGCTGGCCGGTGAGCTGGAACCATCTATTGTTGAGCGGCTGGAGGTTCTCATGTCCACGGACGTGTTCGTGGGCAAGTTGGAGGACGAGGGCCTGGTCGACTGCCCGGCGTGCGGCAGGTCCATAGCGGCCGAAGCGTTTCGGGCACACGTGGCGGATGAGAAGAAGCGTCTCTGGGCGGTCACCAACACCTTCAAGGCCCGCAAGGCAGCCGTCGCAGCGTTGTGTGATGACCTACGGTCACTGAAGTCCGGTCTGAGTATGCCCGAAGCCAGGGCACGGCTTCGATCGTTCACCGAAGCAACAATTGAGAGCCGTTTCGTGTACCTGGATAGTCTCGATGTCGAGTCACATCGCTCCACCTGTACCGACGAGGACCTGAATGGCATCGAGCGTCAACTTCTACGCTTGGTCGAAGCCGCGACATCGGCCTCGAAGAACGCTCCAACCGATGTCCAGGAGCTCTCGACGGACAGGAAGACCGCCGTGGCGGCCAAGGAGGTAGTCGAGTCTAAGGAGATTGCAGCCAGCGTATCGAGAGCCGATGCCTTGTTCGCTTTTTTGAACTCGCTGGAACAGGGTGTCCGAGATGAAATCAAACAGCAATCCCAGCAGGTGGTCGACGAGGTCTCCTCGGACATCCGAGACCTATGGGCCATCCTTCACCCGGGCGAGGCAATAGAGGATATCCGCGTCTACCTGCCCGACGACGCCGACAAGGCGGTGGATATCGGCTTGAAGTTCCACGGCGTCGAGCAGGCTTCGCCCCGGTTGACCCTCTCCGAGGGCTATCGCAACAGCCTGGGGCTGTGCCTGTTCCTCGCCATGGCCAAGCGTGAGGCGGACAAGGACCGGCCGCTGTTCCTGGATGACGTGGTGGTGAGTTTCGACCGCAACCACCGTGGTATGGTCGCGGAGCTCTTGGAGAAACGGTTTAGCGACCGGCAGGTTGTTCTTTTCACACACGACCGCGAGTGGTACATCGAGCTGAGGCGCCAGCTGGACCCCAAGCGGTGGGGTTTCAAGGCACTCAAGCCCTACGAACATCCCTCCTCCGGCATCCGCTGGTCGGAGAAAAGCTGGACCTTTGACGACGCTCGGGCGCGGCTGAAGGACGAGCCGGACGCCGCCGGCAACACGGTGCGGAAGATCATGGACACCGAGCTGGCCATCCTGGCCGAGCGTCTGAAGGTGCCCCTGCCCTACCTGCACCGGGAACGGAACGACCATCGGGTGGCGCACGAATTTCTGTCACGGATGATTTTGGGTGGGAAGAGGCGTTTCAAGAAGAAGGTTGATGGCGCATATGAGCCCTATACGGAGGCCGTTGAGGCCTTAAGCGAGGCGGACACGCTGTTGCTTTCCTGGGGCAACAAATCCTCCCACAGCTTCGACGTGACGCCCAACGAGGTCGATAAACTCCTGGCCGCCTGCGAAACCGCGATGGGTTTCTTCGAGTGCCCCAGCTGCAAGAAGCCGGTCTACAAGCAAGACGTCGTGAACGAGAAGCTGGTGCAGTGCAGGTGCGGCCAGCTGCAGTGGCGGTACGGCAGGTCGTAGTGGTGCCGTCCGTGGGTCGTGTCGGTTGAAACTAGGTAGAGACCGGTGGTGCTTGGTCTCAAAACCTTCGTAAGAACATCGAATCAGACCGCCAATTGCAGGAGCGAGGACGCCCTCTGGTCGGCCTGGGTTTTCTCCCCGGCGTTGCGCAGCTCGCTCGTGAGCGACGTAATGGCGGCAACGACTGAGAAGACCGTCAACTTGCCTTCCATCTGGGCGATGTCGAGCGCCGCGTTGGCCAGCCAGCGTGCTACGCCGTGGCGTGACAGCAGCTTGACCAGCTCGTCGGCATCGTCGCCCAGCGTCGTTTGCATGGCCTTGCGGATCACCCGCACGAAGCCGTCGCGACGCTGGTCCCGCTTTTCCACCAGGCCCGCGATGATCTGGCGGATCTGCGCCAGGGACTCGTGGACGTTGGTGGTGTGCTTGCGTGTGAACTGCACGACCTGGACGGCGTCCCAGACGATGTGGTTGCTGCAGACCGCCTGGAACCAGAAGGACTGCACACCCACGGAGCGTTTGCCGACCTCGGAGTTCCAGAGGAAGAACCCGGGCGCGAACGCCTCGCCGTCGATCTCCGCCCACCCCATCGGGTCGATCAGGAAGCAGAACATGTCCTGCTCGCCGCAGTAGAGCCCCGTGCCGGTTTCAGGGTCGTCGGTTCCGGCTTTGTGGGGCGGCTGGAAGTCCGTGGCGAACTCGCGGACAACGTTGAGCAGGTCCACGTGGTGCAGCCTGGTGTAGCTGGCCTTGTGGATCGATCGGACCCGTTGTCCGTCGGTGTAGATCTGAAGCGGCTTGCCGCCTGTCGGCATGGTTTCCTGGAAGACGCGGCTGGCCGTGTCGGCGGAGAGCTTGTTGACCGTCTCCTTGCTGACCCTGGCCAGGGCGCACAGCTGCGTAAAACTCCAATCGTTCATCTGAAGCGCATCGTCGTTCGCAATCTGCAACCGTAGCCTCGCTGCGTCGCCTGGGTTCGGTGCGGGCAGCGGCCGGATCGATTCGGGGGCTTGCCAGTGGTCCCGGGAGCGCTGTAGCCGGCCGTAGCAGTGCTCGTAGAGCGCCTCCAGTGACGGGTAGCACTCGTCGGGCGTGCGCCGGAAAAGTTCGTCGTGAGCCTTAGTGAGATTCTGCATTGTGGTATTCCTTTCAAATAGGGGTTCATCAACCTTTGTCATGACCTGTTGCACCACCGGTCTCTGAGGCGGACGCGCAGGATGAAGTGCACGCCGACGCAGAGACGGTGCGGTGTCGTCTTCCCGGAGCCTGTGATGTGAATGAGCGGTGGTGAAAGTATGGGACGGCCAGACCGGGTCTATTCGCCGGGGCCGTCCCCGGATTCCCTGCAGGCTGACCCCATCTGCTCGCGGATCCACTCGTGGACCCGGGCACTGATCTCTGCCACCACGGGCAGGTCTGCGTGCTGGAACCCGTGGGTCGAACGCCACGTGTCTTTGTCGGCCTTGTACAGACGCTCGAAGGTCGTGTTGAATCGAGGCGCGCCGTCGGCTCGCCGGTGCAGCCACACGGCAGCCTTGATGACACCGATACGGAACTCTTTGGTCGGCATGGTGGTTTGGTTGGTCATGGTTTTGTCTCCCTTCGTTCTGCTTCCTCATGGGCCGCTGCCAACTACTGCCGGCGCGACCACCCTCTATCCTGGTGCCGCTAAGGTTGCGGGTCCTCAAGCGGCGTTGGTCCCGAGAGACCGGGTGGTGATGGGCGGGTTAGAACCTTGGGTTATGACGGAGCTGCGGTCGCCGGCGCCGGTGTGGGCGCTTCGGCTGACGTCTGGTTCTTCGATTGCTCGTAGATCCAATCCGCGGCTTTCTGAGCAACGCGAGCAACAACCAACAGGTCATCGCGTCCGAATGAGTCACTCGTTTTCCAATCCTTCTCACCGTCCTTTTTGTAGAGCCTCTGGAGCACAGCGTTGTGCCTGACCTGGTCCCCGCCTTGGACGGCGTTGCACCAGATCACTGCCTTAGTTGTGCCCATGCGGATCTCATGAATGGGGCGTTGTGCCATAAGGCACTCTCCTTTCTCGCCCATCGTCCACCGGTCTCTCGGCGGCCATGGAGACGCTACGCGTACCCACAGCGGTCGTCAGACCGGCCCACTCCTCTTCCTCAACCACCCGTGCGAAAAAACCAGTCACCCTGAAATGTCCGGTGTGGACCGTCAGCCATTAGCCACGGTGCCAGGGCCAAGCAACCCATAGGGTTGTATAGGCCTCTGCTGGCCAGCGTTGCGCTTGCCGTTTACGACCGTCGTCCTCGGGGCTCACCCGTCGGGGCCCCGGGGACGATGGGCGCAAACGGCCCGCCTGCCGGCACGGCCGGAGTTCGAGGGGCACGGTTCTGTAAAAACAGACGGGGGTCGCGTCGGACCGGCGACGCCCCGCCGGGACGCCGCTTGTTCGGTCGTGGTTGCTTAACCCTGTATAAAGATGCCCACTCGGGCCCCGATGTCACGCCGGGTCTTCGACCCGGCGGTGCCTGTGCAGGCGGGTGCCTCTGCGCAATACCTACCTCTTGTATGCCTGAATCGCAGAAAAAGGTCAAGAGCTGGAGATGCCGAATGCAGTCATCCATCATCGATACTACGAAACCCCCCACTCCTGATCGTCCAGCATTGGCTAGGGTCCAGGCAGCACAGTCGACAGCACCCCTCGTTTGAGGCAGTCGATACACGCATGCGGATAAATAATGGGCAAGTAGGGCAACAGGCCGCTGCTGGACGTGAAGAGCGGACGCGAACAGACGGCGCGTGGTGCCGCACACGGAGATCGGTCGTTGTCGGAGCGGCTGCGTTGTGATATTCGGTCCATGACATGGCATATCGTCACGGCGCTTAGCAATATGATTCATCATGCCCGATCTATATGACCTTACGGCTAAGGCTCGTAACGGAGACACCGTTGCACAGTCGGTCCTCGTGCGGTTGCTGGAACAGAAAGCCCAGAATTACCTGGGGGCGCGCGGGGGATTGAGGCGGGATGATTGGCCGGATGTCATCCAGGAGGCCATCGTCGAGTTCCTCCAGAAGTGGGACCCGGACCGGTCCCCGCCGGAATACTTCTTCCTCAAGACGGTGTTGCCGAGCAAGACGGCGTTGTTCTTGCGGGGGTGGTATCGGCAGCAGCGGCTGAAAGAGAGGCTAAAGGCTGCGTCAACCGAGGCCTCATCCCCACCGCCGATATCGGCGTGTTCTGACGACGAACAACAGGAGCTATTGGAAGAAGCGTTGTCTGACATCATTGGCGACAACGCGGTGTTCCTGAACCCACGCGAGCGGAAGTTTGTGCGGCTGTATTTCGAGAACCCCGACGCGGCACAGAAGGACCTGGCGTCGACCGTCGAGGTGCCGGAAGCCTCGGCCTCGGTCGCCCTGAAGTTCAAGTTTCCACTCGAAATGATGCGGTGGTGGACGACGCGACCAAGCGATAGGTTCGACATCCTGGTCAAACCCATCAACGCCACACTCGGCCGGTGGCGCGGCCAGGGGATTCTTGAGTTAGCGGCCATGGGGACCGACCTACTCATCGCGGGTCTACTTTCAAACGAGAATCGGTCTGCTCAGCGTGTCCCCGGTCGCGAGCACGGTCTTGACCTTTGCACGTTGCTTGAAGGTCGGGTTCAGCTGGCACTGGCTGAACAGGAACTGGGCATTGCCGACGCGAGGCTTGGTCTCTTGGAGCGGGAGGTCGCTCGTTGCACGGGTATAAACGGGAAGCGATGGCATCACCGTCTCTTGGTACTGAGAGGTCGCCGGAGCACGGCCGCGTTCAGATATGACCTTGCGGCCGGGTATTACTCGGAGCTATTGGGCGAAGTTCCGAGTGAGGTTTGGCAGGACGATCCCTTATTCCTTCACAGCTACGCCGTAAGTCTGCGTGGTGTTGGCTGGTACGGTCGGTCCATCGACATCATGCGGCAGGCGCTCGAGACTTATGAATCACACGGCCGGGTGGCCGACGTCATCCACACCAAGAGCCGCCTTGCCCGGGTGTACACGGAGTACGGGGAGACCTCCAAGAACACGGCGTACTACGACAAGGCGGTGGACCTGATCGGCGAGGTGTCTTTGCGGGAAGGCACGCTCAGGAAGCAACACGTCGTCGGTTACGCACAATACCTGCTCCACGCCTTGCGTATCGATCTTCAGCTTGGTCGGCCCAATGACGTTGTCTGGCCTCGAGTTGACGAGGTCGGGAAGATGATTAACGAGCGGGGCCTGGCCCACGAGTTCCTTGAACTTGAGGAACTCTACGAGAAACACGACCTGGCATCGCGGTTTGGTGGGTCGCTCCACATCGAATACACGCCACCAAGGCCGCGGTTCGGCCAACGAGTCCTAGCTCGCGTGCGAGCATCGCTTAACGCCTCCAAGTGATAACCTGTCACGTCTGAGCCCAATTCTGGCCGCACGACCATTGAAATAACAAAAAGTCTTGCCACCACGCCTCAATGCGCAAACCGAGACGCCCCTGGCGCAAATGTTCATTTGGTGAATCAGTCGCCCCAGTCGACCCTCGCGATTCCTTGATGAACGGTGCTTTATGCGCTGGAACTTACGCTCACACGCCGAGCTCCCGAGGCCGCCTTAGACAAACCCCCACCCGACAGGTCGGGCAGGGGCTTGTTGGCCGTGTCCGTTGCTTTGGCACGCGGGACACGGCTCCGTAACAGCCGAATTGTACAACCGGCGTTGGTGCTGGACCGGGTCGGGGTGTGAATCTCCCGAAAGCCCGGGCCTGGCCGACACGACAACCCCATCGTTAAGCGTTTTCTGATTTATCAAAACCCGCACCGTGCGGGCACCGCTATCGGTGCGCCTACAGCACTGCACATAAGGAATACAACGATGTCACTAGAAGATCGTTTGACAGAATATTTGCGTTCTGAAACCGGTTACCTATTTGCGATCATTCATCGCTACGTTGATGATGCCAGCGCGTGCAACGATGTCTTTCAAGAATCATATCTGATCATGCAGACGAAGCTGCACACCTTCAAAGGCAAATCAGACGCGTCGTTCAGATGCTGGTGCAAGACCATCGTGCGTCACAAAGCGATTGATCAGCTGAGACGGTCACGCGCTGCCAAAAGGCGGGCAATTTCCGGCGTCCCCGTTGATGGTGAAACACTAGACCAGAGGGTGGACGACAACGCGGTGATGCCGCTGGATGCGTTGGTCACGCTTGATGAGCGGGCTGAAGTCAAAGAGCGGTACAGGAAGGTCCGGCAATGGGTCGATGAGGCGCCCATGTCACCGGCACACCGCAATGCTTTCGAAGCGGTCCACCTCAAGGGAATGCCCCACCGAGAGGCGGCCGAGCTGCTCGGTATTAGCGTTGGCCTGCTCCGGACACACCTGAACCGAGCCTTGGTACGCATACGCAACTACATCGCTTCGCAGTTGAACTGAAAGCTGTGCAATGGATACCCGTGTCCGTTCGTCTATGAAGTGGGACGCCGAAAGCCGGCCACCGGCGTCCTCGTGGAGACAAGTGGCCGGTGTTTGGTCTCGGGCGTTCGTGCGGCCAGGAGCACCAAGGGTCCGATGCGTGCACGGTGTAAGCATTATCGCCGTTACTACGCAGCGGTGTTGGCGGTGACTGTCATCGCCCTGCTGCTTCAGGGCCCGCACGAACGCCCTTTCTTCGTGGTCAACACAAGCCCCAGCATCCCGCTGGGGCTTTATTACAGGCGTCGGGGTGTTGGTCGGGCACGGGTGGGTGACGTGGTGCTGTTTGCCATCCCGGCCGGCACGGCGCGCCGGTTCGTCAAGCACCGGCTTGGGCAGGTGAGTCCGAACTGGACCATCCTGAAACCCGTTGCCGCTACCGGTGGCGATCATGTGTGTACGCGTGACGGGTGGCTTTTCATCAACGGTAACCAAGCTGCACCATTGGTCATGACAGACGCGGGCGGCAACCCCGTACCGTCGTGGAGCGGGTGCAGGGTCCTGGAAGACGGTGAGCTGTTCGTGTTGGCGGTGCAAGTGGAACGCAGCTTCGACTCGCGGGTCTACGGCCCCATTGATGACCGGTTTGTTCGAGGCGTCTATGCGCCGTTGTGGGTTTCACCCGACGATTCGGATTAGACCCTGTCGGTGTACCGGTTGATTCGTGCACCCCCGGTTGTTGCCAAACCGTCAGCCATCCACATCACCGCTGTCTTCTGACCACCTGCATACCTGAGTAATGACCTCATAAACGCCGCCCCCCGGGGAAGGCGAGATAAAAGACTAACCGTGTGCGGTTGCTAGACGGTTATGGGTGTTGGGCTTAGCGCACGTCGTGCCATTTTTATGTGCGTTACGCCGATTCGAAGCGTCTTTACTAGTGGGGTTTGGTACAACGCACATGGCACGACGCGGCATGAAGGTTGATCTGGCGGCTGAGCGCGATGGCGCCGGTTTGGTGGTTCGTCTGGGTGGTCGGGCGGCCGAGGAGCGGACCGGTGCGCGTGTGCGTCGTGTCAGGGCGCGCGTCAAGCGGCTGACCCGCTGCAGCCCCGGCCGCCGGACCGGCACGTTCGGTGTGAGCGAGCGCTCTCAGCGCGTCACCGTCAAGGTGTACGTGGCCCGCCACGGCAAGGGCGCAAAGCGGCTGTTGGCCCGCCACGCCGCTTACCTGACACGAGACAACGCATCGTTGGAGGGTGAGAAGACGCAGGCCTATTCGGCCGACCGCGACAACCTCGACCTGCAACAAGAGGTCAAGGGCTGGGTGGACGACCGCCACCATTTCAGAATCATCCTGAGCCCAGAAGGCGGGAACAAGATCCCCGATCTGAACGCTTACACGCGCCGTCTGATGTCGACCGTGGAGAAGGACCTGGACACTAAGTTGCAGTGGCTCGCTGTCAACCACCGCAACACCGAACACCACCACACGCACGTCCTGGTTCGGGGCCGCAGAGACGATGGCGCCGACCTGGTCATCCCGCGGGACTACATCGCTCACGGCATACGCGACCGCGCGTCCGAGCTGGCGACGCGGTTGCTGGGGCGACGGTCCGAGCGGGAGATTCGCCAAGCGCTGGCGCGGGACGCGGTGGCGTCGCGGATGACGAAACTGGACTGGGTGCTCGAACGCGTCGCGGGTCCCAAACGTCTGGTCCATGTGCAAGAGGCGGCACGGGCCGCTGGCCCCCTGACCAACGGTGCGCTGGTCGAGCAACGGTTGGCGTATCTGAAGTCCTTGGGGCTTGCGGAACACGTTGGCGGCGACCGGTGGCGGCTATCGCAGGACCTAAGCACGTCATTGAAGGTGATGGGCCGGGCCAACGACATTATCAAGAACCTGCACGCCGACCGGGGCGCAACCCGAGGGTTGGATCCAAAACGTCTCACGGTCTACGGTCCGCGAGACTTGCCGGCTCAGGCTCTGGTGGGGCGCGTGGTGGACCGCGGCGGTCACGAGGAGCAGCTGCGCGACCTGGAGTTCCTGCTGGTCAAAGACGCGGACGGGCGGCAGCACTACGTACCGGTGCGACCGACCGCATCATTGAAACACGTCGGCAGCGGCAGCCTCGTGGCCGTGGAGCCGAGCTCGCGCGGCGGCACGCGTGTACGGCCGTTGAGCGATCACCCCTTGCAGCAGCAGGTCAAGGCCGACGCGTACACCTGGCTGGACCGGCAGGTCTACCGGCAGCGCTCCGGCAAGGAATCACCGGTCGATGCCTACGCGCCGGTGCAAAAAGCGGCTGCGATGCGCAGTGCGTGGCTGGTGGAGCGGGGCTACGGCACGGAGGAAGCCGGAAAGTTCCGGTGGAAACCGGGCACGGTCATGAAGCTGATGGACCAGGAACTCAGGGCGTCATCGGCGACCGTCGCCGAGAAGCTGGGTTGCCCGGTACGGTGGGTGTCAGCAAGCGAGAAAACCCACATCACCGGCCGCTCTCGCGGCTCGTTGTCGCTGCACATGGGCCGGCACTTGGTGGTCCAGACGGCCTCGGAGGCGGTGCTGGTCCCGCTACGCGGCGCGTCCGTGATCCGAGACGGCCGAACCGTGACGGTATCACTGGGGGAAGACGGTTCGAAGCGGTTGGAGAAGCAGAGGCGGGCCAGGGCCGCTGGGTTCCGTGTGAACACTCAGGACCTGAAAGACCCCAAGCAGCTGATGCATCTATATAAGGATGCGGTTGATCGCGGCTTGGTCGGCAGTGGTGAACCGGATCGTTTGAAGTTCTTCGCCGCTGCCCAATACGTCTACCGAACTAAGAGTAAGAACCCACCGGCGCTGTTCCACTGGATTGTCGCCCACGGTAAGTGGGACCGCGTCCGAGGCGTGGACGAGGACCGTGGCAGCCGGCAGGTCAAGCAGCAGCTCTACGGACGTTCTCGACGCGCGTCGTCAGGACCCGGTCAAGCGACGCAGCGTAGTGGTCACGAACCCCTGGAACTCTCCGCGGATGCTCGATTGGTGGCGGAGGTGAAGAAACGTCTGGCGAGTGTCGGCTACAGGGGCGATCCGTACGAAGCATTGAAACGCAAGAAGCCTTCGTTCACACGTGAGCGTTGGGACCAAGCATTGCTCGAACTGACCGATGCCCAGGCCAAGCGACAGATGGCTCGGTCAGCAGCTAGGCCCGTAGCAACCAAGGTCTCACAAACCGATGTACGGGGAATCCTCAAGACAGCGGGCATCCGTCCCATCGCCGTCGGTGACCCGAAGCGGTCCGCAGGGAGGGAGCGCGGTGATTAAAAGGGTCGGCTTTGCTCTCGTGTTCGTCGTGACCAGCTTCGTGGGGGCCACACAGCTTGTCGCGTACCGGCTGGGCTACAGCGACGAGTTGGGGCGGCCACTGGTCTTCCATGACAAGGTCAGGGTTTATTGGCCGTGGAGCGTGGCAGTTTGGTACCGGCGTTGGGGCGCTGGTCACCCCCGTGTCTTTGAGCAGGCGCTGTTGGTGCCACTGGGTGAGCTGCTTTTCGCCGCGTGGGTGGTGGGCATGATGCGCCGGCCGCGGCTCAAGGAGATCGGCAAGGATTGCTGGGGAAGCCTGGGCGACCTGAAGCGGGCCGGGCTCTTGACCAGGGCCGGTGTCGTCGTCGGCAAGGTTGGGCGCCGGCTCCTGCGGTTTGACCTGCGGCAGGGACACGTCCTGGTGGTGGGTGGTACGCGGTCGGGCAAGACGGTCGGCGTCATCGTTCCATCGCTGCTGAGCTGGCCAGAAAGTGTGGTCGTCTTCGATCCCAAGGGCGAGCTGTGGCGACTGACGGCGGGTTTCCGGTCGACGTTTAGCCATTGCGCGTTCTTCAATCCGAGCCGCAGTGACAGCGTCAAGTACAACCCGATGTTAGAAGTCCGGCGTGGATGCGAAATCCGAGATGCCCAAAACATCGCGCATGTTCTGGCCGACCCCTCCGGCGAAAAGAACCAGTTCGATATCTGGGATGTCTCGGCAGCGCAGCTAATCACGGCCCTGATCCTGCACGTGCTCTACACGGCCCAAGACGACCAGAAGCACCTGGGCACCGTGCGTGACCTGCTGCTGGACTTCGACACCACCTGCGAGCAGATGATGACCACGCCGCACCGGCTGTGCCCGCAGACCGGCGAGCCGCAGGTGCACCCAGAGGTGATGCTGGTCGCCAGGAGCCTGACGGCGGCGGCCGACCGGTTCCGCACCAGCGTGGTCGCCACCGCCGAGTCCTACCTGACGCTGTTCGCGGACCCGGTTGTCCGCGACAACATCGGTCGAAGCGACATAGCGCTGGGCGACCTGATGTGCAGCGACGCCCCTATGAACCTGTACATCCAGGCCCCGCCCTCGGACGCGGACCGGCTGAAACCCCTGACCCGGATGATGTTCAACCAGGTCGCGCGGACGCTGATGGAGCACGAGCGTCGTGACACGCTGGGCCGGCCCAAGCGTCATGATCTATTGATGGTGATGGAAGAGTTCTCCAGTCACGGGCGGCTGCCGTTCTTCGAGAGGAACCTGCGGCAGATGGGCAGCTACGGGCTGCGTGCGGTGCTGGTTGTGCAATCGTTCAACGACTTGATGCAGAACTACGGCGGGCACCAGAGCCTCGTGGACAACTGCGCGTTGACGGTGGCGTTCGCGTCCAACGACACGGCGACACAGAGCCGCGTCAGCCAGATGACGGGCACCGCGGTCGAATTCCGCGAAGGCTATTCGCAGTCGCAGAACCTCACGGACCGGCAGCGGCGGACGATGAACCTGAACGAGCACGTGCGTCCCCTGCTACAGCCCGGCGATGTCCGACAGCTGCCGGCAGACGAGCAATTGGTATTCGCCACGGGGTTCAAGCCGTTCAGGACGCAGAAGGTGAGGTACTTCGAGGAAAGGCTGTTCAAGCAACGCCTGCTCAAGGTTCCAGACCAGAGCCAGCACGTGGACGTCCCACGCGCAACGGTCGAGAACCCGTGGCTGGGCGAGCGGGCCAAGGGCCCGCCCCTGCCACTCGACACCGGCAGCGAAGAGACAGCACCGGAAACGGCTGACCCGGAGCTCGTGCTCGACGGCCTGGATGAGGATTTAGAGGACGGGGGGCTTGAGGATCGGTACTTCGTATGAACGAACGTTCGTCAAGACGAGGCACAAACAAGGTCTCCGCCTACCTGGAGGACACGGTGCTGGAGGCGCTGCAGGCGTACGCGGCTCGCAGCAACAAGAGCATGTCGATGGTGGTCAACGACGCCGTGAAGGCGGCGCTGATGACACCACCGCCGAGCCAAGGAAGCGGCGACATCCAAGAGATCATCGAAGCCATGCGCGACCAGCTCACGCAGCGGGACCAGGACCAACGCGAGGCGTTGCGGCTGGTCCAAGAGATGCTCGGGCTCTTTGTGCGGACTTTCCTGAACCAGACGCCTGAGCTGGCGGTATCGAAACGCGCCAAAGCCGCCGCGGTGGGCAGGCGGCGCTACGGCCGATTCCTGGGCGTGGTTCAGGAGTCGCTCGAAACGGGTCGGTCCGTCCTGGAAGAGCCCATCCGGTTGCCGCCAGGTGAATCAAACAGCGAGGTGAAATTCAATGAAGACGATTGACACACCCACACAATCACGGCAGCTCTCGGCGCTGCGCCGTGTGCTGGGGCCGACGGTACTTGACGCCCTGGACGACCCGACGGTGCTTGAGGTGTTCGCGAACCCGGACGGGAGCGTCTGGGTCGACCGTGTCGGCGAGGGCATGACCCAAGCAGGGTTGATCAAACCGGAGGATACCGAGGCGGTCATCAGGCTGGTGGCCCATCACATGGGAGAAACCGCCGACGACGGCAGGCCCTCGCTGTCTGGAACACTACCGGGAACTGGAGAACGTTTCCAGGGCGAGTTGCCTCCCATCGTGACGGCGGCGTGCTTTTCGGTCCGCAAGCCGCCCCCCGTGGTCTTCGACCTGGACGATTACGTGAGCAAGGGGTCGATGATGTTGGAGCAGTGCGAGGTAATCCGTGCCGCCGTCGCGGCCAAGCGGACACTTATCATTTCCGGGGGAACCGGCACCGGTAAGACAACGCTGGCCAACGCGGTCTTGGCCGAACCGGCTTTCGTCAAGGACCGCGTCATCATCCTGGAGGATACGCGGGAGCTGCAGTGTTCCTCTCAGAACCAGGTGAGGATGTTGACCAAGAAAGACAACCCCGAGGTCACGCTGACCCAGCTGGTCCGCGAGTCCCTCCGGCTGCGTCCCGACCGTATTGTGATCGGGGAGGTCCGCGGTGGTGAAGCCCTGGACCTGATCCAAGCCCTCAACACGGGGCACACCGGGTCGGTCAGCACGGTGCACGCCAACAGCGCCCGCCACGCCCTGAGTAGGATCGAAGACCTGGTCGGACAGGTCTCGGCCAACATCCCCCACCAATCCATCGCCGCCGCGCTCGACCTGGTAGTGCACCTGGAACGCTGCCCCGAGGGTCGACGTGTGGCGTCGATGTGCCGGGTTGAGGGGTACAGCAAGCGCGGAGGGTATCGGCTGGTTGACCTCTGAGCTGTGATGATCGTCGCTGTGCTGCGTCTGTTTCTATACCCGAGCAGTACCTCGTGGTTCAGGAGCAGGCATATGCATTCGCGCTGTTTGGTCCCTGCATGGGAGTGCCGGATTCGGTTTTTCTGACGGGACAGGCCATCGTCTTCGCATTCGCCCTCGTCATAGGACTGATGGTTGTATTTGCTGGTCTGGACCCGAAGGTGGCCTGGTACTCTATCAAGCGGCCTATGGGACTCTGTCCTGTAACGGCCGCGCTGTCGTTTGCAGCCGCCCTATTCTCCCGCGCGCCGAAAACAACGACACGTCTGTTCCATGCGGGGATTCTCGCAACAGTTACAGCGCTTGAGGCCCTCTTGTTCTGTCTACTTTTGCGCCGCAAACGGGATGCACCTAAAGCCAAGGACGATGCGATTGATGTCTGACCTGTCACGGTTCGTCCCTGACAACGTCTGATTGATAGATAACGACGTTAGGTGTTTTAGGAGAACCACGATGCGTCCACGAGAGTCTTGGTCTGTGTGTTTAGCATTCGTGTTTGTGCTGGCACTACCCACGTTTACCAACGCCGCGGGCACCGGGCTGGGCTGCGAGTATTCCATTCAAGGTCCGGCCGATCTGCTGACGGGCCCGGTGCTGCAGGGTCTAGTTATCGCATCGATCGTTGTATTTGGACTAATACTAGCTTTCAGCAATCCGGGCCCAGTGTGGCGGACGATTAACCAGTTCTTCTTTGCCCTGAGTCTCGTGATGGGCGTTGTGACCATTGGCGCTATGCTGCTGCCCCATTTCTACATCGATCCAGCAGCCGCCTATGTGCTCTACGCAGCCCCCGTATTAGCTGTCGGCGTTTTTGGAGCGGTCGTGGCATGTGTTTGTACATCGCTGTTTGGAAGTGGTTGTGACGCCCAGGACAAAGACGCTGAGGACACCTGACCTGTTGCGCTTCGCACCCGCGTACGTCTAGTTGAATGACAGGAAGCATTGCTAGGCGCTGTAGGAGATATCCCATGCCCTCACGAAAATCTTGGCTGGTGTGTTTAGCGTTGCTGTTTGTGTTGACCCAGCCCTCGGTAGCTCACGCCGCGGGCACCGGGTTGCCCTGGGAGCGTGTCATCCAGATGCTGGTGGATTCGCTGACCGGCCCCGTACTCCAGGGGAGCGTAATCGCATCGATCGTCATCTTCGGTCTTCTACTTGCCTTTACCAATCCCGGCCCAGTCTGGCAGAGGGTCATCCAGATCATCTTCGGGCTGAGCCTTGCGACGGGTGCCGCGTCGGTTGCCGCCACGCTCCTGCCGGTGACCAGTGGAGCAACGTTTTGAATGAGGCTCAGCACAACATCGAGGGCTACGAGGTCCCGGTCCATCAGTCGCTGGCCCAGCCGGTCTTGTTGGCGGGTGTCCCACGCTCATTCGCTCTGTTCAATCTCACGGTGACCGGTGTCCTGACGCTGGGTTTCGGTATCTGGTGGCTGAGCCTGCCGATTGGCCTGACGCTTCACTCGGTTGCGGTGTATCTGACCGCCAACGACCCCATGTGGTTCGAGGTCGGACAGCGGCACGTCAAACACCTGGTCAACCACCGCTACCTGGGGCTGTGACATGATCCACATCGGCGAGTTCCGCCACAAGGCCACGAAACTGACTGACTTGGTCCCCTGGGCCTACTTCATCGACGACGGACTGGTACTCAACAAGGACGGGTCCTTTCAGAAGAGCTTCCGGTTCCGCGGGCCCGACCGCGAGAGCGCCACCATCAACGACCTGATGGCGCTACGCGCTCAGCTGAACAACGCCCTGCGTAGGCTGGGTACGCGGTGGGCCGTCTACGTCGAGGCCCAACGCGTCGAGGTGCGTGATTACCTAAGCGGCGCGTTCCCCGACCCGGTGACCTGGCAGTGTGATGATGTACGGCGGCAAGCCTTCGAAGCCAGCGATGAGAGCTTCGAGACCTATCGGTTCTTGACGTTCGTCTACCTGCCACCGGCCGAGCGGATCGGGTGGGCTCAGCAGCTGTTTCTGGAAGGCGACACAAGCCAACAGGCGGTCGATTACCGGCGAGAACTCGACTACTTCCTGGACCAGGTGCGGTCGGTCACGGGTGTCCTGGCCGGCTTCATGCCCACGGTCGAACCGCTCGACACCGCCCAGACACTTACGTATCTGCACAGCTGCGTATCGACACGACACGTAAGCATGGTGGCGCCTGAATGCCCCGTTCCTATTGACGCGTTGGTCTGTGACTGCCCCGTGTACGGTGGCTTCGATATGCGGTTGGGCGACCGGCACGTGCGGGTCGTGTCGGTGATTGCACACCCCGGCCGGACGGTCCCGGCGATGCTGGACGCGCTGGACCACCTGCCGCTGCCTTTTCGGTGGGTCGTGCGGTACATGCCGCTGAGCCCCACCGACGCGGCGGCGCTGATCAGCAAGCGTCGGAGGCAGTATTGGGGCAAACGCAAATCCATCGTCAGCCTGTTCAAGGAGGCGGTTCTTAGGCAGGAGGAGACGCCCGACGACCCCGACGCGGTGGCCAAGGAAGAAGACGCGCGCACCGCGCAGGGCGAATTGGGCGAAGGGCATGTGAGCTTCGGTTACACGACGCTGACCGTCACGGTCACGGGCCGCGACGCAGCCGAAGCCAACGAGCGGGCCAAGCGGGTCCAGGAGGTCGTCGACGGTCTGGGATTTGCGTCGACCACTGAGACGGTGAACCTGCCGGAGGCCTGGTTCGGGAGCTTGTCGGGCCTGGTCTACGCGGACCCAAGAACAGCGGTGATGATGTCGCTGAACCTCTGCGACCTCATACCGGCACACTCGGTCTGGACGGGGCCGAGGTGGAACAAGCACCTCGATGGGCCGGTGCTGTTCATGGCCAAGACTCAGGGCTCGACGCCGTTTCGGTTCAGCAACTTCTACCAGGACGTGGGGCACCTGGCGGTGATTGGGCCAACTGGCAGCGGCAAGACCACGTTCTTGAATCTTGTAGTGGCCTCGTACAGGCGTTACCCCGACAGCCAGGTGTTCATCTTCGACAAGGGCGCCGGTACACGGGCGCTAACACTGGCTGTTGGGGGTGAGTTTGTCGACCTGGGCACCGGCCTGGCGTCGGCCACCGAAGGTGGTGACGCCGCCGCAACAACCCGCGGTGTGGCGTTTCAGCCGCTGGGCGGCGTGGATGACGAGGCGGAGCGCCGCTGGGCGCTGGGGTGGCTGATCGACGATTTACAGCAGGAGAACGTGCAGGTCACGACTTCGGTCAAGGAAGCCCTGCGCAGCGCCCTGGAGGTCTTGGCCAGGAACGAACGCAAGCAGCGGACCATGAGCGTGTTCGTCGGCCTGCTGCAGCACAGGGAAGCCAAGGAGGCGCTGCGGCAGTACACGCTGGCGGGCGCCTACGGCCGGTTCTTCGACGCCGACGAAGACCAGCTGAACCAGAACGACTGGCAGACCTTCGAAACCGAGCAGCTGCTGGGGGTCAAGGCGATTGTCGTGCCGGTGCTGATGTACCTGTTCCACCGGCTCGAACAGCGTTTCCGTGACGGCCGTCCGACACTGCTGGTGCTGGACGAGGTGTGGTCGGTGCTACTGATCGGCGTCTTCGCCGAGAAGTTCCGCGAATGGCTCAAGGTCCTGCGCAAGAAGAACGTAGCGGTCGTGTTCGCAACCCAGAGCCTCAGCGACCTGACCGACAGCCCCGCGGCGTCGGCGGTAATCGACGGCTGCCCCACACGCGTTTTCCTGGCCAATCCCAAGGCCACCGACCCGGTCGCACGGGGTGCGTATGAGGGGTTCGGGCTTAACGACCAGCAGATTGACCTGGTCGCTAAGGCCACCCCGAAACGCCACTACTACTACCAGAACCCCGAGGGCAACCGCCTGTTCGAGTTGGGGCTAAGTGATCTGGAGCTGGCGTTTTTCGCGGCGGGCTCCGCTCAGGACCAGCGGCTGATCGATCAGATTCTCCGTGAGCACGGCCGCGAGCGGTTCGCCGAGCAGTGGCTGCGGGCCAAGGGCCTGGATGAAACGGCGGACCGGCTTTCAACGTCAACACTAAAGGAAAGCGAGGTATCACCATGAAACGCTCGAACACACTGACCCGTCACCGGCGCCTGGTCTTGATTGGTGTTGTCGCCGCGGTGATGGCCACCCCATCACCCAGCGCTTCGGCCCTGACGGTGTTTGACCCCGCCAACTTCTCGGCCAACTCGCTGCAGGCGTACCGGGCGTTGGTCCAGATCACGCACGCGGTCACGCAGATCCGCAACCAACTGCTGATGCTCAAGAGCCTCAAGCTCAACACGGTGTACGAGGTGCGTGCGGCGATGGACGCCCTGCACGAGCTGTCACAGGAAGTGGAAGCCGTCGTGTCGTTCCCGGAAGACTTCAGCCGGTTGACGGCGGACCAGATGGCGGCGCTCCAAGCCAAGTGGATCCGGGATCGCCGCGCTGTGTCGCTGCACGCGATGCGGGTGCAACAGGCTCTGGTCGACGCGATGCCCGCCACGAGCAGCCGGCTCCAGACCGTCGGTAACGCCGCGCGTCTGGCCATCGGCCAGAAATCCGCGCTGCAGGCGAACACCCAGATGCTGGGGCAGCTGGGCTCCCAGCTGCAGAGCCTTGAAGCCACCACCGTGGCGTCTCACCGCCTGGCCGCGGTTCGTGAGGCCGAACGCGCCGCTTGGCACGAGTACTACCGGCAGCGCCGTATCGAGATACACCGAGATGACACCCGGACATTTGCACGGGTTCGCGTGGCCGACCCGTTCCCCCGTTCCCGATGAGCGAGACACACCATGGCCGAAGGCACCGTCTTCAACAGCTTCATGAACACGATCGTCCAGCGTCTGGACGCGGGGTACGCGTTCCTAACCACCGACGTCTTGTGGCTGTTCAACGCCCTGGTGGTCGTGCAGCTGACGCTCGCGGGGATCTACTGGGCCCTGGGCGCACGCGGCCACATCGTGGCCGACATGCTCCGCCGGATTCTCTTGATCGGTTTCATCCTGTTCTTTATCGATCGGTTCCCCTACCTCGTCGACACGGTCGCCGAGACCGCGGTTCAGATGGGGTTAAACGCGGGCGGCGGCCGGGTCACCCGCTCACAGATGCTCGACCCGGGCCAAGTCGCGAACCTTGGCTGGCTGACCGCGGCGATGGTTTGGGCGGAGGTGTCGAGACTGTCGGGCCCGTTCGACACGATGGTCAATCTCCGCGAGATCGTGTTGCTCTTCGTCGCCGGGTTCGTGGTGCTGGTGTCATTTTTGGCTGTGGCATTGCAGATGTTCTTCGCGATCGTCACGCTCAAACTCGGGGCGCTTGTGTGCTACGTGCTGTTGCCATTTGCGGTCTTCCCGGGCACGGCGTTCATGGCCGAACGCGCCATGGGCTGGCTGGTGACTTCGGCCGTGCGGCTGATGCTGATCACGCTGGTGGTGTCCGTGTCGTTCTCCCTGTTCGCGGAATTCACCGTCGACAACCCCGAGGCGGTTCAGCTCAGAGAGGCGGTGGGACTGGCCACCGGTGGCGTGATCTTCTTCGTGTTCTCTTGGCAGGCATCGCGCCTAGCCCAGGATCTGGCATCGGGTAGCCCATCGTTCGGTCTGGGCAGCGCCTTTGGGCTGCTCGCCGGCACGGCCGCGGTGGGCGTCGCCGCCGGTTCGGCCACCCAACCGACCGCGCACATGGTCAGCCGGGGTACGCAGACCGCGGCGAACACCGCCGTGCGGGCTGCGGCCAGGGCGTTGTCACCCTCAACAACACCAGGCCCCAAACCACCCGCTTCAACCAAGGACCCCGTGAACAAGAAAACATGACCTCTTTTTCAGCAACCGAAAGGACCCAAGACCGTGGCATGGTTTAAACGACAATCCCTGACCTACAACCCGCCTATCGAGATGCACTCGCCGTTCGCGCGGGCACGCCAAGAGTGGGACGACCGCATGGGTTCGTGTCTGGTCCGTGCGCGCAACTGGCGGGCCATGGCGTTCGCCACCGCCGCCTTGGCGGTGGTGTTGGGCGTGTCGCTGGTGTGGCTATCGTTTCAGAACCGTTTTGAAGTGGTTTACATCCCGGTCGACAAGTTCGGCAAGCCGGGGCAGCTGCAGCGGCTCAACAAGCAGTATCACGTGGAAGACGGTTGGGTGGCCTACGCGGTCAGGCAGCTGGTCGAACAGGTGCGGTCCATCCCCACCGATCCGGTGGTGCTACGCGAGAACTGGGACCGTGCGTACAAGTTCCTCGCTGGCGACGCCGTGGCCAGGATGGGCGAATACGGCTCGTCGCTTGAGGCGCTGAGGACCGGTCCCACGAAAGCCCGGTCCGTCGAGGTCCGCAACGTGCTGAAGCGCAGCGACACGACGCTGCAGGTCAACTGGGTCGAGCAGACGTATCGGGACGGCTCTCTTGAGGATACGGCGAGGTACACGGGGCTGTTCACGTACACGCTACGCCAGCCGTCCAACGAGCAGGAGGCGTTCGACAACCCGCTGGGCATTCTGGTCACCGACTTTTCCTGGAGCGAAGAATTCGACGCCGGGCTGTGATGCCTCGGTGTCATCGACGTCTATAAAGGTAATGAAAATGCGCATAACCCCTATTCTCGTGTTGGCCGTGTGTGTTCTCCCAATGTCGGGGTGTTCTCTCTGGGATCGTGACTGGAATTATGCCTACGAATTTAGCGCGGTAGACCGAAAGATCGATCCACCTGTCGCGAAGGCCCCGATCCCACCGCTCAAGCCCAAGCAGATGAAACTGCCCGAGCGGACGACGGACCCGGCACAAGAAGAAAACCCCCAGGAAGCCCTCGAAGCGATTCAGGAGTCCAACGAGGATGCGACCAACCGGTCGTCGGCCGACGACTTTGTCCTGTCGACCCAGTTCTACGACTACCTGCCCGGTCAGATCTACGAGGTCGTCGCCTCGCCCGTGTTCATCACCACGCTGGCCCTGAAGCCGGGCGAGCAGCTGACCTCGATCGCCGCGGGCGACACGGCGCGCTGGGAGGTCTCGCAGACGACGACCGGCACGCGACCCGCCCAGACGCTGGTCCTGGTCAAGCCGCTGCGGCCGTGGATACAGACGAACCTGGTGCTGACCACCAACCAGCGGGTGTACCAGGTCGGACTCAAGAGCGTCCCGGAAGGCGTGTACAACGCGACCGTGGCGTGGCGATACCCCAACGAGTCGATGCTGCGTTTCGTGGCGCCTGATCATTCGAAGTCACCGAAGGTGGAAGACTCCCTCGCACCAGTCCAACTCGACCAAGCGGACTTCAACTACAGGGTCAAACTGTTGGAGGGGCGTTGGATGCCCAAATGGGCGCCGGTGCACGTCTTCAACGACGGGAACAAGACCTACATCCAGTTCCCCCGCGGCAACAAGGTGTCGCCCCTGGTCTACGCCAAGGGTCTGAGTGGGCGCCGTATCGTTGTGAATTACCGTGTCCGAGACGACTTCTACATCCTGGACAAGGTGGTTGACCGGATGGTGCTCCTGCTCGGCGGCACCTCCGTTGGAGTCGAACGAATTGCCCGGTAACACCCGTTTGCATGCACGGGTATTCGATGAACGAAGGCCAGAGCCGAAACCGATGCAACCGAAACAGAACCCTCACGACATCCTCGACCTGCACCCCAGGCCGCCTCTGGGCGGCGGCCTCAAGCCTAGGATGGTGGTGCTCGCCGTGGCCCTTCTGGCGGCGACCGTTACCCTGGCATTCTTCGCCGGTGTCCGCAACGCGGAGCGTTCGAGGGACTCGCAATCAGATCACACCAACCTCTACAGTTCGTCGCCACCATCGTCGGTCCAAGCGCTGCCGCAGCGCTACAGCGATATTCCCTTTGCACCAACGGAACCCGTCGTTGAACGAGCTGCACCGATGCTTCCGACGCCGGACATCAACTTCGAACTGGCCAAAGAGCTGTTTGCCGAATCAGAGTCGGCGCGGACGGCCGCGATCTTCTTCGACGTCCCTCTGCCACCCACGGCCGGTGCCACGGCCGGCACGGCGCTGCAAGAAATAACGGCCGACCCCGAGTCGACGCCGTTCACATCCGCGCTCAGTGGTGTCACCCCGTACCTGGATCAGCCTTACCGGCCAACACGGTCACCGTTTACGCTGACGGCGGGCTCGGTCATACCCGCGGCGCTGGTCACGGCGGTCAACAGTGACCTGCCGGGCGACATTGTCGCCCGGGTCACCGAGCCAGTGATGGACACCCTGACCGGGCGGCACGTCCTGGTCCCGGCCGGCGCGGTTCTGTACGGCGCGTACGACGACGTGGTCGAGAACGGGCAGGACCGCGCGTTGGTGGTCTGGCAGCGGCTGGTGATGCCGGACGGGCGGTCGATCGAGCTACAGGGAATGGCCGGTGTGGACGGTTCCGGTCAGACCGGGCTCGAGGGCACCGTCGATCACCACTATGACAGGCTCATCGGTGGGGTCTTGCTCAGCACGGTCCTGGCCTTTGGCGGCAACCTCGCCCGCAGCTCCGATGGTGAGCGTAGCTACAGCGACGTCGTCGGTGACACGGTGGCCCAAGAGTCGTCAAGGGTCGGGCAGCGCATCGTGGAGCGGGAGTTGAGCGTGAGGCCGACGATCAAGCTGGCCCAGGGGACGGTCGTGAATGTCTTGGTCAACAAGGACATGGTCCTTGCGCCTTACTGACGAGGAATCTGTGGGCTCTCACCGCTGGCGGCAAGGATCGGGTCGTGGTCCTCGTCGGATGAAGCGGCGCGAATGCCGGCGATCAGCACGCGAGCCAGCCGTTCCTCGAAGCGGGCCCGCTCCTCTTGCCTTCCTCTGGCGTTACTGGGCAGCTTCTGCGGAACCAGCTGCTTGTGGGCCTCCAGTTCCAAGCCGTCCAAGCAATGGGCAACGCCTCTCAATAGAGCTCGCATCACGTGGCTGTTGCTCAACCGGGTCCGTGTCGTACGGCGGTAGATGTCGGCCAACTGACTGAAGACGTCGTCCGTGTGGGAGCAGAGTGTGAACTCTCGCTTGGTACAAGCGGGCGTCTCGTCCACCCGGGCCAAAGGCTGGGGCACGTCATCTGGGCGAGTTGAAGAAGTGGCGGCGTGCAATACCAGAGGCGCTGACGATGGCGGGGCGGTTGCACGGGCCGCCGCTGTGCGGTCCAAGAGTCTCGCGATCGAGCTGCTAGGCAGGGGTTCGTGAAGCGGTTTGGCCATGACTCCTCTCTAACCGTTTACAGCGTTCAACATGGGTTCGATGTCACGCTCGCCTGCGGCTTTCAGTGATGCGAGCATGTTCTCGAAGTCGACCGGGCCGAGCCGTCCGGCCAGGAACGGTTCGCGGTGGGTGACTCGGTGTTCGACCTCCGCGGATAGGCGTAGGTATTGCATCGCGACGCCTATATCGGTGTAGTTGTCCAACTGAAACAGCGTCGTCCCCTGCCCCGATGTCTGTGGGACGATGACCGCCTGAGAGATCGAGGTCTCGAACTGGCGCCCCGGCAGCACCTCTTGGACCACTGTCTCCAGCTGAGACCGAAGCCGGGTGGCTCGCCCGTCGACGTTGGCAAAGACCACGCCGAGGATTTCCAGGTTGGGGTTGCGGTGCTTGCGCACGTCCGCGATGTCGCGAAGGGCCTCGTTCAGGCCCGCTAATGACAGTGGGTGCGGGAACGCCGAAAGCATGAACCAATCAGCTGTGGAATACGCCGCGACGGTGGTGATGGCCGCCGCGGAAGGCGCCGTGTCCAGGAAGATGAAGTCGTACACCTGCCTGGCGCGGGCCATCGGCCGGTCAAGGGTCTTGGTCCGGTCCGCAAACTTCGACAGCAGGCTGTCCAGCTCTGAGAGCTGAGGCCTAGACGGGACCAGGTGGACCCCGGTCGGCATGTTGTCGCTCACGACCAGGTTCTCGACCGATTCATCAGTACTCATCAGCTCCAGCGACCCTGCAAAGCTGTTGACGGGGATGCCCAGGTGCTTGGTAGCTCCGGCGGCCGGGTCGAGGTCGATGACCAGGCATCGGTAGCCGCGCAGACCGAGAGCGGCCGCGAGATGGATCGAGTTGGTGGTCTTGCCGACTCCGCCTTTCTGGTTCCCTACCGCGATCGTGATGCCCAGTGGTTTTGCTTGGTTCATAGTCCTTCGTGCTCCGATGGGTTCTTGTGTTTCTTTCTTGAGTCCCCCGACGCGGGTTGCCCCGCAAGCCGGCTCGCCCGCTCCCCCGTTCAAGGGCAGCCGGGCCCAACGGCCTGCCCGCTTTCCCGTTCTATCGCAGAGCAAAGAAGACGCGCAATGGAAATGTTTCAGGTGCACGTCGGCCCAATGGCTCGCTCGCGGGCGTGCGGGATGTTGGGCCGGCATGTTGGCGGTGGAGCCCGCCCGCCGGTCCTCCCGTGGGCGGGCCGGCCGGGGGTCCGGGGGAGGAGATTTTGCTTGTCAGGTTTCCCGTTGCTTCGCTAGGGTTTGAGCAAAGAGGCCGCGGCCGGGCGTATTGAGTCTGGCTCGGGACTTTTGCGGCCTTTGAAAGAAGTGAGACATCCAAAGAGGAGAACGGATTTGGGCAGCAACTAAATGAGGAAACACAAAAAGCGACCAGATTGATCGCTTATTGTCAGTGGCCGTCGTAGCACCACGGAGGGGAGGAGCCGACCGAGGCGGGTTTGATCATCGCAAAATCAACCTAGCGCATCGACGAATCTCCTGTCAACGGATTCATTCCGAACACCACCCGTGCCTGTTGTCGAGCCACCACAGCAGTGTTGCCCGCTGAATTACGCGGTCACCAGTCGTGTGCCCGCAGGAGGGACAGGTATATGTATCGGACAATCCAAAGAACCGCTCAGTCGGCGCGCAAACCCGCGGGCGGGTATTGCTTCATCAACGCAACGGCGCTCGTAGCCACCTATACGGCATACAGGCAGAACATCATCAGGCTCTTCGATCTAAGAGTCTGGCTAGCGTGCCACGAACTCAGGGCGAGGCGATGCGCGCTTGGGAAAGGCCAGCGGCCTCGGTACACCGCCGAGGAGCTTCACGGGCTGGTCGGCGGTGTGGGGGGCGAGCATCTACGCAAATCGGTCCGGCGGCTTGAGGGCGCCGGCTTGCTGGTGTGGCAAGAGACCGGTCTCGACCTCACCGTGGATACGTCGAAGCAACCGGAGTGGTTTTGGCAACTGTTGGAGGTCAAACTCACCCTCGTGCAGAACACGCGACGCAGGGTGCCGGTCCCGCGACGGGTTCTACGCATGCTCGCAATGGGGACAACGCGGGCAAAGGCCGCGACGGTCCTCGGCCACCTCCTGCGGGGCCTCTACTACCGGAACGGCCAGTGCGTTGCCGGGGGTACCTGCAAGGCGTCCTGGGTCGCCGCGGTGTTCGACGTCGACCTGCGCAACATCAAGGCCGCCCGTAAACAGCTGGTCGATTTAGGATGGCTTGTTCTCCAACCCACGCCACAGGGCAGGCTCAACCGCTGGGGGGTCTCGTTCACGATCAACCTGGATTGGTCATCAGCACCGAGACTGAATCAAGAACTCAAAGCACCACCCCCTGAACGGCTTTCCACAACCGGTTTACCACCCCTTATAAACAACCAAGAACTCTCTACGAGATCTAAAAACCAAGAACCCGCCACACGCCGGCCGAGGACTGGTGTTTGGAAGAAAACTGAAAAGCAGGGCACGCCATCGCTTCGCGACCTTCAGCCGGCCGATCTCTCCGACCCTCAGCGGTTAACCGAATTATTCAGGCAGGCGCAGCGGGAGGGCCTGGTCATGAATTCCGAATGCGACCGGCTAAGGTTCTTCGGTGCTGCAGAGCGGGCGCGGTGTGTGGCAACCCGAAACCCGTGCGGCCTGTTTGCCACACTGGTCCGTCGGCAGCTGTGGCACTTCATCACACAGCGAGACGAAGATGGCGCGAGGAATCGTCTTAAGGCACTGACGCATACTCAGGGCCTCCCATCTAGGCGTTCAAGGAAAACCAGAGCAACCACGCTCACCGCCACGGGGCGTCGCTTGGACGGGTCGTCATGCATGAGTCGCGCTTCTATGAGGACAATCGAATTATGCAGTCCCATGGGGTCAGCTCATAGAAGAACTCAGGTTGACCCCGTCCCGGCCTCAGCCGTGTTAGCTGCGGCTGGTTTGATTCATTAAGGGCCCGTTCGAGTCATGGGTTGTGACCGGACATAGGGGGGACGAGTTATTCTGTCGCTAGGAGGCCGCTTGGCTACGGCGACTAGGTGGAGTCGTGGCCTAAGATGAGAGGCGGGTTTTCACGTTTCTTAATGTACATCGTGCTACTCTAAATATCATCGGCAGGGTGGGCAGACGATCCTTTGTATATAAGGAGTTATCCAAAACCAGACGGGCATCTGATGAGTGAGCAAATCCGTCCTCGGACTCACAAACATTGAACTCAGCTTCAATCTCGTAGTACGATGAGTTATGCCCAAGCACTTCACCATTGGCGAACTCGCCCAAGCGGCGGAGGTTCCGACTTCGACGCTGCGTTATTACGAGCGAATCGGCCTGGTACGACCGGCTGGCCGCACAGCGGGCAACTATCGCTACTACGACGAGGGCGCTCTTGAGCAAGTCCAATTCATCCGTTCGGCCCAATCAATCGGGTTTCGCCTTCAGGACGTGCAGACACTAGTTGAGCTACGTGATGGGAGCACTGCTCCTTGTCAGGAGGTGCAGGAGCTCATCCAAGAACGGCTTGCCGATGCGGCGGTGTGTATGAAAAACCTCCGCCGGGTTCAGCGGGTGCTCCAATCATCCCTTGAGGTTTGCCGCGAGGCCGAACGAAGCGGCCGCTGTGAGGTCCTCGATTCCCTCACAACCAAGACATCTCGACGCCGCAAAAAGAAATCTTGACATATCGCTTGACCTTGAACCTGGGTTCAAGGTGTATGCTTCATGATAGATGGACCAAGGCTTTTAGGCTGAGGACGTTCTCAGCCGCCGGTATCCAGTGACGCATACATGAAAGGGTCGAGCCATGAAGATTCAAGTGCTCTATTTTGAGGGCTGCCCAAATCATCAGCCAGCGGTCGATATGGCTCGGAGCGTCGTTGCCGAGCTTGGAGTCGATACCGTGGTCGAAGAGGTGGAGGTCAAAACGCAGGCCGACGCCGAGCGGCTTCACTTCTTTGGCTCCCCTACCATCCAGGTTGATGGCGTGGATATCGAACCTGAAGCTCATAGCCGAACGGATTATGCGTTTTCGTGCCGGATGTATGGCACTGAAGGTGTACCTCCCCGGGCAATGTTGATTGGTGCGGTAACGGGGAAAGACCCTGGGCCGACATCCGGAGCGGGATGTTGTGGCAGTGGCTCTAATTGCTGCTCTGAGCCTCAAACATCAGAGGATGGCAACACGTCACATAACCTGACTGACCGTGCTGGCCTCGTTGCTACAGGTGGCTCAGTAGTGTCGGCGGTGGTCGCGTCTGCCTGCTGCTGGTTGCCGTTACTTCTCATTGCGTTCGGGCTTTCAGCCGGTGGCGTGTCCTCTTGGTTTGCCAATTGGCGTCCACTGTTCCTCGTGGTTGCCGCGGTTCTTCTCTGTGCGGGGTTCTACCTCATATACCTACGACAACCTGTCTGTGAACCAGGCTCGGTGTGTGCCGTGCCGAATCCAAAACTTCGGCGGTTTAACCGTGTGATGTTCTGGTTGGCAACGGTTGCAGTTGTCGGCTTCTCGTTCTTCCCAAACTATGCGGGGTATTTTATCGGTAGCACAGCGACGGCTGATAGCGGTACCACTTATGTCAATACGGTTGCCGTTACTCTTCACATTGAAGGGATGACATGCGAATCCTGTGCAACGCACATTCAGAGCGAGTTGGTGAAGGTACCGGGTGTTAAGAACGCATCGGTCTCCTATTCGGAAGGCCAAGCGACGGTTAACATCGATGCCTCCTCACCACCTTCACGAGAATCGCTTGTCGAGGCGGTCAAACAAGCGGGATACAAGGTTACTGGTGAGATGAACCAACTGTAGGGTTTGGTGTCCGATGGCTTTAGGGATTGTGCCGCTGAACAATCCCCAGAGGTCAGATTGAGGTAATGATTATGAAGAGGTCCATCATGGCCATGACGTTCTTTGTTGTGGCGTCGTTGTTGGGTTGCCAGGTCCCACTGGCAACACAGGAGCCACCCTGCACAGTTAGCTTGAACTCCTCGGCTAATGAAGAACCGGCGGTTGTCCTTTGGGTTAAGGGCCTCGCCTGTCCGTTCTGTACTTACAACGTAGAGCGTCAGTTGAGGAAAGTGCCGGGCGTCAAAAGCGTCGACGTGACGCTGGAGACGGGACGGGTCACTGTTGCCCTTTCTAAAGGGCAACCACCGAGCGAAGAACAGCTACGCAAGGCCGTCAAAGAAAGCGGATTTACGGTGGATAGGGTGGAGATGCCATGAGTAAACTCATCCGACTGACAACATGGCCTATGGCCCTTCTTCTGACAGGATTGCTTGGTGGCTGCCACGCTCTCATGCCGACAGTCAAACCAATCGAACTTACCTGGGCTCGTGACGTCGGGATTCAACAGCCAGTCGGAATAGCTCTACACCCCCGCGGCGGTGTTCTTGTGGCCGACAGTGGCAACAACCGGGTTGTGTGGCTAAGCGACTGCGGTGATACACGGGCCGTGTGGGGGGGTGGAGAGGGAGAGCAACCCGGGCAATTCCGACGTCCGCTCGGAGTGGCTACGGGTAGCGACGGCCGTATCTACGTGGCTGATTACCTGAATGACCGAGTGCAGGTCCTCTCAGCAAGTGGCGCAGGGGGCGAGTGGTCGTCGTTTGGCAATGGCGTTCGGTACACAGGTCCGGCGGATGTCACGGTGGACCAAGACGGCCTTGTGTACGTGGTTGAGTTTAATGGCTGTCGGGTTGTGAAGTTGGATTCGTCCGGACATTTGCTCAAGACCTGGGGCAAAGAGGGCCACGGGGCAAAGGAGTTCTACTACCCAACACGAATCACCACGGGACCCGGTGGTAACCTTTGGGTCACCGACGCCTACAACCACCGGCTCAAGGTGTACGACCCCGAAGGAACTCTGCTTCACATCATCGGTAGCGAGGGAGACGGAGAAGGCCAATTCAGCGTACCGGGAGGGGTCGCATTTGATGTGGAAGGCCGGGTCTGGGTTGCAGATTTCTTTAACAACAGATTGCAGCGGTTTACCGTGCCGTCTGACGGTCATCCGGAACGTGTCATGGTCTGGACAGGTTTGGATAAGGTCGATGGTCATCTGCACAATCCGACCGACCTGAGCATCGATACGAGGACCGGCGAACTGTATGTGGTCGATTACGGCAGCAACCGCCTGCTGCGGTTGAAAATGTCAACGCCAAGAGACCAACAACTACAGAAAACCGGTGGACAGCGATGACCAGATTCTCAACATATTCGTTCGCCATATGGCCATTACTAGTACTTGCCACCCTAGTAAGCACACAAGAGCCAGCACACGGGGCAGGTCTGAACACCGATGTGGCTCTAACGCCACCATCCGGTGGAACCATCGTGCGTGCCCAGTGGCGGTACAGTGAACTCTCCGGCGACAGTACTCCCCTGGGCCGAACGGTAAAGCTCAGCATTCAGCCCATCACCGTGGTGCATGGGCTCTCGGAAAATCTAGCCATCTTGGGAACGGTTCCTATCGTGCACCGCGAGTTGGATTTTGCTTCGGGGGCGACAGCCAACGACACCGGTGTTGGCGACATCCCCATCCTGGCTAAATACCGCTTTTACCAAGATGATGAGTTTGGCCGCACCACCCGGTGGGCCGTCATCGGTGGGGCTGAGATTCCCACCTATGATGAATCGTTCTCCAGTGAAAGCCTAGACCCCATCATTGGGACGGTGTGGACACATCAAGAGCTCGACTGGTGGGTCGATTGGGATGTGCTCTACAAATTCAACACCGCGGGTGGCCCGGACGGTGATGACGAGTTGCGGTTCGATTCTGCTTACTCGCATCGGCTATGGAGCAACCAGGCATCAGATAGCGGTCCGTGGGGGCTGTATGCGGTCGCGGAACTCAATTCGACGTATGTCGCGGATGGAAGCACACAGGTATTTCTGTCGCCCGGTCTCCAGTTCATCACTTCGAACGTCATCCTTGAGGCGGGAATTCAGCTTCCGGTGCATCAGGACTTGAAAGCACCGAGACTGGAGACGGATTTCACGGTCGTAGTCAGCTTGAGGATTCAGTTCTGAACACAAAGTAAAGCGTAAGCAGCTATCTCTACCCCACACGCTGGCTTCTATCTTGAAACGTGTGGGCACCTCTATTTGGAAGGATCTTGGTCTCTGCCCCCCCCGCTCTCGGCCTCCAGAAGCCAGCGGGACAAGGCAACAGGCCAGTAAATCAAATTCTCAGGCGGTGTTTTCTAAGCGAACTCATCGCTGTCTTGCTGGATCAACGTCCCCAGATCCTCACCGCCGCAGATTCGACCCATGGCTTCCGGCTCGTCGAAACCAAACACATGAACCGGCAGGCCGTGCTGCCTGGCCAGCATCACTGCTGCGGGGTCGAGCGCCTGCAGGTTCTTTTCAAGCACCGTGTCGTAGCAGACCTTCCGATATCGTTTTGCACTCGCGTCGGCTTGCGGGTCGGCGGTGTAGACGCCATCCACGCCTTGTTTCGCTGAGAGCACGGCCTCGGCACTAATTTCCAAAGCCCGCTGGACCGCTGCGTAGTCGGTAGTCACGTAGGGATTGCCGGTGCCGGCCGCGAAGACCACGATGCGGTCTTTCTTGAGGTGGTTGATGGCCCTCAGTCGGATAAACGGCTCGGCGATGTTGTTGATGGGGATAGCGGTCATCACCCGCACTTCAGCATCACCGCGGGCCTTGAGCACGCCGCGGAGCATGAGGCTGTTGGCGACCGTCGCCATCATCCCGATGTTGTCGGCTTCGACCTGTTCGATGCCCCACTGGTGCCCGAGCTTGCCCCGGAAGATGTTGCCGCCACCGACGACGACCCCGAGCTGAACCCCCATGCCGTGGAGTTTCAGCAGCTCGGTCGCGATATGGTCGAGGCAATGGGGGTCAAACCCCGACGACTCGCTACCGGCCAGGGCCCCACCGCTTAGTTTGACCATCACCCGCTTGTATCGCACACACGTTCCTTCCGAGTCTCACCATATTACGATCATTCATTCAAGATGTGCGGTGGTGGCGAGAAAAATCCTAGAGGCCGCTCCTGACAAACCAGAAACGGTGCATCTCCTTGCTCACCCGGCGGGCATAATGAGCAACCCGTCAAAACGTGGTCTGGCTTCGGATCTATTCGGCAACAGCTACTCTCTCGGGTCGGGGTGCCGTCGCACCATTGGTGGCGCCTAGCCTGCCGTCCTCGGCCGTCGTCGTCGGGGTTCACCCGAGGGCCGAAGGCCTCCGGCCCCGGCGACGAGGGACGGGGTAAGGCAGGCTTCCCTTCCCTCTGCCGGGTCGGTCCGGAGTCTGAGGGGTTCAACTGCTGTACACAAGTGTGATTCACGCGGCCCGGCGATGCCCCGCCGGGCCGAACGTCGTCTGAGGCACGCTAAATGAACCTTAGGGAATATCCTCAACTGAAGCGGGGCACACTTATTACTGAATTAATTTCGGGAAGAACCTCGGTGTGCGCTGCATGTACTCGCGGTACTCCTCGGGGAACTGTTGGGTCACGTCTTTCTCCTCTTGTTTAGCAAGCCTGACGTACATCGCGATGACAAAGGGCCAGAGAACAAGCGTGGCCAGTGTCGGCCACTGGATCATAAAGGCCAAGGTAATAATAAAGATCCCGGTGTATTGTGGGTGACGGATATAAGCGTATACACCATGGGTCACCAGCTTGCCCTCGGACTTGTACACAAGCTCCCAACCGGCGCTGACGACCCAGATGCCGATGACGAGCAGCACGTTGCTGACCAGCATCACGATAAACCATCCATTGCCGAGTTTGAGATAGGTGATGAGGTCCCCCAACAGGTGACCGCTGATGTGGTTAAAGGGGATCTCGATACCCACGAAGTGCGACAGCAGGTATATGGTCAGCGGGAACCCGTACATCTCGGCAAATAGAGCGACAATGAAGGCAATCAGCGCACCGCCTGAACGCTTCCCGAGCCTGGTGCGCATCGGGATGAACTTGAAGATGAAGAACAGGCTGATGAGCACCATCGTGATGACGATGCCCCAACTGCCATAGGCGTAACCCTCACCGTGCATGGTCTATCCCTTCGTTGTGGTGGCCAGGTTGTAGATCACCGCGAACAGCGCCCCCACCAGCCAACCGAGGATGAATATCTCGAATACCCCAATGACGGCTTCCCACCAGGGCATGTCCCAGCGCATGATCGCCGTGACATCCCAGCCGTGCAGAAGACTGTTGAAGAACCGCACGACCGCCTCTTTGGGAGCCGTGAGCATGATAAAGACACAGCCGATATACAGTGCGGCGCCGCTCACGCCCAGTGCACAGCTTGTTCCTTTGACGCTAAGTTTGTTCATTGTGGTGTTCTCCTTGTTGATGAGTTGTCGTTGTGGTGTGAACCGTGTTTAAGGTGTCCTCTCATCATTCCAAGGTGGCAGAAGAACATGAGGACGATAAAGATGAAGACGGTTACCGTATCACTGACGCCGAACACCGGCAGCGAGACGATCACCAGTAATGGCAGCAGGCATCCCAACAGCATCTTGAAGTGATGACTCATTGAGGAGCCTCCTGGCTGCATGAGGAACCCGATACCTCATTGGTGCCGCGAATGGGGGCGGTGTTCCCACTCGCCATAATCGCGGCCGAACCGACTTGTCTCCAGGTGGAGTGCTCGTAGACGGACGACCAATAGAGGCCGAACGCGAACGCGAACAGCAGCTCCTCGATGGGCATACCGAACACGTACACGCCGAGCAGCGCACCGTGATTCCATACGCGGTCGATGTACCCGGGGACGGTGGTCTGAAGGCCAACCAAGAAAACGATGTAATAACCCAGGAAAAGGATGCCCCCAATCCACGACTTTCGGGTCAGGTCTGGCCGACACCACATGGCAGCAATCGCGCCAACCCCCATCGCAATGATCCCCGGATAGATCGGATTCCAGGGCAACCAATAAAGGAGAACGAATGCCGCGAAAGGTGAAGCCAGAATGAAACGGTGGTATCGGTGTCGGCCGTGCACACGTTCCGTCGCGGGTACGGGGCGGACCACTCGCCCGGTCAGGATGTTGTAGAGAACCGCACAGACCCCGCCGATGCCGAAGCAGAAGATAATGCTTTCCACGTCAAACCCAGTTCGCTGAGCAAGGTCGAATAGGCTCGGTGGATTCCAATACTCAGGAACAAACAGCGGCTCAGTTAGACCAAAAGGTGCCGTAAAAACGCTTGCCCATCCCATTGCTCGCCGGTGCCGTGGGTAAAAGCCGTAGAGCGCCAGCCACGGCAGCAGGAAGCTGCTCGACCAGATCAGCCAAGCGTAGTGTTCAGATATCATGGCCGGGTCTTGATCTTTTACAATGTGGCTAACGCAAACTGCCTCCCTTAATGCAACGATACTCGGTCTGCTCGGAGTTCAATGATGGTTGATTCATCTTCGACGCCTTGCCTGATCCGGGACCAATCACCCTGGGGGACCCGAAGAAACGCGTCCACTACCGCGGGGTCGAATTGCCGGCCCCTTTCCTCTTGGATTACCTTTCGGGCCATGCCGACACCGACAGCCTGACGATAGGGACGGTTAGACGTCAGCGCGTCGAATGCATCCGCAACCGCAAAGACGCGAGCGGCAACCGGAGTCGATTTTCCAATCAACCCCCTGGGGTAGCCGCTGCCGTCGTACTTCTCGTGATGGGCATAAACCGCCTCGGCAGCCTCTCTCAGGGGTGGTACGGACTGGACGATGCGATAGCCGATCTCCGGGTGTGCCCGCATCATCGCCGTCTCCCGGTCGTCAAGTGGGCCGGGCTTCAGCAAGACATGGTCCGGCACACCTATCTTGCCAACGTCATGAAGAAGCGACGCGGGGTCTAGGACGTCCATCACCTTCTGCGGCAACCTCATCTGGCGTCCGATCCGCAGGGCATAGGCGCGGACCCGCAGAGAATGGCGTTCCGTATTGCATTCTCGCGCGTCCAAGGCGGTTACCAGGGCTGAGAGGGCGCCACGACGCGTATCCATAGCAACCGCTTGTGCTAACCTCTCCTGGTCTACGAACCAGCCCGCAATGAAAGCCACCACCCACAAAACAGCCGTATCGCCGGCTTGGCTAAAATTCTCTGCTGTCCGACTCTGCCATTGAACCAGCACGTGTGGGATATAGATGGCGGTTGCTACGAGGGCCGCAAGGCATGCACCACGGAGTCCGAACCAAATAGCCGCCAATACGATGGGCAGGAGGAACATCTTCCGCATCGTGACATGGAGCGCGTGGAGGATGTAGGTATCGGTCGGTGTGAGCCAGTGCGACAAGCCAACGGTCAACAAGAGAAGTCCAACGATGAACACGCGGTAGTTCACGTTTCGATCCCTTTCGACGATCGACGCACCTCATAGGCGATACTTACGGTCAGTACGGTTCGGATCAAGATGATGCCGCCGAGGAAGGCGAGGTCGTCTAGCGTGGGTGTTAAAACAGTTTTGAGGATGTCGGCAGCGATCATGAACTCCAGGGCCAAGACCAAATGCTGTCCGAAGGTCAAGCGGATATCGGTCGTTGCCAATCGGTACTGCTGTTTGATCAGACGCCAGATCAAGCGCGAGGTGGCGACCAGGGCGGCGGCAACAATCATGACCACCGCGATGAGCTCAATCAATCGGACCAGCCATAGGATGATCGTTTCGTGCATGTCGCCTCCTAACCATCGTGTTCAAGCCATCCAGGCCTAACCGGCAGGTACTGTCCGTCGGACCAATTCTGTATCGTGGTCTTTCGAAGTCGACCAGGATCAACTCCATCGCCCCCGTCGCTTTGTTGGTCTTCGTTCCCCGCAACTACCCTTATAAAGATGACCACGGCGTTGCCCGTTAGTCGCAAAATACCAAGTGCGAATTTCATATCACTATGCTGCCTATTCCACGGCCCAATGGGGTCAGTGATGCTTGTACCAACCTACGTCTTTGATGTCCGGCCACGAGGTGGTCTGGTGGCATTTGTAGCACTGCTCGACGTTCGCGTGTGGCTGGCCTGCGACTTTCTGGGAAATCATCTTGAAATGCATCATGTAGTGACTGGGCGGAGCCTGATGGCATTGGGCACAATCCATGGACGCCGCGGGTGGATGGCGGAATTGCGGGATCGTCCATGCGGACGTGGCGTGGCATGAGGCACAGTTGTTACCGAATAGCTCGAAGTGTCGGTCGTCGTTTTTGTGGCAGGCCGCGCAGTCGAGGACCATCTCATTCGCGGTTAGGGCCGGGTGACCTGGCGGGTGGTCTGTGTTTTGACCACCAAGCCAGTAGGTCAGCTGTTGCGCTGTCATGCGGTCTTCGCTATTGGGGTCGGGGTTGCTTTCAAGTTGCTGCAGGCCAATCGCGGTCAGTGCGGAGTGGTCCATTTCAGTTGGGCGTTTGGAAGGCCCTTGGTGTTCACGGTGGCACTGGACACAACTGCTTATGTCTGCGTGAAACGCGGTGGGCTGGCGTTGTAGAAGCGTGTGGTTGTTAGCGTGGCAGACGATACAGCTGCTCGCCTGTACCCCCGATATCGGCGTGTGACAGGCGTTGCAGTTGTTTTCGAGAAATGCATGCGGCCCGGATAGAGCGCCCGGACTGACCATGGCCTGCCAGGTGCTCACGCCCCATACCTTTGCATCCGGCTCAGGAGACTTCAGGCGATACCTGATGACCATCACGGCAGCAATGCCTGCCGTGATCAACACCAGCCCGATCAGATTGATTCGGTGGCTTTCTGTCATCTCTGCCACCTCACACAACAGTAGTGTCGCTTCGGGTCATTCATTGGAACCACCTGATTCCGAAGTACACCGCCCCCCAGATGTGCAATGCGAGCAGTGCGTAAAGGGCAAACGAGATCGCGATGTGGAACCGAAGCCATGTTGAAAACGCCCGTTTGATAGCCTCGTGCGTGCGGATCGCGTATTCAAGGTCAGCGATCGATTCCGAAAGTCGGACCGCGCGAACCCCGGGCACGGAGGTCTCGCCCAGCGGCTCCACAGTCATCAACATCCGGGTGAAGAAGCCGGTAAATGGCCGGGTCAGCCGTGCCTGTTCGGGTTGGCCCCGAAGCTCGGTTAACGCTGATTCGTAGTGCGTGTTGGCTTCCAGGAGCAAGGCTCGCTTTGACTTGATGTCCTTGCTGATACGGCTCATGAGGTATCGCCCAACGAACCCGCTCACAACGACGAGCAGCACCATCGCTGTCAGCGTAATACCCAAGACGCTGTCGAATTTGTGGCCGGTGTGGAGCAGGACGAGGATCGGCCCCAGCACGCCCGCGTAGATATGCCAGGCCAGGAGTGTCCGCATCGTGACGTGTCTCGTGACGGTCCGCTTGAGAGGTATGATTCGTTTTACAAAAAGATATAACAGCGGAACCAACATCAGGGCGGCGCCGGTGACCCCGAGAACACCACCCCAAAAGCTTCCGGCAAACCTTGGCGACTGGTGGAATGGAAATCCAAGCCAGAGGATCAGCAGCAGCGCGACGAGGCCACCAACGATTACGGGTTCGCGTTCTTTCATGGCAAGCCCCGCATCAGGCGTCAACCTCAATGTTGCCCGTCGATTTGGCTTGGCACGCGAGGATCATCCCCTTGGCCTTGTCGTCGGGGTCCAGGCCGTCCTCGACCTCCATCGTGACGTTTCCTGACAGGAGTTTGACAAGGCACACGCCGCATGACCCGACGCGGCAAGAGTAGTCGATGTCGACATCGACCCGCTCGGCCGCGTCCAGGACGGTCTCATCCGGCTGGAGTTCCGTTGATTTATCCGACGCCTTAAAAGCGACCGTGCCACTCTGGATAAGTACCTCTTGGTGGGTCGCGCCCTGCTTGGCGGATACACCTTCTTTTTGCTTTTCAGGATTCGGGCTACGGAGCCGCGGCTTCTGCAGCGAGCCGAAGTTCTCGGTGTGGATACTCCCCTGTGGCACGCCCAGCTCGGCCAACATCTGCTTGACGCTTTCCATCATCGGCGGCGCGCCACAGAGGTGGATCCTTTGGGTTGCGATGTTGGGTACCCACTGTTCGAGCAACTGCTTGGTGATACGGCCTCGATGGAAGCCGTCGATGTCCTGGTCGATACGGCTCGCGGCGATGAACAAGTGCAAGTTTTGATGGCGTTCTTGTAACCGTTTCAATTCGGAGGCGAAGATGAGGTGTTCGGGGTCGCGGCAGGACACGACGAAGTAGATCTCCCCGTGCCAGCCGGTGTCGGTCAGGGAACGGGTAATGCTCACCATCGGGGTGATGCCCACGCCACCGGCAATCAACACCACGTTGTCCGCCTGTTTGCCCGTGAAAACAAACTTACCGCTGGGCGCCTGAACCTCGAGGGTATCGCCCTCCTTGAGCTGGTCGTGCAGGTATCGCGACCCGGCCCCTTGCTCTTCACGCTTGACGGTGATCTCGCAGTAGTACCCCTGGGTCGGGGAGGATGACATGGTGTAGCTGCGCCGGATCGGTTTGTCGCCGGTCGGCAGGGTTAGCGTCAAGAATTGACCGGGCAGATAACTGAAGGGGATACCACCTCCATGACAAGCCACGAGCCGAAAGGTCTTGACGTCCGCGGTATCCTGGAAGATGTGGGCGACGCGGAGCCTGCACAGCTTCTTCTTCGCGATAGGCAGGAATCCCGTAGATATCTCAGGGCGGTCCGTTGATCCAGCCTGCTCCGTTGGGCATACGTCGGCTGAGTCATCACAGCAATCGGAGACGGCTGATTTCTCGGCGATGGTTGGCTTCTCGGCCACGGTCGGCTTCTTGGCAACAGCGGTCGGACTTTCAGCAGTTTGAGTGTTCGTGGGTCCGGCACCATCGACAAGTCGTTTCATCAAAGCGGACGCACGACGCATTTTGAAGAAGTACATGCAGATCATCGCGACCGCGAAGACCGTCAGGAGGGTCATGACAAATAAGTGAAACCAGGACAGGCCTAACAGCCCCTGATTGGTGGCGCCACCCGTGGGGGGCAGGAGATTCATCTGCTGCTTGAACCACTGCAACGCGACGTTGCGAGGGGCTTTGCCTTCGGCCAAGGCCCGGTGGGCGGCCAGCCCGCTCTCGAACTGAGCCAGCCCTTCTCTGAGTTGAGCCGTCGATTCCTGCATCACCGCAAAGTCGTCGGTTGGCGCAGCCCGTGATAGCGCTGCCATCCCTTCTGACATCAGCGCCGCCCCGGCCTTCATGCGGTCGTGGGCCTGTTGCTGGATTATCTGGCGCTGCTCAAGCGGCAAGTCGGGCAGAGCCATCAGCGAGGGGTAGAGTTGTTTGGGCTTTGGCGCGCCCATCTTCTCCATCATCTTCCCCATGCCATCACCACCGCCGCCGCCCATCATGCCGGAACCGGCTGGGGTCGGAGATTCTCCGCTTGCGGGTCCCGGGGCTTCCCCGCTTGGTGGCTTAGGATGGTGCTTCTCGTGTTCGCTCGGGCCGGGCTGGGCCATGGCAGCCGAAATACTTAACACCACCACCGACGATAGAACCACGAGAAGTCGGTGTCGCTGCCAAACATTGTCGCGGTTCCGGGAATCATTCATTTGACCACCGTAGCCTATTGATGTGGCCCGCCGTGGTGCCCAGGGCCACTTCCGCTGTTACCCGCTGGACCGCGATGGGTGCCATCCGGCGTTCTGTGCTCAGCCACTTGTTTCCACATCGATCCGTGTTTCCGGCCCCCTCTCCACCCGCTGCTCCAGTCAAACTCTCGACGGTGTTGTGCATGGCCACTCTCGTGTAACCAACCATGGCGCACACCGCCACCACGAACCCAGTCGGCCTGGCCATAGAAGCGGCTGCAGTAGCCGGGTGGATCGGTGGATGTCGGATGCGGTTCTAGCGTAACGCTCTTATCCGCGCTGCCAACGGTGAGCGGTTCACTCTTGATCGGTCGCGCCGTCTTCTGGTCTTTGTCCCAGGTGTGAACCATGAGTTCACCCGTGTCCGCATTGGCGAGCAGTTCCGCGTAGGCGTCTCCTTCCGCGATCGACACAAGGTCACCGCCATAAGGGCCGGCCTCGGCGGAATTGCTTATAAACATAACGTACGCGCCGGCCATTAGCGCGACTCCCAGGATGATTCCAACAATGGTTCTGGTCATGACTGGTTGAACTCCCAAATCACAACCCACTCATCTCAACGGTGTGAGACCAAGGCGACAAAGCTCCGGTCAGACAAGAGAAGAGTGGGTTGCTACGCCATCCAGCTAATGCGCATGCTTGCCCTTCTTGTGGCGGTCCCCATCATCGTGATGCGTTCCGGGTTGATGGTGATCCCCGCCGCTGCCCGGACTCGTAGCGCAGACGAACATGGCATCGGCACCGCACTTCGAACATGCATGCTTGACTTGCTCGTTCTCTGCTTTGCCGTTTGAGGTGCCCACGACCTCGACACGGCCGTCACAGTCGGAACATGTGTGCTTGTGGCCAATGGTCATCATCTCGACGTGCGCATCACCCTCGGCAACTCTATGCAATACAACGTTTTTGCAGACGCTGCATACCATTGCGATCGAGTCACCGGGCTTAAGGGCTTCTGCCTCCGCCCGGGTTTTGATTTGGTTCATATGCAGCGGGTGATTCGGTCCATGCTCCTTGCCCGCCGCCTGAGCTGCCACGGACCACCACATTGCGAACGCCAAAGCAAGCGCAAGTCCCGAGCCGAGACTGATTCTGCCAACAATATTAGACTTCTTTATCATGGAGGGGTCCTTTCGTTAATGGTGCTATCTGAGCATGAAACATTGGCTATGAAGAATCAACACTGAGCCTAGGCGTCTCTAGGCCACCTCAATCACGCGGTTCATGGTGCCAAAAGCATTAGGGATGCATTTCGGGCAGTCGATGTCGCCATCACTACAACCCGGTTCGCAACAGCACCGACCGTCGATGATGAACTTGTACTCATACCAGCCCGACGCCAAGCGTTTGCTGACACTCCACTGGCCCTTCTTGTCCCGCTTCATCGGCGTCGGGTGACGTTCCCAGTCGTCGAAGCTGCCAATCAAAAGGACCGCCTGCGCTTCGGGGGCATCACACGTGAACTTCACGGTCTTTAGCGTTTCGGACTTGCTAGACGGGTTGGGCCGCTTCGTAACCATGGTGTTTCTTCCTTAACACGCAAGTGAGTATTGCCTTCCTAGTGCGGGCCATCTGGGCAGGCCTCTGACACATACTCTTCAACGCGCTCCTGACCACCTAACTGATCAACCGTCGATAGAAGCACATTAGTGTGAGGTATGCGCTGGCTGTGAAGTCGCGGCCTGCTGCTCAGTCGATCCCTTTTCACCAACCAGTACCTCAATCTGCTCATCGGTGAGAACCCTTGCGGCTTCGCCCACCGCATGGATGAACCCCAACCGTTGGTCGCCTTTGAGCTTTTCGATTTCACGTACCTTTGCCTCGATCGTTCTAACGTCCGGTCCATCGGTGCCTGTCAGCACCCATAATTCCTGTTCAGCCTGCTCGATCTGCCGGTTGGTCGTGGCTTGGGCCAGCAACACCCGCTCCTTGATCTGGTTGAGTGTTGTCTGCTGGTCACGGTTCAGTGTGATGTGCTGGGTGTGGTCAAGAAAGTAGCCCGTCGCACCGATGTGATACAGGTGCGATGATCCGGGGAACGCAGGTAAGGCGGACTGAATCATCGGTGGTGGGCCCGACCCCTTCTTCCCCATGCGGCCCATCATCTGCATGCCTTCCATCCCCATCATGCCCATGCCCTGCATAGAGGAACCTTGCATGGGGCTCTGGTCCTTGCCCTGCATACCACCCATCATGTCCATCTTGGGCATGCCCTCCGTCCCCTTCATGCTCATGCCTTGCATGCCGGCCTTTCCTTTCATGGAACCCATGCCCCCACCTGTATCAGAATGGGAACTGGCGGCATTGGCTTGATGTCCCTGGTCGAGCCGGGCTTGCAGCCGGGCAACCTGCGCCCGCAATTCGGTGATCTGATCGTCCAGCGAACCGTCCGTTGCGTCGTCTGCTGCACGATGCAAATTGTGGTCGGTTTGGCCGTGTGCGGGCTGGCCATAAACTACAAGAGCGAGAGCGAATGCCACCACTACTCCCGCCCTGGGCCAAATTCTGAAATGCTGAAGCGCATTCGGATTCATCGCGGTTCTCCTGGGTGGATGCCGAGCTTTTGTGTAGCAGGCGTTCGGCCGGCGGCCGTCATAGCGCCTCTATATAATCATCAACGATGGGATACCGGCCACAGGTTCAATCTGCCGGCGACTTACTGCGACATATGGTCTGAAACGCGGCGAATCCCCTCTGCCTCTCGTCGGCAGCAACATGCAGAAGCCTAAATGAACCTCACGATGCTGTCGGTTCGTTAAGTCATACAACGTCGTAAGAAATATATGCGACAGAAGTCGCGACGCGAGGACTAGGACACGCTCACCAGGGTTTTTAATGATGAACAGAACGGCGCCACGGATAAGGCCGGGTTGGCGGGCCCGCCGCGACTTGCTCATTGCGGCTACAGCAGTAGTACTGAGCAGCGGTGTCGTGGGGCGATGGGCCTACGCTGACGACAACGCGCCGCGCAATCTCGGGGCGATGGCAGAGGTACAGGTGCCAACAGACAGCGCCCTGAATCTGACAATTGATCGAAGCCGGATGAACGTGGCGGGCCGACAGACCAAGTCGGCGATCACTGTGAATGGCACTATACCCGGACCGGTCTTGCGGATGAGAGAAGGTCAGGACGTCGTGATCCACGTGCAGAACCGCATGGAGGACGAGGACACCTCGATCCATTGGCACGGTCTGGTCGTGCCGATGGACATGGACGGCGTTCCGGGGGTGAGTTTCCCCGGTATCAAGCCCGGTGAAACGTTCACATACCGCTACCGCGTACGGCAGTCGGGCACCTACTGGTATCACAGCCATTCGGGTCTTCAGGAACAACTCGGTCACTACGGCGCTCTGATCATCGACCCGGCGGACCGCGAACCATTCGAGTACGACCGTGAATTCGTCGTGGTGCTATCGGATTGGACCTTTGAAAACCCGTATCGGGTCCTTGAGAAGCTGAAAACCTTCGAGGGCTATTACAACTACCAACGCCCCACTATCGCGAATCTGCTCGCGGATAATCAGCCGAAGGATCTGTGGACGGTGCTACGCCAGCGTCTGCAATGGGACAGGATGCGGATGGACCCGACAGACATCGCCGACGTTACCGGCGCCACATACACGTATCTGATGAACGGCCGCTCCCCGGAAGAGAATTGGACTGCGATAGCCGATCCCGGCGAGCGGGTGCGGCTGCGGTTGATCAACGCCGCGACGATGACCTATTACGACTTCCGCATCCCGGGATTACCGATGACGGTCGTGGCGGCAGACGGCCAGAATATCAAGCCGGTCGAAACCGATGAACTACGGATTGCGGTCGCCGAGACCTACGACGTGCTGGTTACGATTCCCGACGATCGCGCTTACACACTGTTCGCAGAGACCATGGACCGTAGCGGCTACGCCCGCGGCACGCTGACCACCCAGCCCGGCATGTCGGCCGCGATCCCGCCCCGGCGCCAACGCCCGATGCGAACCATGGCCGACATGGGTATGGCAGATAGTTCGATGAGCATGGACAGCATGGACATGCCGGGTCAACCCACCAACAAGGGTGCGGCCCATAGCGATTCGGCCGGGCACGACATGGCTCCCAAGCCGCATGGCGCGGCCCACGGACCGACACCCTTGCCAACAGAAGACCTGCTCGAATCAGTGATGCATGGGCCGGACGACCACGGGCCCGGCAATTCGATGACGGCCATGATGCCGTTCCGTCGCTACGCTGAACCGGGGATCGGTTTAGGTAATGATGGCTGGCGGGTATTGCGGTACGCGGACCTGCGGGCGTTACGGCCTCTGCCGGACCGGCGAGCGCCCGACCGTCAATTCGACCTGCACCTAACCGGCAACATGGGCCGCTACATCTGGGGCTTTGATGGCAAGAAGTTTTCCGAAGACGGCATGATCCGGTTCGCCTACGGCGAGCGTGTACGGATCAACATGATCAATGACACCATGATGGAGCACCCCATCCACCTGCACGGCATGTGGATGGACCTCTACGCCGGGGGCACACTCGAAGACAACCCCCGCAAACATACCGTCAGCGTAAAACCGGGAGAATTACTCTCGGTCGATATTAGTGCCGATGCGCCCGGGCAATGGGCCTTCCATTGCCACCTGCTCTATCACATGGATATGGGCATGTTCCGCACGGTGGCGGTTGTCCGTTCCGTCGAGGAGCAGAACAACGATGATTAATTTGATTCTTGATCATTCGGTCCCCGTCGTCCTGGTGCTGGTGATGGCCGGGATAGCCAATGCGCAGCAAGGCCAAGGTGACATTCACCGGGATCATCAAGCCGTGCCTGGACGCGAAGATCAGTGGCATCCCGACCCACCGCTACCCGAGGGGCTTACGCTGGATGAGGTACTCGACTACGCCGAGAATCCGCCGCCGGCGTCTTGGCCAAAGCCGCTCCACGACAATGCCGTCTACGCCTTCACGTTGATTGAGTTGTTTGAATACCGTTTCTCAAATGAAGGGCGTGACGAACTGGGGTGGGATGTTCAGGGGTGGGTCGGCAACGACGATCACAAGTTCTGGTGGAAGACGGAGGGTGACGCGATCTTTGACGGTGCCGACGAGGGCGGCATCGATCTTCAAGCGTTCTATGCGATGCCCCTTTCAGCGTTCTGGTACCTGCAGGTGGGCGTTCGGTACGAACAGGCATGGGAGCCCGGCAGCTTGGATGAGCGTTTCTCCGCCGCGCTCGGTATTCAAGGATTCGCCCCCTACAAGTTCGACCTGGAGCCGACCCTCTACTTAACGGACGACGGCGATGTGATGGCGCAGCTCACGGCTTCTTATGACCTTTACATCACACAGCGGCTGGTGCTTCAACCTCGAATTGAACTCAGCGCGTCTGCGCAGGATATACCGGAATCGGACTTGGGGGCGGGTGTCCATGGTGCCGACTTTGACTTCCGTTTGCGATACGAGATTAGTCGCGAATTCGCTCCTTATATAGGCGTTCGCTACAGCACGGTCTTTGGTGAAACCGCCGACATCTCGTCCCGAAACGGCGACGAAGATCACGACCTGCTGTTCATAGTGGGTGCGCGAATTGCATTCTGATTCAGGCCCGCCGCCGACTCCGCGCCCTCTGGATGGAACTTAGAGCGGGTTCATAACCGCCTCTGAGATTACGCTGTTGTTCGGTGTGTGAGCGGCACCTACTCCCCCATCTTCATATTTATGTGGAAATGCTTGGCTCCACTTCGTGGTTGTACAACTACGCGTTCAGGGCATACTGGAGGACCATGCACTGTTGTCCGCTTCCGCTCAGCTCCAGCGGATACGCGCGGGTGAACCGTCGTACCTCTAGGTGGCACAACCCACCTGCACGATGAATTGCCCACCGTTGGCCACCCCACCGCCTCTCGGGAGACCACCCGAGGCGCAGTTGATTTGGACGAACATTGCGGTTCGGCCCACGCTGTCTCAACCCTTCTGATCCCTGTAAACTGTAAGTCTCTAAAAGACAAGGTTGCCTTTATCTACTTGGTGGAACTACAGACCGTGGCTAATCCGTTAGGAATTAATAGACAACACGCAGCGGGGCAGGCGATCAACGATGGCCAGGCCAAGCGATTCAAACGGCTGGCCTGGCCACATCTAGCCTTTTTGCTGCGGACGGCGAGGTACCTGGCTCGACACGAACAAGAAGCGGAGGACGTGGTTCAGGAAACCATGCTTAAAGCGATGAAGGCGATCGATTCGTTTCAGGAGGGCACCAATGTCAAGGCGTGGTTGATGACCATCCTCCGCAGGACGTTCATCGACCGGCTGCGGGCAAACCGTTCTCGCCAGCATGAGGTTCGGCTTGACTCATGCGATCAAGTCGAGGGCCGGGAGGAAGCGGCCACCTCGGGCGAGTTGGACGACCGGTGGGACAACCCGGAGAAGATCCTCGATCAGTTCGAAGACAAGGATATGATCGAGGCACTGCAGACATTGCCCGATGAGATCCGCTGGACACTCCTGCTGGTCGACATTGAGCAGTTGGATTACGCCGGTGCGGCCAGGGTGCTGGAGATTCCGGTGGGTACGGTTAAGTCTCGTGCCCATCGCGGACGGGGAATGTTGCGGGACCGGTTGTTTTCGAAGGCTCAGCAACGTGGGTGGGTAGAAATCAAGGCATAGACAAAGATGCGGACAGACGATTTCAATGACAGATTGGAGCAGGCGACACGGGCGCGATTGGCGAGATTAGCCACGACACCCCAGGACACCTCACGCCTGGAGCGTCAGCTCGAAGGGGCCATGACGGGGGTCCGACCCGCGCCGGCCTCGCGTGTGTTGCGATGGTGGGCACCGCTTGCGGGGGTAGCCGCGGTTCTGCTTGTATCGGCAACGATCGGCGGCCTTTATCTTGTCTCGAACGACGCGCCTGTTGTTGCGACGTCTTCTCTGCTGGCTGACCTCCACCACGAAGTGACCGAGGGAGGGCCCTACTCTATCCCGGTGGCAGATGTTGATAGTGCGAACCATGAAATCGCCACTCGGTGGTCGAACGCTCCCGCGCTACCAAACCCTGCCGACTGTGAAATCATGTCGTGCTGTGTTCACGAAGTTGAGGGTCGCAAGATAGCCTGTGTGCTGCTTCGCGTTCGAGGTAAATCCATCACGATGGTCGTGGCCAATAGCAAGGACTTAACGCCGGTTGACGGCATCAAGGCAACAACAAATCAACACCCGTACACCAGGTATGCCAAAGGGAACGTCAACATGGTCTGCATGCAGAAGAATGGCACAAATGTATGGCTGGTAGGCGAATTACCTCACGAAGAACTCGCGCAGTTGTTGTCAAAGGAATGGACAACGTCATGAACCGCATACGGCTTACATGGTTGTGGATGATTGTCGGGTCGATCGTCCTTGGTGGCTGCTCCTCCGTAGGCCACCAAACCCATTCCGAGGAAGATCACGCGAAGCTCATGCGCGACATGAACGATCCCGATGTACCGTCGCAACGCCCTTAAAACGACTTCGTTTTCTGTCCCACACAGCGTCTTCCGCTGCACGAATATAGACATATGATCAAAGTTGGCCGTTTCTGTTAACCCGTAGTAGCCTGGCGTTAATAGCCACTATAACCGTGGAAAGCGACATCAGCACTGCGCCCGCAGCGGGCGAGAGAACAATACCCGCGCGGTAGAAGACACCCGCGGCCAACGGGATGGCGAAGGCGTTGTACCCGGTTGCCCACCAGAGGTTTTGCACCATCTTGCGGTAGGTGGCGCGGGCCAGCTCCACGATCGCGGTCACGTCGCGTGGGTCGGAACGCACGAGCACAATATCCGCGGACTCCACGGCGACATCGGTTCCGGTGCCGATAGCGATGCCGACATCGGCCTGGGTGAGAGCCGGGGCGTCGTTTACACCGTCACCGGTCATCGCGACCGTCAGCCCACGGCCCTGAAGCTCCTTAATCTTCTCCGCCTTCTGGTCGGGGAGCACCTCGGCAAAGTACTCGTCGAGGTCTAGTTCACGTGCCACCCATTTCGCCACGGCTGTGGCGTCGCCGGTGAGCATCATGACGCTGATCCCCATCTCTTTGAGGCGTTGGATCGCCTGGCGTGATTCGGGCCTGATAATGTCAGCCAGGGCGATAGCCCCTACCAGACGCTCGTTAGCGATGACATACACAACGGTCTTGCCCTCTTGGGCCACACGGGTTACACGATCGTCGTTTACGGAGAGTCCCTGGTCTTTGAGATAGCCGGGGCTTACGACCTTAACGCTTAAGCCGTCCACCGTTGCCTGAGCCCCCTTGCCGGGAATCGCACTGAATTCCTTGGGTGCTGGGTAGGAAAGCCCCTGGTCTTGGGCGTAGCGGACAATCCCGGCCGCGATCGGGTGCTCCGATTGGCTTTCGAGACTTGCAGCTATCGTCAATAGCTCTTGCTCGGCCAAGTCATCCAGCAAAACGACATCGGTTACACCAAATCGCCCCTCGGTAAGCGTTCCGGTCTTGTCGAAGACAATTGCGTTAATGCCCCTGGCACGTTCGAAGGCCGAGCGGTCGCGGATGAGAAGCCCGTGGCGGGCTGAAAGAGCAGTCGAGACGGCCACGACGAGCGGGACCGCGAGGCCCAGGGCGTGAGGGCAGGTGATCACCATCACGGTCACCGTGCGCTCAAGGGCAAATGCGAACTCCTGGCCAACAGCCAACCATACAGTGAGCGTGAGACTGCCCGCAGTAATCGCGATCATCGTGAGCCATAGGGCAGCGCGATTGGCTAAATCCTGAGTCCGCGACCGTGAATGCTGCGCTTGGCGGACCATCTCAATCACCTGGGCGAGATAGGTTTCATCACCGGTTTTTCTTACCTCGACCGTGATTGCCGATTCGCCATTGATCGAGCCACCAATCACCTCGTCCCCCTCTCCTTTCTCGACAGGCATGCTCTCACCCGTCAGCATCGATTCATTGATGCTGGTTCGTCCATCGGTGACAACACCGTCCGTGGGGACCTTCTCGCCCGGTTTGACGAGAACGCGATTGCCGTGCTTAAGGTCGGCAACCGGTATATCGCGGGTCGAGCCGTCGTCATTGAGCACGTGCGCATCGGCCGGCATGAGCTTGACCAGGTTCTCCAGCGCCGCCGAGGCGCCCATGACCGACTTCATCTCGATCCAGTGGCCCAGAAGCATGATGTCGATCAGCGTGGCCAGCTCCCAGAAGAACACCTTCCCTGGCAAACCGAACGCCACGACGCTGCTGTAGCTATAGGCCACGATGATCGCCAGCGCAATGAGCGTCATCATGCCCGGCTGCTTCTTTCGAAGCTCGTTGACTATCCCTGCCAGGAAGGGCCAACCGCCGTAAAAGAAGAGAACACTCGCGAACACAAATTGCACGTAGCTGTCGCCCGGAAAATCCAAGGCCTGCCGCAGGCCAAGCCAGGTTTGGATCATGGGCGCCAGGGCGAGCACCGGTGCGGTCAAGATTAGGGACACACAAAACCGGCGTTTGAAGTCAGCCACCATGTGAGCGTGGTGCGCATGATGATCGTGATGGTTGGGCTTCTGACCGTGACGACCATCATGTTCGTGGTGGTTATTGTGAATCATCAACCTTTCACTGCCTAGGGTTCAAAACGTATCTGATTGGATAATCCTCTGTGTTTGAAATTGTATGCCTCGATCGCGCGACACAAGACGAAGATAAAGCAGACAAACATGAGTGCATTGCATAGGGGCAAGGCATCACGCCGTATGCCCTTGGCTTAACGCCAAGCTCTTCACCTTATTGATCCGACGGCAAACCTGCAGCTCTTTACAGGGAATCAATCAGCCTAAAGGTTCGCTACGCAGTTGGATCGCTACTGGTGCTTGTGGCCCTGGTGGCTGATTGGCTTGCGCTTGGTGAGCACTTGAGGCTTGACCTTGCAGGTGGGGCAATCGTGCAGCACCTGTTGGTCACCTTCGAAGTAGGACTTGGCCATCTTGTCGCAGGTGTCGCAGGTCATCTTAGAGGTTGCGTGGTAACGCCTGCCACGAGGTCCAGAACGGCCTAGTTCTTGTCCCCAAACAGTCTCACAACTGGGGCACATGATCATGTGGTCGGTGTCGTCGACCATCTGATTAGAGGAAGCACAACCTGTCAAAACCAGGCCCATTGTCACCACGGACGCGGCAACTGAGATGCGAGAAACCTTTGACATCACAAACCTTCCTTTCTTAGTCACTTCATGACCTCTAGTTATGCCGCCACCCCGAGAACAATTGATTGTGGCGACCACTACTAGAGTCAACGGAGTCTGACCCGTCTCAAGTTCAATATCTTCTCGACAATGCGATTGCGGCGGTTGCAGCGTCCTCTTACCGCAATGATCTATTCATGCGAACCATTAGTTCTTGGGCGCCTGTAGTTCGTGCGCCTCCAGGGCGGCTGTGCCGCTCAGTTTCAGCTTGAATTCTTCGATCGTGCAGTAGAGGACCGGGACGACGTAGATCGTCACCAGCACAATTGCCATGCCACCGAAACTCGGTATCGCCATGGGCACCATGATGTCCGAACCCCGCCCGGTAGAGGTCAGCACGGGGATCAGCGCTAACAACGTGGTGGCGGTGGTCATCAGCGCGGGCCGGATCCGCCGCGTGCCGGCATAAACCGTTGCCTCGCGGATATCGTCAACGGTTTGTGGCCGACGCTGGGCGAAGCTCTGATTCAGGTATGTCGCGATGATGACGCCGTTGTCCGAAGCGATTCCGAACAGCGCGAGGAAGCCGACCCATATCGCCACACTCAGGTTGATCGGATGCACCTGGAATAATTCGCGCATGCCCACGCCGAACACGCTGAAGTCCATGAACCACGGCTGGCCGTAGAGCCAGATCATGAGGAACCCGCCGGCCCAAGCGACGACGATGCCGCTGAAGACCAGGCTGGTAGTCAATGTCGAACGGAACTGCAGGTAGAGAATCATGAAGATGGCAAACAGCGCGACGGGCAGCACCACGGCCAGGGTCTTCTGCGATCGGATCTGGTTTTCGTAGTTGCCTGCAAACGTGTAGCTCACGCCGGCGGGCAGAGTAAACTCGCCGCTTAGACGCTTTTCATCAAGATAGCCTTGCACTTGCTCGACAACATCCACCTCCGCGTATCCGGGTTTCATGTCAAACAGCACGTAGCCAACAAGGAACGTGTCCTCGCTCTTGATGACCTGAGGCCCGCGCACATAGACAACCTCAGAGACCTGAGACAGCGGGACCTGGGTGCCGTTGGGAGCGGCAACCAGCACCCGCCCGAGTGTTTCGATGCTGTCCCGCAGCTCTCTTTTATAGCGAACACGGACGGGATATCGTTCCCGGCCCTCGACCGTTCTGGTGAGTGTTTTGCCTCCGATAGCGACCTCAATGACTTCCTGGACCTGGCCGATCTTGAGCCCATACCTGGCGATGGCCTCGCGATCAATATCTATCTCTAGATAGGGCTTGCCCACGATACGATCGGCGATGACGGCAGATGGCTCGACACTGGGGATCTGCTTGAGCAAACGCTCGACATCAAGCCCGACGCGTTCGATGGTCTCCAGGTCCGGCCCTTTGATCTTCACACCCATAGGCGCGCGCATACCGCTCTGGAGCATCACGATACGGGCGGCGATTGGCTGGAGCTTGGGCGCTCCGGTGGTGCCGGGTAGACGGGATGCCTTTTCGATCTCTTTCCAGATATCGTTTGGCGTCCTGATATGGTCGCGCCACTGCCGGAACGGGCGGCCATTTTTGTCTGGGATCAACTCGCCATCATCACCGCGGACGAAGTCGTCCACCGACCGGTCAAAGCGGAAGTTGATGCGGTGCCCGTCCTTGTCCGAGATGTACTCGGTCTTGTAGTTGATGACGGTTTCGATCATGGATATCGGGGCCGGGTCCAGGGGTGTCTCTGCCCGCCCCAATTTTCCCACGACCGAGTCGATCTCGGGGATCGCCGCCGTCGCCATGTCCAGCTTCTGGATCACATCCAGGGCCTCTCCGATCGAGGCGTGAGGCATGGTGGTGGGCATGTAGAGGAAGGAGCCCTCGTCGAGCGTTGGCATGAACTCCTTGCCCAAGCCTGGAAACATTTTCGACGCACCGGTCCAGACCGAAGTCTGCCGCACCCGCTGTGGCTCGATACCTACGCTCGAAGTAGTTGTGGGCACAAAAGAAAAGACACGGTCGAACCCCAGCCAGACGCAAGCCCCCAGGATGACGACCACGGTCGGCATGGCCAGGAACAGGGCCTTGTGAGCCAGGCACCAGCGAAGGATCCGGCCGTAGAACTGTTCGAAGAGACGGAAGAAGATCAGCAGGCCGCCGATGAGTATTGCGACGAATATAAAATTGCGCGCCACACCCCGTTCGGGGCCAAGCGGCAGCCAGCTTCGGGTCAGAAAGATCGCCACAACGATGCAGGCGATAGCGTTGGCGACCCATGGGCCGGCTTTTTGAATCTTGGGGGGGATCCACTGACTCGCGAGGTGGTAGACCGCGAAGGAGACGACAATCAGCCCCGCCCACCATTTGACGAAGAACATGATTGCGAGACCGACGAGCAACAAACCGATCAGGCTTGCTTGCTTGAGACGCTTGGAGGGTATTCGCCCGGCGATTAGTACATGAGCAACCGGGGGGATGATCGTCAGGGCGACAATGACCGATGCGATCAGCGCGAATGTCTTTGTAAACGCCAGCGGCTTGAAGAGCTTGCCCTCGGCACCGATCATCGTGAACACCGGCAGGAAGCTCACGACCGTTGTCGCCACTGCGGTGAGGACTGCTGAGCCGACTTCGGTAGCGGCCCGATAGATCACCTCGAGCCGGTTCTCATCCGGCGATGCGTCATCCAGGTGTTTGAGAATGTTTTCGGTCAGCACCACCCCCATATCGACCATCGTGCCGATAGCAATGGCGATACCCGATAGCGCCACGATGTTGGCATCTACGCCGAATGTCTTCATCGCGATAAAGGTCATCAGGACCGCAAGTGGCAACAGCGCGCTGATGATCAGCGAACTTCGCAGGTGGATCACCATGAATATCACCACGATGATCGTCACCAGGATCTCTTCCAACAACGCTTCGTTGAGCGTGCCCAGCGTCTCGTAGATCAGTCCTGAACGGTCATAAAATGGCACGATGGTCACATGGCTGGTCGTGATCCATGTGGGCCAATTGCTACGGGGATTGTTCCGCAGCCAACTGAGCCAGCCTTCTTGATTGATCTTGGGGCCATCATCTACGAAAGCTTCAAACTCTTGTTCTTTAGCGAACCGCTTGACTTGCTCTCGGTTGGCCTGCGACCAATCGAACACGGCCTTGGTGGGTAGGCCCGGGGCGAGTTCCTCCATCTTCTTCTTTACGTTCTTGATGGACGCCAGCGGGTTCTCACCATAACGCACCACCACCACACCACCGACCGCCTCGGCACCGGCCTTGTCGAGTGCACCACGCCGGATCGCGGGTCCCAGGGCCACCGTGCCGATGTCTTTAATAGTCAAAGGAACGTTGTCCTTGACCTTCACCACCGCCTGCTCGATGTCCGAGAGGGATTCGATAAAACCCAGGCCGCGGACAACGTATTCGACGCGGTTGATCTCGATGGTGCGGGCCCCCACGTCGATGTTGGACATCCGCACCGCGTTAAAGACCTCTTCAAGCGTTACGCCGTGGGCGCGTATCGCATCCGGGTCGACATCGATCTGGTATTCGCGAACGAACCCACCCACCGAGGCGACCTCGCTCACCCCGTCGGCAGAGAGCAATCCATAGCGTACATACCAGTCCTGAACACTCCGCAGCTCGTCCAAGTTCCAACCGCCCTCGGGTTCGCCGTCGGGGCCGCGGCCTTCGAGGGTGTACCAAAACACCTGCCCCAGCGCGGTGGCATCCGGGCCCAAGGCCGGCTGCACGCCCGGCGGGAGCGATCCGGCAGGCAGGCTGTTGAGCTTCTCCAACAGGCGGCTTCGAGACCAGTAAAAATCAACGTGGTCTTTGAACACGACGTAGATCGACGAGAATCCGAATAGCGAGTAACTGCGGACCGTCTTGACCTCGGGAACGCCCAGCAGGGCGACGGTCAATGGGTAAGTCACCTGGTCCTCGACGTCCTGAGGCGAACGGCCCATCCACTGGGTAAAAACGATCTGTTGGTTCTCACCGATGTCGGGGATGGCATCGACCGCAACGGGGTCGCGTGGCAACCAACCAATGTCCCAATCGAAAGGCGCGACGATCACACCCCAGCCGACAACGAAAAGCACCATCAATACGACCACCAGCTTCTGCTCAAGACAGAACCGGATGACCGCACCGATCCAACCATCGCCACGGTCGGTTGCGGGGTTCTTACTCATGGTCGTGCCCTTCGTGTGAGAGTCCCTCTTGACCTGAGAGCGTCTCGACCACCAATCCACAACGCGGCATCATGGAGCCGAAGTAGGGGTTAGCGACAGTCGTACTGCTCTGGATCCATGTAGCACCGCGACCGCCAAACGCCATCGGGCACTTCACCCGGTACACGGAGCCTGCTTGAGGCGTAAAGGTCTTGACCACAGCCGACAACTCTTCAGAAAGCGTTGCGAACCCCTCGCGGAACGGGGCGATGCCCTTCGCGTTGCGCATCGTGAGCAGGGACTTATCCAAGCTTGCTTTTGTATTCGTCCACTGGCCGCGTGTATTATCATCGAGTGCCGTAGGGTTGATCGCATCGAAGGCTGACTGGAGGCGTGTTAAAGCGGCTTGTGCTCCCGTGAAATCGTCGTCTGACAAAGCCGCAGCAACCTCAAAGTACACCTTGACCAACAGCCCGACCTCGTTAGAGAACTCACCCGGTATTTGGATAACCACCGTCGGGGCGTGCGCCTCGTGGATCCCAAAATGGAGGCGGACCTGTTGGACATTCATGGTGAGGGCACGGAACAATCGATGTGCGTGCTTGAGGGTTTCGGCTTGTTGGCCCTCAACCGTGTCGTTGGCCATGCGCATCGAGATCTCCATCCACCTGTTGTGGGTGTCACCCGAGAGCTGGTGCATGTCGATGTTTTTCAGGGCCTCGGCGACCGCGCGGTAGTGTGATTGGATCACTTCGATCGGCTGTGATTCCATCGCGTCAGACAGCTCCCGGTAGGTCGTTTCGACCTTTCGCCATTGGACACGAAAGACCTCGGGAACCGACACCGCCGGCATCTTTAAAACCCCTGCTGCCTGGTCTTTGTTCTTGGACACATTGGCAGAGCCGCCGTGCTGGTGACCCCCCGCACTACCACCGCCTTGGGGGTTCATCATGCTGGGCTTGGCGCTGAGTTGTAGGGCGCTATCAATCTTGAAATTGCCTTGAGTGACCACCTCATCGCCTTCATGGAGGTTGCTGCGCACGATGTAGTAGTCGCCAGTTCGCGCCCCCAAGACGATCTCTCGACCTTCAAAAGTAGGTTTGTCAGCCCCCTGCACTTTGACATAGACAATGGCTCGCGTGCCGGTGGCGAGCACGGCCGAGGCGGGCACGACAAGCGGTTTGGCGGATTCCTCTTCTTGAGACGAGATGTAGCCGTGCTCCTCCACTCTCACGAGCGGCATGCCGCAGATATCACACTTTCCAGGCTCGTCTTTGAGAATCTCCGGGTGCATCGGGCTGATCCATTTCCCGGCCAAGGCCGAGTCCATAACCCGACCGCTACTTGCAACCTTGGCCCTGACCGTCCCACGGATGAACATCCCCGGCTTGAGTCTGCCGTCATCATTGGCCACATTGACGCGTACCTTGACCGTACGCCTTTGGTCGTCGAGCACAGGGTCGATGAACGCGATCGTGCCGGTGAACTCGTCCCCCGGATAGGCCTCGGTGATAAACCGAACCGGCTGTCCGTAGCGCAGCCACGCCAGGTCCGATTCGTAGGCATCGAACATCACCCACAGGTGGGTCAGGTCGGCGATGGTGTAGATGCGTGTACCGGTCTGGACATACATGCCTTCCTGGGCGTTCTTGTGGATGACAATCCCGCCCATCGGCGATTGGATGGTCACGTGATCGCTGGGTGCGCCCCGTTCTTCGATCTGCTTGATCTGCTGCGGTGTGAGACCCCATAGGCGCAGCTTTTCGCGCGAGGCGATCACCGTGGCCGAGGCGGTTTCGCGAACGATCCCCACGCCGCTCTTCTCCAGCTCCTTGACCGCCCGGATCGCTTGGATCAACTCCTCTTGTGCCGAGAGGAGTTCCGGGCTGTACAACTGCACCATGTGGTCGCCTTGCTTGACCGCAACCCCCGTGTAATCGACAAACAGCCGGTCCAACCGACCGCCCACCCAAGCGGTGATGTAGCCGAGTCGCGTCTCGTCATATTCGACCTTGCCGACCATACGGATGGTGGCTTCCACGTAGCGCCGCTCGACGAGGCTGGTCTCGATCTCCATGAGCTTGGCCGCTTCCGGCGTGACCGTCATCTGCCGCATACCTGCCATAGAGTCGGACCCACTATCGTTCGCCGGAATCAGGTTCATGCCGCAGATCGGGCACTTGCCCGGCTTAGGCTGGCGGATCTGGGGGTGCATGGAGCAGGTCCATACCTTCGCCTGGTCGGTCGATTCATGGTCGTGGGCGGCCGTTTGGGTGGTCGCGGAGTCTGGATGTGGAGCGTTCGGACCACTGCGTATCGTGAGACCGGCGATGAACGCGGCAATCACCAATGCCACAACGATCACAGTGCTATATTTCCGCCACAGCCAGCCCCCAATCCGTTTGCCAATTCCTGAAGATTTATTGTTCATGGTTTGTGTTCTCCTGGATGAGGAGCGTCGGGCGCTTGATGTTTCTCCGCAGGGTTTGTTCTTGCCCCGACTCTGTTCAATTCACGACCGACGAGCATCTCAATCTCGGCTAGGCGGCTGCCTCGGTCCGTGAGCGCCCTTTCGAAAGCCAGCTGGAATTCCAAGAGCACGCGCTCAGCGTCGATCAGGTCAATGAACCCCGCTGTGCCGGCCCGAAACGCCGCTTCGGTGGCTTTGATGGATTGTTTGGCCTTGGGCACTAAGGTGTCGCGATAGAGGTCGATCTTGCGTTCGGCATCGTGGAAATAATAGATCGCTGTTTTGAGGTCCGCTTCGAGCGTGTTCTGACGGTCCACACGCGTCTTGGTGGCAGCGCCAAACCTTGCCAGGGACTCACGAACCGCGGCGTCATATTTGTCTCGCCAAAGCGGTATGTTGATCGACACGCCGACCAAGATCGGGTCGTCACCGCTGTCGGGTACACCCGGCATCACCGCATCGCCTGTGTCGATGTAGTCCACCCCCACAGTGAGGTCTGGATAGTAGTCTTTGCGGGCGAGCCGGATGCTTTCTCGCTGCTGGGCGATTTGGTGTTGGAGCGCGGTGAGCTGGGGGTTGTTCTTGCCAAGCCAATCGAACAATTGCTTGTCATCCACCGCGACGAGTTCTTCGGCGATCTGCTTTGGCCAGGGTAAAGGTGCTTGCGTTGGACGATTCAAAAGCGCGTTGAGGCGAGCCATCATCGGCCCGCGCAGGTCTTGGAGTGTTCGCAACCGGTCGTCGAGCTTGCCGAGTTCGACCTGGGCTCTTATGACGTCGGGGTGACCGCCCTCGGCGGCCTTGAAACGTGTCCGGGCAACTTCTTCGAGATACTTGACCAGTTCCAGGTTCTCGCGGACCACCGCGATCACCCGGGCCAGGTAGTAGTATTCGTAATAGGTCTTCTTGACCTTGTAGAAGAGCTTGAGTTTTTCGGCTTCGTACATTGCCTGGGCTGCCCGCGCCGCTTCGACGGCTACGCCGCCACGCAACTCCAACTTGCCGAACCACGGGAACATCTGCGAGAGGCCCAGGCTTTGACGCTGCGGCCCGACGCGCGTTTCCACGTTCTCAATGAAATAGCGGTAGTTAAACCGTGGGTCGGGCAGGGTCCGGACCTGTGGGATGCGCTCCAGCACGGCCTTCCAACGATTGAAAGCTGCTTCCAAGCCGGCGTTGTGCATCGCAGCATAGGCAATGTAATCGTCGAGTGTGGCCTGGCCTGTTAGACTATCTTCCTGTTTTGCTACGGCATCCTGCATATTGGCGGCACTGTTGTGCATGGAGGTGTGGTAGATAGCTCGGTCAGAGTTGACCCACTCCTCAAACGCATACCGCTCCTCCGTAGAGGCGCATCCGACAAGAGATGCGCCCAATAGGCCTATCATCGCCCACCGTACATCGGGACGGTGGTTGTTCTTGTGAATCGTGTTAACGGTCACCATGAGTAATAGCCTCTTCCGAATATGAGCGTGCCCCCGAAATGGCCGGTCACTCCAACTAAAATGGCGCCAACGGCAAGCGTGCCCAGGTACCACCGACGATACCTGCAGCTGTTTGACCGAACGGACACCTCGCAAAGAACTGCGGTCAGGACTGACCACACGGCTGTGGTCGTGCCCAGCCACCGGTGGAGTTCTAACGTCCATGCCAGGCTCCCGGTGTAGCTGGCGAACGCAGCGTCCAGCCAACCCAGCAGCGCAGACACAACACCTCCTACGGCGCCGGCCAGCACAGAGAACCTAGCCGCACCGCCCAACCATTCGGCACCCAGCAGACACTTGAGCAGCTCCGCCACCGCGGCAGCGATAAGTAGCGCGATCGGGAAGTGAACCACCACGGGGTGGAACTTGCCCAGCCACCGGCCCAGTCGAGACACACCGCCTATCTCGTTACCCTGCGCGTGCGAGGTGTGATCGTGTGCCGGCTCAAGAACATCTTGGCCCGGCGAGTGATCGGTGTGGTCGTGACCGGATGTGGCCTCAGCGGTGTCGTGGGGGTGCGCCTGGTCGTCAGCCGAGGCGAACACCGGGGCGATTGCTATCAAGAACCCAATGGTCACCAAAAACAGCGTGATAGAGGAGCTTAATTTATTCATCGCGTAGGGTCTTCACTTCAATGCTGATGGCCTTCGTGGTCATTGTGGCCCGCCTCGTCGTGGTCGATACTGCTCGGTTCTGCCTTGTCGTGTGATCTTTCGGCTTGATCAAGCAGAGCCAGATACTTGGCCGGGTCTTCCTTAAACTGGGTGATGCAGGACCGGCAGCAGAACCGGACTTCGCGCCCCTCGTGCTGAATGACGAATGCTTCGCCCATGGTGTCAAGCGGATCGCCTGAGACAACACAGGTCGTGAGGGGGTAGTCCTTATCTTGTTTCGTTGAAGTCTCGGATGACGGTCTAGTCGCCGCCGAATCCGAGTCGGCGTGAACGTGAGCATCGTGATCTTGCGGCGACTCCTCTTTGCCGCAGCCCGGAACAAGTAGGATTAGCGGTACAGCAAGCACGGCTGGAATCAAGCACATGCAGCAACGGTGACGACTGGTTTGAATCACGGGGATACTCCCTTTTTATCTAATAGAACGGTGTAGATAAACACCAACACACACGTGTTGGCACGGCAGCCACAACGGCTGGGACGAGCCACACGTCATAAAACACTCAGATTGATGGATTCGAGCTAGACCACCAGGAGGCAGTGAAGGGAAACGAGGCTTTGTGGTCCGATGTTGGGTGGTGCTCCACGAATTTTACCGATGTACGTAGCGGTATTCATGGAGAAAGGTGGTATGGGGTCAGACCGCATAACCCAAACGGGCCAGGTCTGGAGTTGCGCTATGAAAGACGTCTCGATCGCTGCCACGGTCGTTGAGCCAATCGTTTGAGGGTGGTCGCAATCACATGGCTTCGCAGGGTGTGACGGGATATGCCTGGTTGGCTGGCTTTGCGCATCGGACGGGCACCCTGAACACGACCTATCACTAGATGTCATAGAAACGCGCTCAAGTGAGACGTCGCCTACGTCATCTCCCCACGAAGGGCAGCAACACCACAGCGGCGAGAGCAACGCAACCCAACCGGCAAGGAGAAGACGGAATGCCTTATTGAAACAAGCCATAGGCGGAAAGCCACTTCTACTATCCAAACGGTCCTATTATCTTCAATCGTCCATACAGCGGATCCGGTAGCGGGCCTCAATACAGTCAACGCGTGAAACCGCCGCCAGGGTTCAGTGTCTCGGTATCGCATAGAGACATCAAAGGCCAAAGCGAGGTTACCCCACGACGCGCCGGGATGATCTCGCCCGTATAATCCTTGTATTGGATACACCTTACAGAAGATTTCTTGCCTGCCGTCCTCGGCCGTCGTCGTCGGGGTTCACCCGAGGGCCGAAGGCCTCTGGCCCCGGCGACGAGGGACGAGGTAAGGCAGGCTTTCCTCCACTCTGCCGGGGCGGTTCAGAGTCTGAGGGGTTCGATTCGCGTGTAATCGTACGCCTCATCATTTCTCTTAATCAGCGTAGCTTTAGCACCACGTGGCGTCGGTGCGAGTCGAGTCTCATTAACATTAGAGCAGCGAATCTCTACCAATCGCAGCAGCCCCACTTCGGTGTCTGAGATGGGGTGGTGTTCTGCCCTGGCTGCGTCGCACTACCGGGTCCCGCAGGCGCCATTACAGGCGGATTCATCATCACGGGACCCATCATCATGTGCATCGGGCACATCATTCTCTGATGGGTCCAGCCTTCGTCCTTCATCTTCTCCTGCATCCGGCCCATCATGTGGTTGTGCATCTGTGTGACACTGGCGGGTGTCCTATCTATGGCCTGGAGCTTCTGCCTCTGGCTGTCCGTTAGGGCAGCCTTTGCCCCGTCTCGCGAGACCTCCAGGAGCGTCTGAATCTTCCGAACCTGCTCATCGCTTAACTGCAGTTCATCTTTAAGGGCAAGAATACCGGCGTGGTCGTAGGCGCTAACCTCTAACGTCCTCATCATACGGCAGCGGGACATCATCGCATCGGACATGCCCATATCCTTCATCCTGTCCATCCAGGCTTGGTGGTCCATCATCATTGGTGGACCAGGCTCTCTTGGGTCGGGGTTTTGTGCCAGGGCACGAAAAGTCCATGCTGATAATGTTATGGCAACGAACACTGCGGAAAGAGTGACTACGGTTTTCATGGCAAGCTCCTCGTAAAAGTACTACTACATCTGATTTTATGACGCCACCACAAGCGAAGGCATGCTATAACGCGATTGGAAGACTGTTTGTCATGCTCATCCCCTCATCTTGGGCGGTTTTGCTATGAAGACGTAGCTCACCGCCGGGAGAACAAAGAGCGTCAACACCGTTGACGTGGTGATGCCGCCAATTACGACCGTCGCGAGCGGACGTTGCACTTCGCTCCCGACACCTGTTGAGATGGCCATCGGGATAAACCCTGCAGCGTCTGTGATGGCCGTGGCAAGAACGGGCCGCAGTCTTGTTTTGGCGGCTTCTATGATGGCCTCTCGCCGATGGAGACCTGCCCTAAGGCAATCGCGCACAGCCTCAATGAGGATCTGGCCGTTGAGCACGGCTATTCCGGACAACGCGATGAACCCCACCGCGGCGCTTACACTGAATGGGATTCCGCGCCACCAGAGCGCAAGAATCGCGCCTACCGCCGCGAACGGAATGCCGGTATAGATAATCAGCACATCGCGTACATTCTTCATGCTGAAATACAGGAGGAAGAAGATCATCAACAGAACCGCGGGCACGACGACTGATAGGCGGAGCTTCGCGCGCTCCAAATTCTCAAACTGACCGCCCCACTCCAGGACATAGCCCTCCGGAAGAGCAACGCGTGACTCGATCGCATTTCTCGCCTCATCGACGAACGACGCCGGGTCACGACCTAGGACGTTGCACTGGACCCGGATGAGCCGACGCCCCCACTCACGATTGATAGTGGAGGAACCTTCCGACATCTCAACCGATGCCATCGCCGAGAGTGGAACCGCAACCCCGCCTTCGGTTGGAACCCGGACCGTTTCAATTGCCGAGACATCCTCACGATAAGCCTGTGGAAGACGAACTACCAGCGGGAACACACGCTGCCCCTCGAATATGACGCCAACCCGTATCCCGCCAATCGCCTCGACAAAGTCGAGAACCTCGCGTGACGCGACGCCGTATCGGGCAACGCGGCCCTGGTCGACGGAAATGTCTAACGCTGGCTGGCCCGTGATCTGGTCGACGGAGATGTCTGAGACACCGGGCACCTCTAAAAGAACACGCTGGACCTCGTCGGCCAGACGCAATAGTTCGTCAAAATCGTCCCCGTAGATCTTGATTCCGATGTCCGAGCGGATACCGGAGACCATTTCGTTCATTCGCATCTCAATTGGCTGCGTGAAAATCATGTTCACGCCGGGAAACTGCGAGATGGTCTTTTCCATCTCTGAGACCAACTCCATCTGCGTTTGTGCGCGGGTCCATTCGGGTCGAGGCGCGAGGGTGAGGAAGATGTCAGTCAGTTCAATCCCCATGGGGTCAGTGGCAACTTCTGCAGTGCCAATCCGGCTCCAGACATGCTCGATCTCGTCCGGGAACTCCTCCAGAAGGACAGCCTCAATGCGGGTGTTGTAGCGGACCGACTCCTCAATTGAGACGCCCGCCAGTCTGATGGTATTGATGACAATCGACCCCTCGCTCAAACGTGGAACGAACTCTCCTCCCAACCTGGTGCTCAGGTAGCCGGCAATGCTAAGAAGGCTGAGGGCTATGATCAGAACCACCCACCGGAGGCGCAGGGCGTTGCCTACAAGCCAGCCATAGGAGTCAGTCAATGCACGGCTAATGACCCCCTCCGTTGGCTTTGTACGGCGAGGCAGGAAGTAATACGACAGCACGGGAGAGAGGAAGACCGCAACCAATAATGCCCCAACAAGAGCAAAGATAAATGTCCACGCCATCGGTCGGAACAGCTTTCCTTCAATACCTTCCAGGGTCAGCACCGGTACGAATACGAGCGTGATGATGCCCATGCCAAAGACGATTGGACGCACGACGTGCGCACTGGATTCGGAGATCGACTGAAGACGCTCGGCGGCGGTTAGCCTGCGACCCAACTCTCGGTGCCGCTGCTTGAGAGCCCGTAGGTTTGCCTCTGTCATGACCACGGAGCCATCAACGAGGATGCCGAAGTCAATAGCTCCTAGGCTCAGTAGGCTCGCCGCGATACTAAACTCATACATCCCTTGGACAGCGAAGAGTGCTGAAATCGGGATGGCAACGGCGACCAGCAAACCGGCACGAATATTCCCGAGAAGGAGAAGTAACACGACAATAACCAGGACCGCGCCGACGACTAGGTTGTGTTTGACGGTCTCGATCACCTTATCCACGAGCGTGGTGCGGTCGTATACGACTTCAACGACAACATCACTTGGCAACGATGGCCTTAATGAATCCAGCCGCTGTTGAAGCTGATGGGTGACCTCCTGGCTGTTCTCACCCATCAGCATGAAGGCCAGCCCGAGTACTGCTTCGCCCTCGCCGGAGGTGGAGATGGCCCCTCGGCGAATTTCGCTGCCAATCTCCACGCTAGCGACATTACGGATGTGGACGGGTGTTCCGTCGCTTGACGCGACGACAATGTTTTCGATCTCTTCGATGGTCGAAACCCTGGCGAGGCCACGGACGATCCGTGCTTCTCCTGATGTCACAATCTGACCGCCGCCGACATTCGCGTTGTTGCGACGTAGTGCCACGAGAACCTGGTCCATCGTAAAGCCGTACTTAATGAGCGATTCGGGGTCGATGACAACGTGATACTGCCGCTCTTTGCCTCCCCAAGAGTTCACCTCAGCAACACCAGGGACCTTTCTGAGTTCCGGTTTGATGACCCAGTCATGAATCGTCCGCAGTTCCTCAATTGACCGCTCTGGGTTGTTGGAACGGACGGTGTAGTGGAAGACTTCGCCAAGGCCGGTCGCGATTGGCCCGAGTTCAGGCCGTGAGACCTCCTCCGGGAGCTCCACTGTCGAGAGCCGTTCGGTGACGTACTGTCGCGCATCGATAATCTCAGTCCTGTCATCAAAGGTGGCGACGACTTGAGAGAATCCGAATTTCGAGACCGAGCGAACGTTCTGTAAGCCGGGGAGCCCACCGATTGAGAGTTCTACCGGCAGTGTGATCTGCTGCTCAATCTCCTCCGGGCTCAGTGCCGGGGCGACAGTATTAATCTGCACCTGTACCGGGGTCGTATCGGGGAAAGCATCGACCGGGAGTTGCACGAGCCGGTAGACACCGGCTGCGCACGCGATCGTGAACAGCAGGAGCATTAGCATACGGTTCTTGAGTGCAAATGTAATGAGGCGAGGTAGCATAGTGGCTCCAATCAATCGTCAACGCATCCGGCACCGAGCCGTGACTTCAGAAACTCTGTCTTCATCGTGAAACTGCCGCTCGTCACGACTGGGTCGGCTTCGGTAAGGCCAGCGAGGACCGCAACAGTCCCCGGAGCAACCGGAGGGCCGACCCTGACACGTCGAGCCGCAAACAAGTCCGCTTGCTCGCGGACAAACACGAATGCCGCGCCGTCTATTTCATGGACGGACTCGCGGGGCACAATCAGCGATTCGTCTGTGTTGCCTAAGATGGCATCGACTTTGGTGAATATGCCGTGGCGCAGAACACCCTGAGCATTTGGCACCGTGGCCCGAGCGCGCACCATGCGGGTCGTCTCGTCAATCTGTGGGCTGATCCAGATGATCTGGCCTTCGATTCGAAGCTGCGGCAGATATGGGATGCGGGCGACAATGATGCCACCTTGGCGGAGACGAAAGACTTGCGATTCTGGAACGGCCAACTCAATCCACATCGTCGAGAGATCTGCGATCTCAAATAGCGCCTCGGAGTCGACCGCTTCGCCAAGCACGGCATTCCGTTCGACAACGGTCCCGGCAAACGGTGCTCGGACAAAAAGGTCCGACGAAGCGGACTGCGTCTTTTCGACCTCAGTAACGTCCGTCTCCGAGAATCCTAGGTTGAGCAGTTGTTGACGTGTTTGCCGTACAGACAGCACGGCAAGCCGATGGGCAGCTTCTGCTTCCTGCAAGTCACGCCGTGCAGCGATGTTCTCTTCGGCCAGGCGTTGTTCTCGTTCGTATGTAGCGGACTTAACATCGAGCTGTGCTAGCGCCGAAAGGTGCTCGGACTTTGCTTTGGCGACACCGAGCGAGTTCACAACCGCTAAGACCTGACCCGCTTCAACCGACTCGCCAACGTCGACGCGAATCTTAACGAGCACACCGGATGCCAACGGTGTTACCTTCGCCCGCTTGTTCTCGTTGTACTGAACCTCACCAAGGAGCTCCAAGGACGCTGTCACATCCCCCCGACTGGGGTGCTCAAGCGTTAGACCGGCAAGCTCTGCCGATCGCGCTGAGGGCATGCGGATTTTAAGAGACTCACCCACAGCGAGCCCGCCCGCAAGCTGCGGCTGGCAAATACCGCATTCGGCTTCTGGGACGTTGTGTTCATTGCAGAAGAGGGTGTCCGCGGCGGCGGTTCCCGCTGCTGCGTCGGGCGGTGTTGCGGCGCCACTTCGGAGGGACGGATTGCACAGATGGCACTCATCTTCATACAGGCCGTGCTCTTCACAGTAGGCGCGAGAGGTGTCTTGCAATTGCGGCTGACATTCCCAGCATCGGTCCTCATAGCGAGAATGCTCGGCGCACCAAAACCGTCCGGCATCTCGCTTTGTGGGGTCACAGATGAAGCAGGTTTCGCCCGCTTCGTGGCTGTGTGCCACGAGTGTCGCGGTCGTGTCCTGAACTGCCTTACCTGACATCAATGAATCGGGTTCATCGCTGCCACAGGCAGACAGGATAGCCGTTGTGACTAGCAAACCTGTGACTGCGAGGACTCTAAACCATTGTAGTATTGTGGTGCTCATGGGTTGTCTCCTGTGTGTGGAAGGGAATTGGTGGTGTCTACAACAATGGCGCTCAGCGAAGCCGAGATGAGCCCTTCGACTTGAACCAGCGCCGTGTGATACTCAGCCAGCACTTCTAATCGCTGTGACTCTGTCTCAAACATGGTTCTCTGGGCGTCGAGAACACTGAGATATGGGAGCTTGCCTTCTTCGTAGGCGCGATGTGTCGCCTTATATGCGTCACGAGCCGCGGGGAGCAGAGTAGACTCGATTGACTGCGCTTCGTGATAAGCCGAGACCAGTCGTGAATGCTCGCGAACCAATCTCGTCGCCAATGCACGCCGCGATGCACGGCCTTCATCGACAGCTTGCGCCGCTTGCAAGCGAGCGGTAAGAATGCCGCCCTGGTTCCGATCGAACGCGGGGATGGGCAAAGAAATCTCGCCGACAAGCACCGCGTCATCGATATCATTCATGTAGCGGACGCCAAGGCCCGCGCTAACATTGGTAACGGCCTGCGCACGCTCCAGTTTGACGGCAGCTGCTCGTCGCTCCGTCTCGGCTACCCATCGTAGAACCTCGGGGTGCGCCTCCAGCCGATCGGCCAGAACGAGAAGGGATGGGACGGCCACAAGCTCATCCAATGAGCCAAGGACCACGCCAAACGCTGGCTCGGATTCATCCCACATTGCGCTCAGTTCGCGACGAGCCGCATCGAGCTCACGTTTCAGGCGATCGGCGGCAATCCGAGCTGATTCACTCTCAAGCCTCGCCTTGATTTCATCGATCGGGGAGACTTCGCCGATTTGCACGCGACGATCGATCACTCGACGGCTCTCTTCGGCCAATGCCCCGGCCCGTTCGGCGAAACCCACGCGGTGCTGAATTTCGAGCACCCTGACGAATCGTGCAGCAGTCTCGGTCGCAACCTCAAGTCGTCGGGCCTCGTAGTCGAGGACGGAGACATGCCACGCATTCCCCGCGACTTGAACACGGAGATCCCTCTTGCCACCTAACTCGATGAGTTGACTGAGAAGGATTGTGGTCTCAAGCGCGTCGGTCCCGCTAAGGTCGCCAGAACCCGCGAAGTTTTCGAACTCAACACCGACTTTGGGATTCGGTGCGAGTCCTGCCTGGAGACGGCGTGCCTCCTCAATGCGGGGGCTCCATGCCGTCGCATGAAGCCGTGGATTGTGGAGAAGTGCAGCCGCAAGCGCATCCCTCAAGGCCAAATCACCCGTGGGCGTGACCGTTAATTCTGCCGGTTGTTTATTCAGGTCCGAAGGCTTTGCTGGAGCCGAATAACGGGGCAGGTCGCGAATCAGGGAGGGCGATTCTGGTAGTGCTTGATCAAACGGCGACGGCGCACATGCGGGAAGCACGACGAACGCGCTGAGCACGGAGCACATAAACGTTCTGGATTTCAAACACGATTGCATAATCTCTACTCGATTGGAAAGAGGCATTCAGTAGTTGCTGGGATCTGACAAGCAACAGAGACGCCAAGAACAGCGCCCGAACACGGGTCTTTCCTAAACGAGCAGGATTACGGACCGAATTTGGGATATGCCGGTTGTACGACAGCTTAGTGCGTACACTGTGGACCAAATGCCTGGGAATGGTGTCCTTTGCGTAGCGGCGACCATCGTTTGATGGGGTTGGTTTGTTGAGAGCGAAGTCTCATGCTCGCTTTCAGCGCCACGATCTAAGGTAACAACAACTCCGTCGGTGATGAGCGTTGATTCACAACCGCCATCCGAACGCAACAGCGACTTCTCAGCAGACCTCGGGCGAGCGTCCTCCGAATCGCAGCAGAACCTCCGTCCGACCTCAATGGTCGTGGTCCCGTCAGCGCAAGAACACTCGAAGCGCAGCCCAACTGTGCTGCCGATTCCGAGCCAGGCTGCAAGCAGGATCGAGATAATTGGGTGTACATGCATGGTCAAATATCGGGCAGTCTATCGTGATTTATGTTGCTGCCTTGCCATATTACACGACATCGTGTAATATGGCAAGGCCACGTCAACACCCTTTTTCTGGCCAAAGAATGGAGAACCCTTGAACAGCTGTACACCAAAACCACCTCTGCATCGCCGTCCGCTGATCGGGGGCCAGAATGCGGAGCGTCTCGGAATCCTCTTCAAGAGTCTTTCACACCCAACCCGGCTTCGGCTCATCCACGCCCTGATCTGCAGCGGCGAACTGTGTGTTAGCGACTTGGCGGCGGAGGTCGGCATGTCAGTACAGGCCGTGTCTAATCAACTCAAGAGATTGGCCGAGGCTGGCGTGGTAGATTGCCATCGAGATGGCCTTCAAATCTTTTATCGAGTCATTGACCCCTGCGTGCAGGTCCTGCTCGAACGGGGCTGGTGCCATATCGAAGAGTTTGAAGGCAGTGGTGCACTTCACATTTTGACTGAAACCGAAGATCTAGCCGACAAACTGGAGCTGGTTTGATGTCCGACTGTGGCTGTGGCGCCGGGGGAAGCGCTTCGCTCGAACGCCGGACGCTCTTGATGCTGCTATGCATCAATGGCTTCATATTCTTCGGCAAGGCGATCATCGGCTGCTCTATGAACCAAATCATACCTGCTTGCCCCGCAGTAACCGAAGCCCGTTGAAGATCACAATCAATGAGGTCCCCATGTCAGCCGCGATAGCGGCCCAGAGGGACGCGTATCCGACAACAGTCAAAAGCACGAAAAGCGCCTTAACGGCGAGCGATAGAACGATGTTCTGTCGGATGATGACGAGTGTGCGGCGGGAGTGGCGGATGAGCCACGGCAGCTTAGAGAGGTCGTCAGACATCAGGGCGATGTCGGCTGTTTCAATAGCGGCATCACTTCCCGCAGCGCCCATGGCGATGCCAAGAGAAGCCCGCGCCATGGCCGGTGCATCATTGACGCCATCGCCCACCATGGCGACATCCCCATATTTGGAGACCAATGCCTCAACCGCTGCGACTTTATCTTCGGGTAGAAGCTCGGCACGAAACTCGTCCACACCGGTTTCGCTGGCGATCGCCTGGGCCGTCCCCAGGTTATCGCCGGTAAGCATCACGATGTGGGATATGCCCGTGTCGCGAAGTGCTTGAATAATCTGTCTGGTGTCAGAGCGCACCGCGTCGGCTATGCCGATAAGGCCACACACATGCGAGTCATTGCCCACAACGACGGCTGTACGGCCCGCGCCCGACATCTCCTCCAGCTTCTGATGGATGTCCGGCGTCTCCTGCCCCCGTTCCTCCAGGTATCGGTGTGATCCCAGCCAATAGTTCTTGCCGTTGAATCGCGCCGTGACACCTTTTCCTTGGATAGCCCGGACATCGGCTGCGGCAAGGACTTTAATCCCCCCGTTATCTGCGTACTCGATGATGGACCTGGCCACAGGATGGTTGCTTCGCATCTCCATCGCCGCGGCCCTTTCAAGAAGCTCGCGCTCGTTGTGGTCAGCAAGTGGTACTACCGCCACCACCTTGGGGCGGCCCTCCGTGAGCGTGCCGGTCTTATCAAAGGCAAAGGCTCTGAGTCGACCGGCGGCCTCCATGTACACACCGCCCTTGACAAGCACGCCGCGGCTAGCAGAAGCGGCAAGCGCCGCCACAATACTCACCGGCGTAGAGATCACCAGCGCACACGGGCACGCGATAACCAGCAGAACCAGCGAGCGGTAAAACCAGTCTCCCCAGGCGCCGCCGAATACCATTGGGGGCACAACGAACACCAGAACAGCGAGCCCCATCACAGCGGGTGTGTAGACACGGGCAAACCGGTCAACCCATTGCTCAGTGGGTGCGCGTCGGGACTGGGCCTCGCTAACGAGGCGGATGATGTGTGCCAGGGTGGTATCGGAGGCGGCCTTGGTCGTCCGGATTTCAAGGGCTCCGTCGCCATTAACGGTGCCTGCAAAGACCTCATCACCGATGGTTTTGGCGACAGGGACGCTCTCGCCGGTGATGGGCGCCTGATTCACCCGGCTGCCGCCCTGCAGGACAAGCCCGTCGAGCGGGATGCGTTCGCCGGGTTTGACGATGATGGTGGACTCAACGGGCACGGACTCGGCTGGCACCTGCTTCTCCGTGCCGTCTGGGTGCTTGATGTGAGCGGTGGTCGGCGCGCTCTCAAGCAGTGCTTCAACGGCCCGCCGGGCACGACCTACACTCCAGGATTCAAGTAGCAGTGAAACCGAAAAGAGAAAAGCGACCGTAGCAGCCTCAAACCACTCGTTGATCGCCACGGCACCGCACACCGCGACGGTCATGAGCAGGTTCATGTCCGGCCTAGCACGTCTAAGCGCAAACCAGGCTTTTGGAAGAACGAGCCATACCCCGGATATCACGGCGAGGGTGTAAAGGGCCTTAGCCGCCAAGGGCACCTGGTGAGCCACAGCGACTCCCTCAGCCCCAAGCGCCTGGACTATCCCACCGGTCTGTGAGGCGTGGATGGAAAAAGCCGCGAGTGTGAATACGCCGCTTGCGGCCGTCAGGGCTGGCCGAAGCCACGAGGTTATACCAGGTCGCTCTGGGGCGGTCTGCTTTCCCTCTTCTAAGACCCGTACTCGCATCCCTATTCGAGAAGCGGCTTGGATGATGTCAGCCGTAGGGAGTTTGTTTGACTCCAACTGCACCGTCATTGTGCCCCGGATCAGGTCGAAGGAGAGCCGGCCTTCTCCTCCTACCATAGGTCCGAGTTCATGCTTTAATACCGCCACCTCCTCGGCGCAGTCCATGCCTTCGACTTTGAATGCCTGTTGACTCATGGTTCTATGTGTCATTCATGATTAAAGGCTTAACAGGTTCTCTTGAAGAATGATTGCCTTCCGACGTATGGTGAGGGCGATTGTGATACTGGACTCGGATCACGGCGCCATCGGGGGGCATCGTGGTTAATGGCACGTCGAAGTGGGCTTGTTTTGGACCTCTTCGAGTAAGACGGTGGGGTCGGATGGAGGCCTGAGCTTGTTCAATCACCTGTCCGTCGGGGTCACTGAGCAACACATCAATGTGTCCCGACATTGAGTGCTTATGCTGATATCGTTGTCGAATCGCACCCTTGACGACCGCCGCGCCGTTTTCGCGGAAGACGTCCACCCACGGGAAATATACGTGGGGCGTGGCCATCCGCTCCACGGACACGTTGTTGGACTCTACGAGGCTTGCCCGATTCGGGGCACAGCCTAAAACCAAGAGAAGGCTACCAACAGTCAGGATGACTCGCGATTGTATTCTTGTGTTCATATGCGTAGTCTCCTTACGCTGTGTTCTCACCGCATTCGCCTGTCTGATTCCAGCGGGCCGGAACGTGGAGGCCATTCTTTGACCACAGGCATTATGACTGTCTGTCTCGATAGACTCGGTACCACTGAACGGTCAACACAATCGTCATCACCGCCAACCCCAGCAGCACAATAATCCATAGCAGTGGCACGTGGGCATAACCTTTTTGAGCAATCTGTGAGCGCTGACTGACTCTGGTGGCCCACATGAGAATGGGGGTTAGGGCCCACAAACCAATCAGGCTCCATCCGCTTGGTGAGCCGCATCTGCTGTTTTGCTGCTTAGCGGTCCGCGCTACTTGCTTCCGCTTTCTGTTGCGGGTTCTAGCCACTCGTACGTTCCTTGGTCAATGATGGTCATGTCCTGTGTGGTCATCTCCATCATGCTCCGCACGCCCCTCTTCAGCGTGGTCGTGCAATTGGTCTTTGTGATGTTCTGTTTCATCGTGGTCGTCTCCGACGTGGATAGGAGGATGAGTCGAGTCGCTGTCGGTGTTATCCTCTCCACAGCCGCCAAGCGTTGAGATCAAGACGGTGAGTGTCGTTATTAACAACGTCTTCATGTCATCCCTTTCGGTTAGAGGTTCGTTGGAACCGGTGCCGCGACTACACCGCGGCCTCGCCTCGCTCGTTTGTGCTGATTCGGACAGCCTCTTCAACCGGAATCATGTACACCTTGCCGTCGCCACGGAGGCCGGTATGGGCGGCGCCTTCAATGGCTTTAATTACGCTGGGCGCAAGATCGTCACTGCAGAACACTTCGATCCGCGCCGTCGGAACAAAGTCACCAACGACTTCTCGTCCTGATGAACCATCGGTCGTGCCACGCCCAAAGCCACGCGCATCTGTGACAGTCATACCACTCAGTCCTTCAACCTTATGTAGAGCGAGGGTTACTTCATCTAAGCGATGGGTTTTTAAAAACGCTTCAATCTTTTTCATTTCTTAAGCTCCATCAGGAGACTCGGTCCGAGTCGGTGAATAGATGTTATTGCGAGCGACACTGATCGCGAACCACTTATACAGGGCTGGTAAAACCAACAGGGTTAGAATCGTGGAGGTCACCAACCCCCCGATGACGACGATCGCCAGTGGGCGTTGTACCTCACTACCCGTGCCAGTGGCCAACAACAGTGGGATCAGCCCCAAGGCGGTCGTCACGGCTGTCATCAGCACAGGCCGAACGCGCAACAAGGCGCCTTGAATGGAGGCTTCATCTATCGGCTTACCTTCTTCTAGGAGCTGATTCAGGTAGGTGAGTAGCACCATGCCGTTCTCCAGTGCGATTCCAAACAACGCGATAAAACCGACGGATGCCGGGACCGAAAGATTCTCACCTAGAAGCCAGAGTCCGAGGATCCCGCCGACCAGAGCCAACGGGATGTTGAGCATGATCAGAGCGGTATTCTTTAGCGAATTGAAGCTGCTGTAGAGCAGCAGACAGATCAGCCCGAGTGTGATGGGCACGACGATCATCAGCCGCTTGTTCGCCTGTTGGGCCAGCTCGAATTGGCCGCCCCATGTGACGAGGTATCCCGGCGGCAGTTCCACGTCACGTTCGATGGCCTGCTGCGCCTCCTCGACAAACCCGCCGATGTCACGGCCGACGACGTTTGCCTGGATGGTGATAAACCGCTGGGTGTTCTCACGAGTAATCTGGCGTGGCCCGACTACCGATGTGATCTCGGCCAGATCAGAGAGAGGCAAGCGCTGACCATCGGGCGTCCTCACAAGTAGGCTCGCCACATCTTCAGGCATCGCTCGGTAGGGCTTCTGGTAGCGGACATAGATATCGAAGCGGCGGATCCCGTCGAAGACTTGACCCGCATCGACACCGCCAATCGCCGCACGAATGGTTTCCTGCACCTCTGACAAGTTGACGCCGTAGCGAGCCAGCGCCTCACGGTTAGGGCGGATAACCAGTTGCGGGGTGCCCGTGACTTGGGCGGTCTGAACATCTTCAGCACCCTGGAGTGTCTGCAAGGTTGACGCGATCTCATCAGCCTTGTCCTTAAGTGTGTCCAAGTCCTCGCCAAAGAGTTTGACCGCCAATTCCGCTCGGACCCCACCGATGAGTTCGTCGACCGTCAACTGGATGGGCTGGGTAATATTGAGCAGCACGCCGGGCATGCCTTGAAGCTTCTTGCGGATCGCACGTTCCACGTCGGACTGGTTTTTGGCGTTGACCCATTGATCCTTGGGCTTGAGTACCACCAGTCCATGCACGGTATTGATCGGGTCGGCATGGGCGCCCACCTCACCGCGGCCTATACGGCTGACGATGGATTCGACCTCGGGGATCTGCATCATCCGACGCTCAACGAGCATATTCAGCCGTTTGGTTTCTTCGAGTGAGATCGACGGGGCCATCGTTAGATTCAGGATGAGGTCGCCCTCGTTAAGACGGGGGGTGAATTCGCTGCCCAAACGCGGAAAGATCATGATGCCGACGATTAGCATGGCCAGCGACAACGCGACCGCGGCCCATCGCTGCTTGACAAAATAACGTACAACCGGCCGATACGGCACGAGCAACGCCCGCACGACCAAGCTCTCTTTCGAGTCATTGGCTTGTTCAGCCCTACGCACGTCTTGTGGTTTTGCCTTGCGTTGCCCAGGCAGGCTGCTCAAGATCGCTCGGCGAATCCGAGCCGACACACTGTCACCGGTTTGGGGCCGCCTCATTAAGAGATCGGCGAAGATCGGTGCAGCAACGATCGCGAAGATAAGTGACCCCAGCATCGCCAAGGCGACCGTGTAGGCGAGAGGTCGAAACATCTTTCCCTCGACGCCCTGGAGCGTGAACAACGGTAGGAAAACAATAATGATGATCGCAATTGCAAAGACAATGGGCCGCCCGACTTCATGACACGCGCGGGCCACCACATGACTGCGCGACTCGTGCGGGTCCGACTCACGCAGCAGGCGGTCTACGTTCTCGACCATGACGATCGTACCGTCGACCATCATTCCGATAGCGATCGCCAAGCCACCCAGCGACATCAGGTTGGCCGAGATCTCGAAGTAACCCATCGCCAGCGTGGCGAAGAGCACCGAAAAGGGAATTGCCAGAGCCACCACGATGGACGGCCGGAATCCACCCATGAACACGAGCAGGACCAACGCCACCAGGCCGATGCCTTGGAACAAGGCGCCCTGAACGGTGCTAACAGAAGATTGGACCAATTCGCTCTGCTCATAATACGGGACGATGTTGACGCCATCGGGCAGTGCCTTCTGAACCTCTTTAAGCTTCGCCTCAACCCGCTCGATGACGGTCGAGGCGTTGGTGCCGTAGAGTTGCACGACCATCCCCGACACCACCTCCTTCTCACCGTTTAGGGTTTGCAGCCCGCGACGGATAGCACCGCCGACCACGATGTTGGATACATCCCGCAGGTAGATGGCACGGCCATCCTCGGTCTTTACCACGATGTTGGATAAGTCCTCCACACCGTGAGCCAAGCCTTCGGATCGCACTACATATTCTTCGGCATCTATCTCTAGAAATTGCGCGCCGACGCTGACGTTGTTCTCTTCGATCCGCTCGATGACGTCGTGCAGTGACAGGTCGTAGCGGAGCAGCGCCTGAGGATCGATGTTGACGTGGAATTGCTTCTCATAGCCGCCGATGCCGAGGACTTCTGTCACGCCGGGCACGGTCTGGAGTTGGAACTTGACGGTCCAGTCCTGGATGGTCCTTAGCTCTTCGAGCGTGTATTGCCCTGTTGTGTCTTCAAGATAGTAATAGAGAATCAAGCCCATGCCGGAAGCGATCGGCCCCATCTCGGGTTCGCCGAAGCCTTCGGGGATCTGCTCTCGGGCTTCCTGGAGCCGCTCGCCAACCAGGCGGCGGGTGAAATAGATGTCCATGCCGTCTTCGAAGTAGACGTTGACAACCGACAGCCCAAAATTGGAAATACTTCGGATTTCGACAATGCCCGGAAGCCCCGTCATCGAGGCCTCGACGGGGTAGGTCACATACTTCTCAATTTCCTCGGGTGCGAGGCCATCTGTAATGGTGAAAACCTGCACAAGATTGGGCGAGACGTCGGGGAACGCATCCACCGGCAGTTGCGTGTACGACCAGTAGCCGGCGCCCATCACCAGCAGCACGAACAAGGCCACCATCAGCCGGCTGCGCAAGGAAAAATCAATGATTCGTTCTATCATGGCTCAATATCTTTCGTGAACTTAATTAGTGGGCATGCCCCGCGTGTTCCAGCGATGCACGATTCATCTCGGCCTTGAGTGCGAACGCATTCGCGGCGACGTAACGGCTGCCGGCTTCGAGGCCTCGCAGGATCTCTGCGTGCGTGCCGTTGGTCCGGCCGACCTCAACGGGGCGTGGCTCGAACCCTTTATCCGTCTGGACGAAGATCACGGTTTTATCATCGACGGTTTGCAATGCGGTCCGTGGTACGACGATCGCGGCCTTCGTTGACTCGTCCAGCGCAACGTAGCCGGTCACGAACAAGCCCGGCCGCCACTGGCCTTTCGTGTTACGCAACACGATCCGCGCTGTGGCCGTGCGCGTCTGCTCATCCACTGCGGGGCTCACGAAGGCGATCATCCCGCTAGCGCTGGGGATGCCGTGGCCGAACTCGATCTGCACCGCCATGCCAGCCCGTACCCGCGCCAGGTCCCGCTGGTACACCGTCAGGTTGACCCACACGCTTGACATATCGGCCACGATAAAGGGTGATTGCTCCGGTTGTTCATTGACCACTTCGCCCCGTGTTAACTCCCGTGCAATCACAAGACCGCCAATCGGGGCACGCAACTCGTATCGACTCAGTAACGTATCTTTCGCCTTGAGGATAGCCTGCACCTCCTCATCGGTATGCCCCAGGGCGTGTAGGTTCTGCTCGGCTAAGTTCAAAGCGATTTGGGCTTCCCGAACCGCTTGGCGGGATTCGAGCACCTTGCGTTCGGTCCCGATCTTGTCCTTGAGCAACCGCTCGTCACGAACCAGATTCTCTTGGGCCAACTCAAGGCGTGCCTTGGCAGCCAGAAAATCACTTCGGGCGCTGGCGAGCTCTCGGCTGTTGAGTACCGCCATGATGTCGCCTGCCTCGACGTGATCACCAACGCTCTTGGTCACTTTCACTACGATTCCCGCAACACTGGGCGTGACATGAGCGATCAGGTCGGCATTGAATACGACTTCTCCCGGCAGCCGAAGTGTCTGGCCAAGCTTGCCTTGGTTGGCACGCTCGATCTTGATGCCGTACTCCTCCACCACCGATGGCGAAATCTTTATGGCGCCAGTTTCCTCTTCGCCATGCCCCTCGTGGCCTTCGTGACCGTCTGCTTCCTCGCCGTGGTCGTCATGGCTTTCTTCATGATCGTGCCCGGCGTGCTCGTCGCCTTCAGTCTGACTGCTCTCTGCGCCATGGTCATCCCCGGCATGGTCATCATGTTCGGCGTGCTGTGCCCACGTCGGGTTGGGCACGAGAACCAAGCCCAGCAGTAGCGTAAGGGTCCGAATCATTCCAGTCGTTGTTTCTAATATCTTCATGGGTTGGGTTCCTCAAAAGGTTCGGGCGATGCCGGCATGCTTGTGTCGAGGTCGGCTTGGCGTTTATGGGCAGAGTCGACCGGTATCGTCGCCAGCGGTTGACCGATCAGGCCCTCGATCTGGGCCACCGCCCCGTGGTAGGCAGCCAATGCGTCCAGGTATTGCTGTCGAAAATCAATTAGCGTGCGTTCTGCGTCCAGTACATCAAGAAAGCCCAAGTCGCCTTGATCGAACGCCCGCCGGATAGCCTCGTAAGCCTCGGTGGCTGGAGGCAGAGCTTCGTCGCGGAGTATGACCGCTTTGCTGTGAGCCGTCGTAAGCTGGGCGTAAGCCGCGGCAAGCGCGGCCTGCACCCGCAACTCGGCTGCCCGGCGTTCCTGATGAGCGGATGCCACGTCCAGTCTTGCGGCAAGAATGTCGCCCTGTCGACGGTCAAAGATAGGAAGTGGGATTGAAATGCCCGCCACCAGAGCGTTGTCGTCCGAGTCGTTGAGGCGTCGATAACCAAGGGCGCCGGTCAGGTCAGGCATGGCCTCGGCTTGAGTAAGCTTTATCTTTGTCTGGCGGGCAGTGATTTCTATCGCCCAACGCGCCACGTCGGGGTTTTGATTAACCAGGGCGACCAATGCCGGGGCGGGTGGAACGGGTTGTATGGTGTTGAGATCGCCTACCACCTTCACGAAACGCGGCGACGTGCTGCCCCAGGTCGATGTTAGGTGCAGGCGCGCCGCATCCGACGCGCGCTGGGCGCCCTGAAGCTCAACTTTGGCCGACACCACCGGCACGACGGCCCGTAGACGTTCAACGGCCGGGGCATCACCCGCGTCGACGCGGCGATTGATCGAATCGCGCACCTGCTCGGCAAGCTTCACCGATTCCTGCGCCAGTTCGACTTGGCGTTGCGTGACAAGGACATTCACGAATCGTTGTGTCACCTCGGTCAACAAAGCGATTCGAGCGGCTTCGTAGTCCCAACCCGCCAGTTCACCTTGCAGTTCAGCGCTTCGCCGCCGGTGCTCGATATCACCACCGAGCGGAAAGGTCTGACTCAGCGCAATCGTTGTCTCCAAGGCGTCGGTGCCCGATGCGCCTCCCGACCCGGCAAAATTCTCAAACTCAGCTTCTACCTCCGGGTTTGGCCAGAGTCCTGCTTGGAGCGTCCGCGCCTCCGCAGACCGAACGCTGTACGCGAAAGTCGCCAGCTCGGGGTTCCGCAGCAATGCCGCCGCCAG